>NZ_BAABDQ010000037.1:0-139535 GCF_039539705.1 Nonomuraea rosea | reverse complement strand
TCCGCGATGCGGAGCATGACGATCGAGTCCTTGCCCCCGGAGAAGAGCAGACATGGACGCTCGAACTCGGCCGCCACTTCGCGCATGATGTGGATGGCCTCGGCTTCGAGCACGTCGAGCTGCGACGCCGTGCGGGCGGTGGCGGTGCTCATCAGTAGGCTGCCACCACGTCGAGCAGCATGAACGGACGCTCCCTGCGCGGGTCCCGGTAGGGCCGCAGTGCAGCGGTGTCCGCCTTGTGGGCGCTGCCGCGTTCCCACGTCTCGAACGCCTGCCTGCTCTCCCACTCACTCACCACGACGAAGTCGGCCGGGTCGTGCGCCGGCCGCCACAGCTGGCTGCCGAGCAGGCCGGGCGTGCCCGCCAGTCTGCCGCTGATCAGGTGGAACGCCTCAAGGAGTGCCTGCTCCTCACCCTGCGGCGCCCGGTACCAGAGCAGCACCCGCACGCTCATCGCGCCTCCCCGGCGGACTTGAGCAGGTGGCCGACCACGTGCATGGTCGAGATCGTGGCCGACTCGCGATAGGGGTGCAGCAGCGCGCGATGCTCGCCGTGCTCCCAGCTCTCCTCGAACTCCCTGAAGCGCCGCTCGTCCACCCAGTCGCTGCTGATGTAGTAGACGCTGTCCTCACTCGTGCTGCGCATCAGCCAGTGCCCCAGGTTGGCGGGATGTTCCGTGACGGCAGCTCCCACGGATCGCCACGCCTGCTCGAACTCGTCCTCCATGCCGCTGTGGATGTGCATCTTGAGCAGCACGCGGAAGCCGGGCGTGGTCATGTCAGGTGCCTCCGTCGACGTTGATGGTCTCGCCGGTGACGTAGCTCGCCAGGTCGCTGGCCAGGAACGTGACCACGGCCGCGATCTCCTCCGGCCGGCCCAGGCGGCCGAGGCTGATGATCCGTTCATACTGGGTGGTGCGCTCGGGCGGCAGGCCGGCCGTGTCGATGATCCCGGGCGCCACGACGTTGACCCGGACGCCCCGGGGGCCGAGCTCCTTGCAGAGCGTGCGGGCCAGGCCGATCAGCGCCGCCTTGGAGGCCGTGTAGTGGGCTCGCAGCGGCAGCCCGACCATCGCCACCTTCGAGCCGATGTAGACGATGGACGAGCCGGGCCTCAGCAGCGGCAGCGCCTGCTGCGTGAGCGTGAACGCCCCGGTCAGGTTGGTGTCGATGATCCGCCGCCACTCGTCCAGGCTGAGCTCGGGGAAGGGGATGTGGGAGATCGCGCCGGCGTTGCTCACCACGATGTCGAGGCCGCCGAAGGCGGCGGAGCACTCCTCGACGAGCCTGGTGACCTCAGCCGGGTCGGAGACGTCGGCCTTGACCAGGCGATGCTCGCCGCCGAGGCTCTTGAGCTCGCGTGCGAGGCTGTCCGCCGCCTCGGATTCGGTGCGGTAGCAGGCCAGCACGGCGGCGCCGGCCCTGGCCAGCCCGAGCGTCACCGCCCTGCCGATCCCGCGGGTGCCGCCCGTCACGAGAGCGGCCTTTCCGTCCAGTCGGATGTCCATGTTCCCTGCCTATCAACGCTGTCTACCACCCGCGGAACGTCGCCTCCCCCGCGCAGGGGAGGCCGCGATCGGTACGTGGGCGGGAAGACGCGCGGCGGGCGAGAGGGCGAGGCTGTGCGCTGAATCCGAGCGACCATGGAGGATCGCCATGCAGCGACTGGCCATCATGTTCAGGATCAAGCCGGGCACCGAGGACAAGGTGCGCGACCTGCTGGCCAACTACGCGCCGCCGGTGCGGGTCACGGCCGACGGCACCAGGATGCTCAGCACGTCCGTCTTCATGAAGGACGGCATCGTGGTCCGGATGATCGAGATCGAGGGCCACGTGCCTTCGCTCATGGCGCACATCGCCCAGGACCCGAGCATCCAGTACGTGGAGAGCGAGCTGGACAAGTACGTGGTCGAGGAGGACCGCCGCTCGGCCGACACCCCCGAGGGCGCGCGCGAGTTCTTCCTGCGCATGGGCATGGAGCACATCACCACCCGCGTGGCTCCGCTCGAAGGCGCTGAGGCATGAGCGACGGCGGGACGTTCCTGATCACCGGCGCGACCGGGCAGGTGGCGCCTGCCACGATCGCGCTGCTGGCCAAGCGGGGAGATGCCCTGCTGCTCACCGGTAGGAACGAGGAGCGCCTGGCCGAGCTGGAGCGCACCTACGGCGAGCCGGGCCGCATCGAGACGTTCGCCGCGGACGTGACCACCGAGCAGGGCGCGGTCGGGGCGGCCGAGGCCGCCGTGTCGCGGCTGGGCCGGCTCGACGGGCTCATCCACATGGTGGGCGGCTTCGGCGCCGGCCCCGTCTTCATGACCCGCGTCGAGGAGTACGACCGGCTGCTGCGGGTCAACTTCCTGTCGGCCGTCTGCGCGACGCAGGCGGTGCTGCCGCACCTCGACGGCGGCGGGCGGCTGGTGTTCTTCGGCTCGCCGCTGGCGAGCGAGCCGCTGGCGGCGCTCGGCGGGTACGCGGCCGGCAAGGCGGCGCTGACGGCCTGGATGCGCTCGCTCTCGCACGAGGTGAAGCACCGGGGCATCCACGCCAACGCCGTCATCATGACGATGGCCGACACGCCGCAGGCCCGGCAGGAGCGCTCGCACGTGGACTTCGACCACGCGGTCACGCCGGACCTGGTCGCGCGGGTGGTGGCGTTTCTGACCGGGGAGGGCGCTGACGGCCTGTACGGCTCGCTGGTCCCGGTCATGGGCAAGTTCGGCTTCAGCAGCGCGCTGGCCGGCCCGCCGCCGCGGAAGGCGGGCTGATCGCATGCTCATCGACGTGCACGGGCACCTGGCGCCGCCGGGTGAGAAGGCGGGCGGGCCGCCGGGGATGCACGACCCCGAAGGGATGATCGAGGCCAAGCTGGCCCTCGGCATCGAGATGACGATCATCGGCAGCCCGGTCGGGGCGGGCTCCATGCTGCCGGGCACAGGGGCCGCCAACTACCGCCAGGACGCGGGCACCGTACGGGCGCACAACGAGGCCCTCGCCGAGCTGGCCCGGCGGTACCCCGCCCACCTGCGCTGCTACGCCTACCTTGACCCGTTCGCGGGTGAGAGGATGCTGGCGCAGGCCGCCGACCTGCTGACCGAGCCCGAGTTCGTCGGCTTGGTGGTCAACACCAGCGTGGCGGGCCGGTTCCTGAGCTCGCCCGGGGCCGACGACTTCTTCGCCTTCGCGGCCGAGACCGGTGTGCCGGTGCTGGTGCATCCGCCGGCGGAGCCGGTGGGCACGGAAGCGGTGCTGGACCTGGGGCCGGGCGTGGTCGAGCACCTGGCCCGGTTCAACGACGTCACCATGGGCGTGGCGGCCCTGGTGTGCGCGGGCCGGCTCGAGCGCCATCCGGAGCTGCGGATCATCGCACCGGGCGGTGGCGGCGCGCTCGGCGTGCTGGCGGAGAAGCTGGACCTGGCCATGGCACCGAGACCGGGTGCCGGGGACGACCGGCGGCCCCGTCTGGTTCCCAGCCGTTCACTGCGCAAGGTCCTGGTGGACACCTCGTGCCCGAACCGGGCGCAACTGCGTGCCAACCTCGCCTTCTTCGGGCCGGAGCAGGTCCTGTTCGGCACGGACGCGCCCCCGCTCATGGGCGAGCTGAAGCGCATGACGGAGCTGGTGTCAGAGCTGGACCCCGGCACGCTGACGGCCAACGCCGAGCGGATCTTCGAGCTGGGGGTCCGGGCGTGAGCGGGCCGGTGCGCGCCGTGCTGACCATGGCCGTGCCCGCTGCTCGTGCCGACGAGTTCGAGCTCGCCTGGCAGCGGGCCGCCACCTGGGCCGGCCGGCAGCCCGGCTGCCTGCGCCAGTCGCTCTGCGCCACGGACGCCGGCTACGTCATCACCTCCGACTGGTCGGACGAGGAGTCCTTCCGCCGCTTCGAACGCAGCCCCGGGCAGGACGAGGCGACGGCCCGGCTGCGTGCCTTGCGTACCTCAGCGCGAATGGAGGTGCAGCGCATCGTCCATCACCAATGACTCCCCGCACAATGGAGATGCCGCCTTCCCCAAAGGCGGCATTTACCATGCCCGAAAATAGGCATTTAGCGGCCGTGTTTATAACGCAATGTTAATTTGATAAATTATTGTTTCCTGATCGATCTGCCCATAATGTGGTTTGCGTAGGTCACTGGGGCTCTTTCGCACGCGTACGTTTCCGCGCCGCCGAAGACGGGGATTTGAGGCGGCGTGTCTCATCGGGGTAGATCAGGGGGTAACTACGCTGACACGCCTACACAGCGCCTTACTCGGACCCGGCCAGAACCTCACCGCGTTCCTGCTCGGCTTCGTGATCGGACTGTCGATCGCAGCGGCGTTCTGGCTGGTCAGGCGGCGCGCCATGAGCCGGCGGCCCAGCTCCGCGGACACCCTCGAAGAGCGCCGGCGCATCGCCAGGGAGCTGCACGACGGCCTGGGGCACGGCCTGCTCCTCATCGCCATGCACGCGAGACGCCTGCCCGCGCTCGCCCCGCAGACCAGGCCCGTCGCCGAGGCCATCGATGAGACGGTGAGCGACATCCTCGGCCAGGTGCGCACGGCCATCGGCGTGCTGCGCGGCGGCAGGCCGCGCCCCGTGCGCGGATCGGCCGCGCCCCTGTCGGCGCAGGTCGCCGCCCTGATCTCCGGGCTGCCCAGCGACGCGGAAGCCGTGCGGTTCACGGTCAGGGGCGTCGAGCATCAGGTGTCGGCGCGCATCGAGGACGTGGCGCTCAGGCTCGTCCAGGAAGGACTGACGAACGCCTTTAAACACTGCAGGGCCCTGCCCGTGCGGGTCGATCTCGATTTCGGCGGCGACGGCCTGAAAGTGAGCGTTATTAGCGGCACGGGTGAGCTGGACGACCAGGTGCACCAGCTCGGCGGCTACGGGCTGCTCGGCATGCGGGAGGGCGTGGTCGCGACGGGCGGCGGATTCGAATGCGGTCCTCTGACCGACGGGGGCTTTCTCATCAGGGCTTGGTTGCCGACCGAGGAGAGGATGCATGAAGCGCGTGTGTCTGGCGATCGTTGACGATCAGCCATTGGTACGCCGGGGATTGAGGGCCACGTTCGATGACGTACCGGACGTGTCGGTGGTGAGGGAGGCGGCGAACGGGGTGGAGGCGCTGCATGGGTTGCGTGGGAATCACGCGGATGTGGTGCTGATGGATATCAACATGCCTCGGATGGGGGGTTTGGAGGCGACGCGGCGGATCTGTGAGGGGTCGGGGCCGCGGGTGATTATTTTGACGATGTATGACCAGGATGAGTATGTCTTCGAGGCGCTGCGGGCGGGTGCGTCGGGGTTCGTGCTGAAGGATTCGTCGCCGGAGTTGCTGGTGGAGGCGGTGCGTACGGTGGCGTCGGGGGAGGGGTTGCTGGCTCCGTCGGTGACGCGGCGGTTGATCGCGGAGTTCGCTCGGCGTCCGGTGGTGTCGGCCGCGGTGGTGCCGGGGCTGGTGGGGTTGACGGATCGGGAGCTGGATGTGTTCCGGTTGCTGGTGCGGGGTCATCGCAATGAGGACATCGCGCGGTTGCTGGTGCTGGGGGAGTCGACGGTGAAGTCGCACGTTCAGCATCTGTATCAGAAGCTGGGGGTGCGTGACCGGGTGCAGGTGGTGATCTACGCCTACGAGAACGGGCTCGTGCAACCCGGCTGCGGACGGCAGGACGCCTCCATGGCCGCCGGTCGCTAGCACGAACGGCGGCCCGTGCGCCTCGTACGACGGCATGCGGCGATGGTCCAAAGGAGGAGACGCTTTCTCATCACGGCGGTGGAAGACCGGCCGAGCCGGTGGTGCCTAGCGTGACGCCGTGGACGAAACGGGTGTATTCCAGCAGGGTGCCACGCGGCGCCAGATGTTACTCGGCTCCGGCGGCCTCGCCGCGCTGGGCCTCGGACTCGGTGGCGAAGGCCAGGCGGCGACGGTGCCGAAGGCGGCGGCGACCGCCCGTGGCGGGGTGCCGCCGCGGGACCCGACCTTGGTCATCAACAAGTTCGTGGACCGGCTGCCGATCCCGCCGGTCATGAAGCCGCAGCGGTACGGCTCGGTGTGGGAGCTGACGGTTCGCATGAAGGTGATCAAGCGGCGGCTGCACTCCGAGCTGCCGCCCTCGACGCTGTGGACCTACGAGGGCTCCTTCCCCGGGCCGACCATCGAGGTGCGGCGCGGTCAGCGGCTACGGACGACCTGGGTCAACCAACTCCAGGGCACGATGCCGATCATCGCCGTACGCGCCGCCGAGGACGCCATCGGCCGCCCCGGCGAACCCCCCACCAACTGGCCGGGCCGGGAGAAGACCGAGCCGGTCGAGGGCGTGGAGAACATCCCGCCGTGGGCGGCGGTGCACCTGCACGGGGCGCACGTGGGCGGCGCCAACGACGGCTGGGGCGAGAACGTCATCCTGCCCGGTGACGCCCAGCTCTCCGAGTACCCCAACGACCAGGCCGGCACGACGCTCTGGTATCACGACCACGCCATGCACCTGACCCGCTGGACCCAGATGGCCGGCCTGGCGGGCATGTACGTCATGCGCGACGACGAGGAGGAATCCCTCGGCCTGCCGGACGGCAAGTACGAGATCCCCCTCATGTTCTGCGACCGCAACTTCGACCTCGACGCCGGCAAACGGCCCAACGGCCAGCTGCTGCACAAGGTCGAGATCGCCAGCCCGATGAAGATCATCGTGCCGTTCGCCGGGCCGTACACGCTGGTCAACGGCATGGTCTGGCCCTACCTGGACGTGTCCGCACGCTGGTACCGCTTCCGCATGCTCAACATGTCGAACTCCCGGGTCTACCGCCTGGTCCTGCTCGACGAGCAGAACCAGGTCGTGTCCGGGGCGTTCAAGCTGATCGGCACCGACCAGGGCCTGCTGGGCGCGCCCGTGCCGCTGACCGGGCCGCTGGTCCTCTCCCCCGCCGAGCGGGCCGACGTGCTGATCGACTTCAAGGAGCTGGCAGGCAGGACGCTCAAGCTGGTCGACACGCGCCCCGGTATCACCCCCGGCCAGCCCGACCTGTCGAACAACATCAACGAGCCGGACGTCATGCAGTTCCGGGTGGCCGGCAAGCCCGGCGACGACCGCTTCGCGCTGCCCGCCACGGTGTCGCCGACGTTCACGCGCGTCACCCACGACGACGTTCCCGCCGACCACCAGCACCGCTGGATCGTGCTCACCCGCCCGGGCGCGCCCGCCGAGGCCGAGCAGTGGGAGATGGAGGAGGTCGATCCCGCGACCGTGCAGATCCCCGGGGATGGCATCATCCAGGTCCAGAGCGCCGACGGCCAGGTCAAGACGCTCAGGCGCATCTCCCGCAACTTCCAGGACACCGCGAACTTCCTCATCGAGCGCGGCAAATGGGAGTTGTGGCGCTTCCTGGATCTCGGCGGCCCGCCGCACCCCATGCACGTGCACGCCGTCGACTTCCACGTGCTGAGCCGCGACATCTACGACGTCAGCGGCTGGAGCAGGGCGGTGCGCGGCAGCACCAAGCCGATCAAGTTCCTGCGCAACGGCGTGCTCGAACCGCACGAGCAGGGCCGCAAGGACGTCATCAGGGCCGCGGGCGGCGAGGGCTTCACCGGCGAGCTGATCACCATCGCGGTGCGGTTCAACGCCGTCGGCCGCTTCGTCTACCACTGCCACACGCTGGAGCACGAGGTGCACATGATGCGGCCGTTCGTCGTCATGCCCACGGAGATGATGAAGTACGGGCACGGTGCCGGCCACTCGCACGGCGCTCACGGAACACACTGATGAAGGCCATCGGCGTCGGCTTCGGCCGGACCGGCACCACCTCGCTGAAAGCGGCGCTGGAGCTGCTCGGGCACGGCCCTTGCTATCACATGTTCGACATCGTCGAGGAGCCGGCCAGGATCGGTACCTGGATCGATGCCGCGGAAGGGAGCCCCGTCGACTGGGACCACGCCTTCGAGGGATTCGCCAGCGTCGTCGACTTTCCCGCCGCCGCGTTCTGGCGGGAGCTGGTGGCCCGCTACCCGGACGCCAAGGTGATCCTCACCGTGCGCGACCCCGACTCCTGGTACGAGAGCGCCACCAAGACCATCTTCAGGAAGGCCCTGCGTGCCCGCCGCCCCATGGCCAGGATCGGGTTCGCGCTGGTCTCCCGCATCGCTCCGGATCTGGGCGCGTTCGTCAAGATGACCGATGTGGCGATCATGCGCAGGGTCTTCGACGGCAGGGTGGCCGACCGCGAGCACGCCATCGCGGTCTACCGTCGCCACATCGAGCAGGTCAAGGCCGAGGTGCCGGGGGAGCGGCTGCTCGTCTACGACGTCTCCGAGGGCTGGGAGCCGCTGTGCGCGTTCCTGAGCGCGCCCGTGCCCGAGGAGCCGTTCCCGCGTGGCAACGACGCCCGCACGTTCGACCGGGAGGAAAAGGAGCGCGTGCGCCGCCTCATGCACAGACGGCGCTGACCTCGTACGTCACCGGAGCCGCCGGTGGTCCGTCCGGACCGCCGGCGGCTTCACATGTGTCTGCCAACGGTCAGGCGACGGTCAGGAAAGGGTCAGGAACGGCACTCAGGGTGGCCATTGTGTCCGACGGGGAGGAGACATCAATGATCCGGATCATGCTCGTGGACGATCAGCCGCTGGTACGCCGGGGGTTACGCGCCATCTTCGACGACGTACCGGACGTGTCGGTGGTGAGGGAGGCGGCCAACGGGGTGGAGGCGCTGCATGGGTTGCGTGGGAATCACGCGGATGTGGTGCTGATGGATATCAACATGCCTCGGATGGGGGGTTTGGAGGCGACGCGGCGGATCTGTGAGGGGTCGGGGCCGCAGGTGATTATTTTGACGATGTACGACCAGGATGAGTACGTCTTCGAGGCGCTGCGGGCGGGTGCGTCGGGGTTCGTGCTGAAGGATTCGTCGCCGGAGTTGCTGGTGGAGGCGGTGCGTACGGTGGCGTCGGGGGAGGGGTTGCTGGCTCCGTCGGTGACGCGGCGGTTGATCGCGGAGTTCGCTCGGCGTCCGGTGGTGTCGGCCGCGGTGGTGCCGGGGCTGGTGGGGTTGACGGATCGGGAGCTGGATGTGTTCCGGTTGCTGGTGCGGGGTCATCGCAACGAGGACATCGCGCGGTTGCTGGTGCTGGGGGAGTCGACGGTGAAGTCACACGTTCAGCATCTGTATCAGAAGCTGGGGGTGCGTGACCGGGTGCAGGTGGTGATCTACGCCTACGAGAACGGGCTTGTCCAGCCCGGCAGGGGATGGGACTCCATCGACGGGACGACCTCGTCCACCGGAAAGGGGAGACGGGAGTTCATGTTGGCGGCGGGAGACACACGCCGCGCGGCTTCCTAGCGTGGCGGCTGTCCAGATCCCGACGACGAGGAGACCTCGTGACCGACAGGAGTCTGATCGTGGCCCGCCTGGAGCCCGGGGCGGCGGCCGACGTGGCGCGCCTCTTCGGGGCTTCCGACGCCACCGCCCTTCCGCACGACCTGGGCGTGATCCGCCGTCATCTGTTCCAGTACCACGACCTGTACTTCCACTATGTCGAGTTCGACGGCGACGCTCGCGAGCAGGTCGGCAAGGCCCGAGGCCGCTCCGACTTCCAGCGGCTCAGCGCCGACCTCGACCGATACGTCAAGCCATTCGACCCCGCCACCTGGCGCAGCCCGGCCGATGCGATGGCCGGCGAGTTCTACGGGTGGGAGCGCAGCTCATGACCCTCACGCTGAGTGCCGCCACCACGTCCTGGACCGCCTGCGCCGGTTGCGGAGCCCTGCTCTACCTGCCCAAACTGGCCCGCAGCAAGCACGTGTGCCCCGACTGCGGGCACCACCACCGGCTGGGCGCCCGCGAGCGCCTGGGCCTGCTGCTCGACGAGAACACCTTCCAGGCCGCCCCCGGCGTGCGCAGCGGCGACCCGCTCGGCTTCACCGACTCGCGCCCGTACCCGGAGCGGCTGGAGGCCGGGCGGCGGGCCACCGGGCTCGCCGACGCCGCCCTCTACGGCAAGGGCCTGCTCGGCGGGCGGCCCCTCATCGCGCTGGCCATGGACTTCGCGTTCATGGGCGGCAGTATGGGCTCGGCCGTCGGCGAGATGGTCGCCAGGGCCGCCGACGAGGCGCTGGCCACCCGCAGCCCCCTGCTGCTCGTGGCCGCCAGTGGTGGCGCCCGGATGCAGGAGGGCGCCCTGTCGCTCATGCAGATGGCCAAGACCGCCGCCGCGCTGCGCCGCCTGCGCAGGGCCGGCGTGCCCTCCATCTGCCTGCTGACCGATCCCACCTTCGGCGGGGTCACCGCCTCCTTCGCCACGCTGGCCGACATCCTGGTCGCCGAGCGCGGCAGCCTGATCGGCTTCGCCGGGCCGCGCGTCATCGCCGCCGCCACCCGCGAACGCCTGCCCGAGGGGTTCCAGACGGCCGAGTACCTGTTCTCGCGCGGCATGCTCGACCGGGTCGAGTCGCGCGAGGCGGTGCGGCCGCTGCTGGCCCGCCTGCTCAACCTGCTGGACGCCGGGACGGCCCCGTACCGGGACGGGCCCGCGGCCTGCGGCGAGGACGGCGGCGAGCCGGCCGCGAGCGCCTGGGAGACCGTCAGGATCGCCCGCGACATCCAGCGGCCCAGCACGCTCGACTACCTCGGCCACATGTGCGAGGACTTCGTCGAGCTGCACGGCGACCGGACGCACGGCGACGACCGGGCCATCGTCGGCGGGCTCGGGGTCATGGACGGCGTCCGCGCCGTGATCATCGGTCACCAGAAGGGCCACGACACGCGGGAGCTGGTCTCCCGGAACTTCGGCATGGCCCATCCCGAGGGCTACCGCAAGGCGCTGCGGCTCATGCGGATGGCTGAGTCGTACGGGCTGCCGGTGGTCACGCTGATCGACACCCAAGGCGCGGCCCCCGGCATCGGAGCCGAGGAACGAGGCCAGGCGTGGGCCATCGCCTCCGCCATCGCCGGGATGGGCGAGCTGCGGGTGCCCATCGTGGCGACGGTCACCGGCGAGGGCGGCAGCGGCGGCGCGCTGGCGCTCGGCGTGGCCGACGAAGTGCTGATGACGCGCAACGCCTGCTACTCCGTCATCAGCCCCGAGAGCTGCTCGACGATCCTGACCGGCGGCCCGTCCCAGGCGGCCCGGATGGCCGAGTCGCTTCGCCTCACCGCGCCGGAGCTGCTCCGCCTCGGCGTGATCGACGGCATCGTGCCCGAGCCGGCGGGCGGCAGCCAGGCCGACCACGCGCTGGCCGCCGCCCACCTCAAGGACGCGATCCTGCGCACGCTGGCCCGGCTGGCCCACCTGCGCCCTGATGAGCTGGTCCGGCGCCGCCACGACAGGTTCCGCGGCCTGGGACCGGTCACCGATGGCTGAGCAGGAGTGGAGCGAGGAGTTCCGGCTGCTGCGCGCCGAGGCCAGCAGCCTCGTCAAGACCATCCCCGGCACGGTGTCCAGCGTCGTGCTCCGCGCCGGTGACCGCAGCGTGGAGATCTCGTGGACCCACCAGGAGACCTCCACGACCGAGCGGCAGTCGCCGCCCCGGGAGGAGGAGAGCGCCGACCTGTCGCTCAGGTCGATCGTCGCGCCCCTGGTCGGTACGTTCTACGTGGCCCCGGAACCAGGCGCGGAACCCTTCACCCGCCTCGGCTCACGGGTCGAGCCCGGCCAGACCGTGGCCATCGTGGAGGCGATGAAGCTGATGAACCAGGTGCCGTCGGAGTGGTCGGGAGAGGTCGTGGAGGTCCTCGTCGGCGACGGCCAGCCGGTCGAGTTCGGTCAGGAGCTGGTACGCGTGCGGGTGACGGACGCATGACCGCGCCGCCGTTCCGCAAGGTGCTCATCGCCAACCGCGGCGAGATCGCCCTGCGCATCGCCAGGACCTGCCGCGAGCTCGGCATCGCGACGGTGGCCGTCTACAGCACGCCCGATCGCGACAGCGCGGTGGTGCGCTTCGCCGACGAGGCCGTGCACATCGGCCCCGCCGCGCCGAGGCGCAGCTACCTGTCCATGCCGGGGCCCATCGAGGCGGCGCTGCGCTGCGGCGCCGACGCGGTGCACCCCGGCTACGGCTTCCTGTCGGAGGACCCGGACTTCGCCACCGTCTGCGCCGACAATGGCCTGACCTTCATCGGCCCCCGCCCCGAGGTGATGGCCGGAGTCGGCGACAAGGCCAAGGTGCGCGAGCTGATGCGCGCCGCCGGGCTGCCCGTGCTGCCCGGCAGCGATGGGGCCGTGCCCACGCGGGCCGAGGCCGAACGGGTGGCCGCCGAGATCGGCTACCCGCTGGTGGTCAAGGCCGCCGCGGGCGGCGGCGGCCGGGGCATCGGCGTCGTCAGGAGCACCGCCGAGCTGCCGCGCGTCTACCGGGAGACCGTGGCGCTGGCCCGCGCGGTCTTCGGCGACGGCGAGGTGTACCTGGAGCGGTACGTCGGACGAGCCCGCCACGTCGAGGTCCAGGTGCTCGGCGACGAGGTCGGCAACGTCGTCCACCTGGGCGAGCGCGACTGCTCGCTGCAGCGGCGCAACCAGAAGCTGGTCGAGGAGGCGCCCTCGCCAGGGCTCGACGAGCGGACGCGGTCCGAGCTGGGCGAGTACGCCGTCGCGGGCGCCAGGGCCGTCGGATACACCGGCGCGGGCACGATGGAGTTCCTGGTGGACCACGCGGGCACCGTGACGTTCATGGAGCTGAACGCCCGCATCCAGGTCGAGCACCCGGTCACCGAGGCGCTCACCGGGATCGACCTGATCCGCGAGCAGATCAGGATCGCCGCCGGGCTGCCGCTCAGCGTCAAGCAGGAGGACGTGCGCCCGGCCGGCGCGGCCATCGAGTGCCGGGTCAACGCCGAGGACCCCGAGGCGGGCTTCCGGCCGTCGCCGGGCCTCCTGGAGGTCTTCGACGTGCCAGGCGGCCCGTGGACGCGGGTGGACTCGGGGTTCGTCCGCGGGGACTCCGTGCCGCCGTACTACGACTCGCTGCTGGCCAAACTGATCGTCTGGGCGCCCACCCGGGCGGAGGCGATCGCGCGGGCCGACCGGGCGCTGTCGGAGTTCGCCGTCGAGGGGCCCGGCGTCGTCACCACCATCCCGCTGCTGCGCAGGCTCATCGGGCATCCCGTCTTCGCCGCGGGCGAGCACACCACGTGCTTCGTGCACGAGCTGCTCGGAGGAGGACCGTGACGTGGCGGTCAGCGGACCTTCAGCTTTTCGTCAGTCTGGCCGATGATGATGATCGGCGAGGCCGGCGACGGGAAGCGGGGCGGAAGCGTGGCCGAGACAGGCAGAAGACCGGAGGCACGGCTGCTCGTCATCGAGGACGAGCCCGACATCCGCGAGCTGCTCGCGGCCAGCCTGCGTTTCTCCGGGTTCGAGGTGGTGAGCCTGGCCAGGGGGATGGGCGCGATCGAGGCGGCGCTACGGCACCGCCCCGACCTGATCATCCTGGACGTCATGCTGCCCGACCTCGACGGGTTCGAGGTGATCAAACGGTTACGCTCCGGCGGTGATCGCACTCCGGTGCTGTTCCTGACCGCCCGTGACTCGGTGGACGACCGGATCAAGGGGCTCACCCTGGGCGGCGACGACTACGTGAGCAAGCCGTTCAGTCTCGACGAGGTCGTCGCCCGGATCAGGGCCGTGCTGCGGCGGCTGCGCGAGGGCGCGAGCGCGCCGCCGTCCCGGCTCACCTTCGCCGACATCGAGCTGGACGAGGAGAGCCACCAGACCTGGCGCGGCGGCGAGCCGGTCCAGCTCTCCCCGACCGAATTCAACCTGCTGCGTTACTTCATGCTCAACGTCGGGCGGGTGCTGTCGAAGGCCCAGATCCTCGACCACGTCTGGCATTACGACTTCCGGGGCGCCGACGGCATCGTGGAGAAGTACATCTCCGCCCTGCGCAGGAAGGTGGACCACCGCGACCCGCGGCTCATCCACACGCTGCGCGGTGTCGGATACGTGCTCAGGCCACCCCAGTGAGCAGGCGGGCGAGCAGGACGCCCCTCCGCGTCAAGCTCACCGTCACCGTGGTGCTGCTGGTGACGGTCGCGGCGGTGGTGATCAGCGCGGCCAGTGTGCTGCTGCTGCGCGACCGCCTGCTCGACCGGGCGGACGACCAGCTCGCACGGGTCACCGAGACCCTGCACAACGACATGCGCGACGAGCGTCCCAGCCCGCAGGGCCAGCTCCTCGTCTATGTGCCGAGCGACGTCTCCGTGCTGCAGATCGGCCAGGACGGCAGCGTGATCGCCCGCTCCAGGAGCGCCGACCCGGCCTTCGAGGCCGCGCTGCCGGACAGCCTGCCCGCGGGCCTGTCCACCGTGGAGAGCTGGCGGGTCTTCAAGGACGGTCAGCTCGTCGTGGCGATGCCTCTCACCCAAGTGAACGAGACCGTCGCCCAGATGGCCTGGATCGACGCGGTCGTGGCGCTGATCGTGGTGGCGATCGTGGCCGCCGCCGGGGTGGCCGTCGTCCAGGGCAGCATGCAGCCGCTGCAGGAGATCGAGCGCACGGCCGAGGTCATCGCCGCGGGCGACCTGTCGCAACGGGTCGAGGCGGACGATGACAGGACGGAGGTGGGGCGGCTGGCGCGGGCGCTGAACGGCATGCTGGCCCAGATCGAGGCCGCCTTCCGGGCCAGGGCCGCCTCCGAGGCGTACATGCGGCGCTTCGTCGCCGACGCCGGGCACGAGCTGCGCACGCCGCTGACCGCCATCCGCGGCTTCGCCGACCTGTACACCCGCCAGCGCGGCGAGGACGAGCTGGTCTCGAGGATCGGCAGGGCGGCGGGCCGGATGACCCTGCTGGTGGAGGACCTCCTGCTGCTGGCCCATCTCGACCAGCGCAGGCCGCTGCGCGGCGACCGGGTCGACCTGCTTGCCGTCGCGGCCGAGGCCGTGCAGGAGTGGGCGCTGCTGGCCCGCGACCGCAGGATCGACCTCGCCGTCAAGGGCGAGAACGCGCCGCTGGTGATCGGCGACGAGTCGCGGCTGCGCCAGGTCATCGGCAACCTGCTCAGCAACGCGGTACGGCACACACCGCCGGGCACCGCCGTCGAGGTCCGGCTGCTGGAGGGCCGGCTGGACGACGGGGCGCCGGCCGTCGTGCTGGAGGTCGCCGACCAGGGCCCTGGGCTGTCCCGCGAACAGGCCGAGCGGGTCTTCGAACGGTTCTACCGGGCCGACCAGGCCCGCTCGCGCGGCGAGGGCGGCAGCGGGCTGGGTCTGGCCATCGTCTCCGCACTCGCCGTCGCGCACGGAGGCGTGGCCGAGGCCGACCCCGGTCCCGGCGCGGTCTTCCGGGTGCGCCTGCCCGCCGCTGACTGAACGGTCTGCCTGTGGTCAGGTGGCGTTCAGCCCCGACCGTTTCGATGAGGTCTCGTCCAAAGGATGAGAAGTCTTCTCATCACCGTGGTGGAAGACCTGTGCAACAGGGGGTGCCTAGCGTGGCGGCCGTGGATGAAGAGGGTGTTTTCCGGAGGAGACCGACCCGGCGCCAGGCGTTCGCCGGCACCGGCGCGGCGATCGGAGTGGCACTGGGCGGATGGGGATGGACGCAGGCGCGGGCCCGCGCGGGCGAGCCGCCCAGGGAGCCGGCGCTGGTGCTGGACAAGTTCGTGGACCGGCTGCCGATCCCGCCGGTCGTCAAGCCGCGGCAGCGGGGGCCGCTGTGGGAGCTGACGATCCGGATGCGGGTGGCCGAGCGGCGGCTGCACTCCCAGATGCCTCCCACCCGCCTGTGGACCTATGAGGGCTCCTTCCCCGGGCCGACGATCGAGGTGGAGCGCGGCCAGCGGGTCAGGGTCGCCTGGGTCAACCAGCTCGCCGCCCCCATCCCGCTCGAAGCGGTTCAGGTGTCCGACGAGGGGCTGCCGGCGGACAAGCCGCCGGCGAACTACCCCGGCCGCGACGGCGTCGAGCCGGTCCCCGAGGTCCGCGCGTTACCCGCCTGGGCAGCGGTGCATCTGCACGGCTCGCGTACCGGCGGCGGCAACGACGGCTGGGCCGAGAACGCGGTTCACCCCGGCGACGCCCAGCTCTCCGAATACCCCAACGACCAGCCGGCGACCACGCTCTGGTACCACGACCACGCCATGCACCTGACCAGGTTCACCGTTTTCTCCGGACTGGTCGGCATGTACCTCGTCCGGGACAAGGAGGAGACGGCACTCGGGCTGCCGCGCGGCAGGCAGGAGATCCCGCTGGTGCTCTGCGACCGCAACTTCGACCTCGGCTCCGAGGGCACGCCCGACGGGCGGCTGCTGCACAAAGTCATCCTGGAACGGGTGGAACCGCCCTCTCCCGGCTTCTTCCTGGGGCCGTACAACCTGGTCAACGGCGTCGTGTGGCCGTATCTGGACGTGGAGCCGCGCTGGTACCGCTTCCGGGTGCTGAACGCCTCCAACGCGCGCACATACCGGCTGATGCTGCTGGACCAGGACGGGCAACCGCTGTCCGGGGCGATGAAGGTGATCGGCTCGGACTCGGGATTGCTCGGCGCGCCGGCGCCGGTGACCGGGGCGCTCACGCTCGCGCCGGCCGAGCGGGCCGACGTGCTGGTGGACTTCTCCGCGCTGGCCGGCAGGACGCTCAAGCTGGTCGACACCTATCCGGGCGTCACCCCCGGCCAGCCCAACCCGCGCAACGGCATCCCCGAGCCGGACATCATGAAGATCAACGTGTCCGGCGGGGATCCTGGCGGGGGTTTCACGTTGCCGGCCGTGATCTCGCCGTCGTTCAAGCGGCTGACTCACGACGACGTCCCCGAGACGCACGGGCACCGGTGGATCGTCGTCCCGCCCGCCGCGACCTTCACCGGCCAGCCCAACGAGCTGGGCATGTGGGAGATGGCCGAGGTCGACCCGGGCTCCGTCACCATCCCGAGCGCCGGGATCGTCCAGGTGCAGGGTCCCGACGGCACGGTCAAGACCCTCCGGCGGGTGGCCGGCGAGTACGCCGACCGCAGCGACTTCGTCATCCCGCGCGACCAGTGGGAGGTGTGGAACTTCCTGATCCTCACCCGCCAGCCGCACCCGATGCACGTGCACATGATCCGCTTCCAGACCCTGAGCAGGGACGTCTACGACCGCACCGGCTGGAGCGACAGCGTGCGCGGCACCACCAAGCCGATCACGTTCCTGCGCCAGGGGCCGCTCGAAGGCCACGAACAGGGCTGGAAGGACGTCGTACGGGCGCAAGGCGTCGAGCTGGCCACCGTACTCGGGAAGTTCGATCAGGTGGGCCGCTACGTCTACCACTGCCACATCCTCGAACACGAGATGCACATGATGCGTCCGTACGTCGTGATGCCCCCTGAGGTGCTGAAACTTCATCCGCACGAGGCCGGCGGGCACCACTGAACTGTCAGGATGTTTTCTGGCGAATGGGCAGGGCCCGGTCAGCTTCGGCGGAGAGATTGTGCTCGGAGGTGATCGAAGATGAGACCACTTTGGTCCATGATCCTTATCTGTACCGCCGTGCTGGCCCTCCAGGCCTGTTCCAGCCCGCCAGGAGAGCCGAGCGCAGCCCGGCCCCAGCCCTCGGCGTCGGCGTCGGCGTCCTCGACCGGCGGCACCGAGGACGGCCTGGCCCGCTGGATGACCTGCATGCAGGAGAACGGCGTCCCGGTGGAGGACCCCCGGGAGAGCGGCCGGCTCAGTGCGGCCGACACCGGCGTCAGCCAGGAGACGCTGGAGAAGGCCCAGGAGGCCTGCCGGCAGTACGTCCAGCCGGCCGCGGGCGACCGGCCCAACGCCAACGACCCGAGCGTGATGGACAAGTACCTCGCCTACGCCGTCTGCATGCGCGAGAACGGCGTCGACATGCCCGACCCGAAGGCCGACGCCAACGGTGAGATCCTGATGGAGTCGAAGACGGCCACCGACTCCCCCCAGTACGTCAAGGCCAACAAGGCTTGTGAGAGCAAACTGCCCGGTGGCGGTCCCGGCGGCGCGCGGTGAGCAGGCGCGGGCTGATCGCATCCGCCGCCGCCGTGCTGCTGATAGGCGGAGGGGCCGCCGCGGTGGCCCTGCTGGTGCCGGGCGAGGGCGCGGTGGCGGGAGGAGGCGCGACGCCGCTGCCTCCGGCCACCGCGGCGGTGCAGCGCGGCGACATGGTGGACACCCTGACCGTCAGCGGCGTCCTCGGCCACGGCGCCGAGCGGCCGGTGGTCAACTCCGCGGGCGGCACGCTCACCGCGTTGCCCGCGGAGGGCGCGGTCGTCCGCCGCGGCGGCGAGCTCTACGAGGTCGACCGCGACCCCGTGACCCTGATGTACGGCCCCAAGCCCATGCACCGCACCCTGGAGCTCGGGGTGAGCGACGGCGCGGACGTGCGCCACCTGGAGAAGAACCTCAAGGCGCTCCGCCACGACCTCAAGGTCGACGATCACTTCGACTGGTCCACGGTTAATGCCGTGTGCGCCTGGCAGAAGGCCGCCGGCCTGCCGGTGACCGGCGAGGTCACCAAGTCCCAGGTCGTGTTCCTGCCCGGTGAGGTACGCGTCCAGGCCCTGCGCGCCGCCACCGGCACGACGGTCCGCCCGGGACAGACCCTCCTCACGGTCACGGGCGTCGGGAAGATCGTGACCGTGCAGCTCGACGCCGGCCGCCAGAGCCTGGCCGAGAAGGGCGCCCCCGTCCAGCTCCAGCTCCCCGGCGAGCTGGAGTTGACGGGCAAGATCGCGGCGGTGGGCACCGTGGCCAAGCCGGCCGAGGACGGCGCGTCCACCGTGGAGGTCCGCGTCACCCTGGACGATCCGGCCAAGGCCGGCACGCTCGACCAGGCGCCGGTCAGCGTCGAGCTGCAGAGCGAGACCCGCCGCGACGTGCTGTCGGTGCCGGTGGAGGCGCTGCTCGCGCTGCGTGCGGGCGGCTACGGCGTCGAGGTCGTCGAAGGCTCCTCCGTACGGGTCGTGCCCGTCAAGGCCGGGATCTTCGCCGGCGGCCGCGTCGAGGTGTCGGGCGACGGTCTGACCGAGGGCATGCGGGTGGGGGTGCCGGCCACGTGACGCCCATCGTCAGCCTGGAGAGCGTGGTGAAGACCTACGACGGCGGCGTGGCCGCACTGCGCGGCGTCGACCTGGACATCCACCCCGGGGAGCTGCTCGCCATCGTCGGCCCCTCCGGCTCGGGCAAGTCGACGCTCCTGCACATGATGGGCGTGCTCGACCGCCCGACCTCGGGCCGGGTGATCATCGCCGGTCACGACGCCGGCCGCCTGCCGGACCGTGACCTGTCGGGCCTGCGTGCCTCGCTGCTCGGCTTCGTCTTCCAGCAGTTCCACCTGGCCGCGGGGGTCTCCGCGCTGGACAACGTGGCCGACGGCATGCTCTATTCGGGCGTCCCGCTGCCCGAGCGGCGCCGGCGTGCGGCCCAGGCGCTGGAACGGGTCGGCCTGGGCGCCCGCATGCGGCACCGCCCGCACGAGCTGTCCGGTGGCGAGCAGCAGCGCGTCGCCGTGGCCAGGGCCGCCGTCCGGGAGCCGGCGATCCTCTACGCCGACGAGCCCACCGGCAATCTCGACACCGCCTCCGGCGCCGAGGTGCTGAACGTCCTCAGGTCGCTCAACGCCGAGGGCACCACCATCGCCATCATCACGCACGACCATGAGGTGGCCGCCGCGGCGGGCCGCCAGGTCGGGATGCGCGACGGCCGCGTCGTGTCCGACGTCAGGAACGTCGCATGACCCGCCCGCGGCTCGGGGAAGGCGGCGCGACGACCGTCCGGCCGGCCCGGCTGACCACGCGCGACCTGCTCAGAGTCGGGCTGGCCGGCCTGCGGGTACGTCGCATGCGCGTCGTGCTCGCCTCGCTGGGCATCGCGATCGGCATCGCCACCATGGTCGCCGTGGTCGGCATCTCCTCCTCCAGCCAGGCGGACCTCCTGCGCAGGCTCGACGAACTCGGCACCAACATGCTGACCGTCAAGGCCGGGCAGACCCTGATGGGCGGGGACGCCAAGCTGCCGGAGCAGTCGGTGGCCATGGCGGGCAGGATCGACGACGTCTACACGGTGGCCGCCACCGGAGATCTGGAGGCGAGCGTCTATCGCACCGACCGGGTTCCGGCCGAGCGCACCGGCGGGATCTCGGTCCGCGCGGCCACGCTGGGGCTGCTGGACACCGTACAGAGCCGGGTACGCACCGGCTCCTGGTTCACCGAAGCCACCGAGCGCTTCCCCACCGTGGTGCTCGGCGACCTGGCCGCGCGCCGGCTGGGCGTGACCGCCCCCGGCTCGCAGGTATGGCTGGGCGGGCGCTGGTACACCGTGCTCGGCGTGCTGGATCCGGTGCCGCTCGCGCCCGGCATCGACCGCGCGGCGCTCGTCGGCTGGAACGGCGCGAAGGAGCTGCTGGGCTTCGACGGCCATCCGACCACTCTCTACGAACGCTCCACCCCTGAGGCCGTCGAGACGGTCAGGAGCGTGCTGCCGCGCACGGTGAACCCCGAACACCCGGAGGAGGTCACCGTCAGCCGTCCGTCGGACGCGCTGGCAGCCCGCGCGGCCACGGCGGGCGCCTTCACCAACCTGCTGCTCGGCCTGGGAGCCGTCGCGCTACTGGTCGGCGGCGTGGGCGTGGCCAACACGATGGTCGTCTCGGTGCTGGAGCGGCGCAAGGAGATCGGCCTGCGCCGGGCACTCGGCGCCACCAGGGGTCACATCCGGGCCCAGTTCCTGGCCGAGTCGCTGCTCTTGTCCGGCCTGGGCGGCGTGGTGGGGCTGGCCCTCGGCGCGCTCGTGACCTCGGGCTACGCGCTGTCCAACGGCCTGCCCACGGTGGTGCCGCCCTGGGCGGTCGGCGGCGGGCTGGCCGCGGTCGTGGTCATCGGCTCCGTGGCCGGCCTCTACCCGGCCGTGCGGGCGGCCCGGCTCTCCCCGACGGTCGCCCTCGGTACGACCTGACCCCCACCTCCGGGAGGGGGACCTCCTCCCGGAGGCTCGCCGGGACTTTCATCACGGTGGCGGAAGACCCGCCAGGCCCCCGGCTCCTAGCGTGAGCCGCATGCCAGCCAACACCTTCACCCCGGCAGACCTGAGGACCTTGCTCCTGGCCGTGGGCCTGGGGCCCGCGCAGGACGATTACACCCTGACCTTCGAGGAGCTCGCGCTGGACTCGCTGGCCAGGGTCGAGATCGCCACGAGGATCGAGGACCGCTTCGGCCTCGCCCTGGACATCGACGCCGGCCAGAGCCCCGCGCAGGTGGCCGAGATCGTCAACCAGCGCCTGGCGGGAGCCGCGTCATGATCGGCCACACCGACAACGCCATCGAGATCGACGCGCCGATCGGTTTCGTCTGGGCACGGACGAACGACGTGCGTACCTGGCCCGAGCTGTTCACCGAGTACGCCAAAGTGGAGGTGCTGGAGGAGGCGGACGACTCGGTCGTCTTCCGGCTCACCATGCACCCCGACGAGCAGGGCCGCGAGTGGTCGTGGGTGTCCCGGCGGAGCTGGGACCGCGACACCTGGACCGTGCGCGCCCGCCGGGTCGAGACCGGGCCGTTCGAGTTCATGAACATCACCTGGACGTACGAGGAGCTCGCGGCCGACCGCACGCGCATGCGCTGGGTCCAGGACTTCCACATGAAGCCCGCCGCCCCCGTCGACACCGCGGGCATGACCGAGCACATCAACCGCAACACCCGCGTCCAGATGGAGGTCATCAAGGAGCGGGTGGAGCAGAGCCGGCGGGCCGTCGTCGGCTTCACCGACGTGCCCTCCAACACCCGTCGCGGCGGCGACCTGCGCACCCTGGTCTCCCCGGCCACCGTGGGCGCCAGCTCGGGCTTCCTCGGCGCGGTCCGCCTGGCCTCCGGCGAGCAGGTCGCCGAGCACTACCACCCCTACTCCGAGGAGTTCATCTTCCTGGCCAGGGGCGAGCTCCGCGTGGACCTCGACGGCGAGCCGGTCGCCGTGAGCGCCGAGCAGTCGCTGCTCGTGCCCAGGAACGTCCGCCACCGCCTGACGAACGTCGGCGCGGGCGAGGCCCTGGCGGTCTTCCAGCTCGCCCCGCTGGCCCCCCGGCCCGAGCTGGGCCACGTCGACACCGAGGTGGTCCCATGAAGGGCGGGCCCCGGCGCAGCGTCGTCACCGGGATCGGCGTGATCGCCCCCGGCGGGGGCAATCGCGAGGAGTTCTGGCAACGCATCACGGGAGGCAAGCCGGCCATCCGGCGGATCACGACGTTCGACCCCGAGCCGTTCCGCTCCCAGATCGCCGCCGAGTGCGACTTCGACCCCGCCGCCCACGGCCTCACTCCTCAGGAGGTCAGACGGCTGGACCGGTTCGTGCTGATGGCGCTGGCCTGCGCGCGGGAGGCGTACGCCGACAGCGGGCTGAGCTCGCCCGACCCCGAGCGGACCGGCGTCTCGCTCGGCACGGCCGTCGGCTCCACCATCCGCCTGGAGGAGGAGTACATCGTCGCCAGCAACGGCGGCCGTGACTGGGTGGTCGACCCGACCCACGTCGCCCCGTTCCTCTACCAGGCGCTGGTGCCCTCCAGCGCGGCCGCGGAGCTGGCCGTCCGCTTCCACGCCCAGGGCCCGGCCGCGGTGATCTCGACCGGCTGCACCTCCGGCATCGACGCGATCGGCCATGCCCACACGCTCATCCAGGACGGCGAGGCCGACGTCGTCCTCGCCGGCGCCTCCGACGCGCCGATCTCGCCGATCACCGTGGCCTGCTTCGACGCGATCAGAGCGACCAGCCCGCGCAACGCCGACCCCGAGCAGGCTTCGCGGCCCTTCGACGCCGACCGGCAGGGCTTCGTGCTCGGCGAGGGCGCGGCCGTGCTGATCGTGGAGGAGCTCCAGCACGCCCTGGCCCGCGGAGCGCGCGTGTACTGCGAGATCACCGGCTTCGGCGCCCGCGCCAACGCCTTCCACATGACCGGCCTGCGCCCCGACGGGTTCGAGCTGGGCGAGGCGATCTCCGAGGCGATGGACCGGGCGCGCCTCGCGCCGGAGGACCTCGGCTACATCAGCGCCCACGGCTCCGGCACCAAGCAGAACGACCGGCACGAGACGGCCGCCTACAAGCGGGCGCTCGGCGAGGCCGCCCGCCACATCCCGATCAGCTCCATCAAGTCGGTCATCGGGCACTCGCTCGGCGCCATCGGCTCGATCGAGATGGCGGCGTGCGCGCTGGCGATCCAGCGCGGCGTGGTCCCGCCCACGGCCAACCTGACCACCCCCGATCCCGAATGCGATCTGGACTACATCCCGGTCACCGCCAGAGAGGTCACCGTGGAACACGCGCTGTCGGCCGGCAGCGGGTTCGGCGGCTTCCAGTCGGCGATGGTCTTGTCCCGGCTGGAGGCCGCGTGAGCCGCAGGATGGCGATCACCGGGATCGGCGTGGTCGCGCCGACCGGGCTGGGCGCGGCCGAGCACTGGGCGAACGGTCTGGCCGGACGCTCAGGGCTGCGCCCCCTGCCCGACTCCGGAGCCCTGCCGATGAAGGTGGGCGGGCAGGTGACGGGCTTTGCGGAGGACGAGCTGATCGAGCCGCGGCTGCGGGTCCAGACCGACAGGTGGTCGTGGATGGCGCTGGCCGCGACCGAGTTGGCGCTGGCGGACGCGGCGCTCGACCCCCAGGGGGAGTTCCCGTTCCACCTGTCGGTGGTCACCGCCAGCTCCTCGGGCGGGAACGCGTTCGGCCAGCGGGAGATCGAGGCGCTCTACAGGTCCGGGCCGCGGGCGGTCAGCGCGTACCAGTCGATCGGCTGGTTCTACGCCGCCAGCAGCGGCCAGATCTCCATCCGGCACCGGGTCAAGGGGCCCTGCGGGGTGATCATCTCCGACGGGGCGGGCGGGATCGACGCGCTCGCTCAGGCAGGGCGGCACATCCGGCGGGGCGTCCAGGCGGTGCTGGTGGGCGGGACGGAGGCGCCGCTGTCGCCGTACGCGCTGGTCTGCCAGGCCGGGCAGGGCACGTTCAGCGGCGAGCCCGACCCCGCGCTCGCCTACCGGCCCTTCAGCCGGCAGGCGAGCGGCTTCGTGCCGGGAGAGGGCGGCGCGATGCTGGTGGTCGAGGAGTGGCAGCGCGCCCACCTGCGTCCGGCCGCCCACGTGTACGCCGAGATCACCGGCACCGCCGCCACCCACGACGCCCGCCACCCCGCCGCGCCACCTGCCGACGGCGGGCAACTCGCTCGGGCCATGCGCCTGGCGCTGGAGCGGGCCGGCTGCGACGCCGGAGACGTGGACGCGGTCTTCGCCGACGGCGCGGGCACCCCGGAGGGCGACAGGGCCGAGGCACAGGCGCTGACCGAGGTGTTCGGCGGGCGGAAGGTCCCGGTCACGGTCCCCAAGACCATGACCGGCCGGCTGAACTCCGGCGCCGCCGCACTCGACGTGGCCTGGGCAGCGCTCGCGCTGCACCACGGCGTGCTGCCGCCCACGATCAACGCCGGAGATCTCGCCCACGACCTCGACCTGGTCACCCAGGCCAGGGAGCTGCCCGGGCTGCGCACCGTGCTCGTCGTGGCGCGGGGGACCGGCGGGTTCAACGCGGCGGCGGTGCTGCGCGCCCCTGACAGATGACGACCGGCCGCGGTCACAGGAATAAGTCAGCCAGACGTCAGCGCGGTGGCAGGTAGCGGCCCGACTGTGGCACTACACGCCATGTCAGGGAGGCCGCATTGTCGACCAAGGGCCGCGAGGGCGGCATCGTGTACACGTACTATCCCGGAAGGGGATCGTGGCAGGTGGAACCGCCGGAACCACCGGAACCGCCGCCTCCGCCGCCCCGCCGCGGCCGTCTCACCGCCGCGGTCGCTGGGATCGTCGCGGGCTCGCTGCTGGCCTGGCTGCTCGGCGGCCTGCTGCCGGGACGCCACAGGGAGCGGGAACGCGCCTCGGCCGTGATCGCGCCGGCTCCCGTCCCCGGCACCACCACGCCCGCTCCCCGGCATGGTGACGAGCCTGCCGACATCGCCGGCGCCGTGCTGCCCAGCGTCGTCTTGGTGACCGCGCCGGGCGGCACGGGCTCGGGAGTGGTGTACGACGCCGAGGGCACCGTGCTGACCGACGCGCACGTGGTCGCGGCGACGACGGGCGAGGTCACGCTGCGCCTGACGGATGGTGCCGCGCTCCAGGCCGCCGTCGTGGGCGCCGACCCCGTCTCCGGCCTCGCGGTGCTCAAGGCCGTGGACGCGGCGGGCCTGCGGCCGGCCAGGCTGGGCGACAGCGACGAGACCAGGGTCGGTGAGGAGGTGCTGGCCATCGGCAGCCCCTTCGGCCTGGAGGGCACGGTCACCGCCGGGATCGTCAGCGCACTGAACCGCACGCCGGCCGGCGAGGCCGGCCCGCTGGCGCTCGCCGACGCCATCCAGACCGACGCCGCCATCAATCCGGGCAACTCAGGCGGCGCGCTCGTCGACATGGACGGGGAAGTGATCGGCATCAACACGGCCCTCGCGGGCACCGGGACCGGCAGCGCCGGCATCGGCTTCGCCATCCCGGTGAACGAGGCCAAGCGGGTCGCCGACCGGCTGCTGGCAACGGGCCGGGTCGAGCACGCCCGCCTCGGCGTCTCGGCCCTCGACTCCCCGAGCCGGCCGGGCGCCCTGGTCGGCGACCTGACCGGGGGCGGCCCCGCGGACGAGGCGGGACTGCGCCAGAACGACGTGATCACGGCCCTCGCCGGCACGGCCGTCACCTCGGCTGCCGGCCTCATCGCCGCCGTACGTGCCCACCGCCCCGGCGAGCGCGTCAGCGTGACGTACGAACGCCAGGGCACGCAGCGTACGACGGAGGTGGTCCTCACCGGACCCTGAAGCCTCGCGTCCCGTCAGGAGCGGCGGCGACCCTGAAACGGACCTCGTCCCCCGGCCGCAGTTGGGCAGCGATCGGCAGGTCGGCGGTGCGGACCACGGCGACGACCGGATAACCCCCGGTGGGCGGATGGTCGGCGAGGAAGACGATCGGCTGCCCGCTCGGCGGCACCTGCACCGCACCGACGACCACGCCCTCGCTCGGCAGCTCGCCCTCCTTGGCCCTGGCCAGCTCGGGCCCGCTCAGGCGGACGCCCACGCGGTTGCTGTCCTGGCTCACCGTGTACGGGCGCGCGCACAGCTCGGCCAGCGCGTCCGCCGTGAACCAGTCGTCGCGCGGCCCCGGCAGCACCCTCAGGACCGGCGGGCGCGGCCCCGGCAGCGGCGCCTGATCGACCGAGATGACGCCTTCCGGCCGGCCGACGGGCAGCAGCGTGCCCGCCCGCAGCGGCTCGGGCCCGAGCCCGGACAGCGAGTCGGTGGAGCGGCTGCCGAGCACCGGCTCGACCGCGATCCCGCCGCGTACGGCCAGATAGGTCCGCAACCCGCGCACCGGCGCGCCGAGCCGTAGCTCGCCGCCCGGCGGCACCCAGAAGGGCACCGCCATCCCCGCGCCGCGCACGTCCCCGGCCGGCACGGGCGCGCCCGCCAGCGCCACCCACGCCCCGTCCGCGAACCGCAGCCGCGCCAGCCCGAACGTCAGCTCGACCCCCGCCAGCCCCTCCGCGTTGCCCACCAGCCGGTTGGCCAGCCGCAGGCTCGCCGTGTCCGCCGCGCCCGACCTGGGCACCCCCAGGTGGGCGTAACCGGGCCGGCCGAGATCCTGGACGGTCGCGTAAGGACCGGGCGCCAGCACCTCGATCATGCGGGCTCGAAACGGACGCGCACGCCCGGCCTGAACAGCGAGGGCGGATCGGCCGCCACGTCCCACACCTGGAGCGACGTGCGCCCGAGCAACCGCCAGCCGCCGGGCGAGGCGGTCGGGTAGACGGCGGAGTAGGGGCCCGCGATCGCCACGGAACCGGCGGGCACCGAGGTGCGCGGCGTGTCCAGCCTGGGCAGCTCCAGCACCGGATCGAGCCCCGTGAGGTAGGCGAAACCGGGAGCGAACCCCAGCCACCCCACCACCAGCTCGCGCCCCGAGTGCCGGGAGATCACCTCGTCCACCGAGATCCCGGCCGATTCGGCCACGGAATCGAGATCGGCCCCGTCATAGACCACCGGAATCGTCACGACCGGCTCCTCGGCCGCTCCCGCGCCGGTCCTGCCGCGCTCCTGCTCGACGACCGCCGTCAGCCGCGCCCGCAGCCGGTCCTGATCCGCCTCGGGAGCCACGACGAGCACGCTCTCCGGCCCCGGCACGATCTCGACGACCTCGGCGGGCCGGTCGGCCCGCAGCGCCGCGTCCAGCCGGTGCGACAGCGCCAGCGAGCCCGTCTCCACGAGCAGCCCGTGCTCCCCGGCGGCCCTGATCACGTGAACGCCTGAAGGACCACGCCGGCCCCCAGCAACTCGTCGCGCACCGCCTGCGCCAGCCGGACGGCGTCAGGCGTGTCTCCGTGGACGCAGATGGAACGGGCAGAAATCGGTACGGAACTGCCGTCAGCGGCCGTCACAGAGCCTTCCACGGCCATCTGGAGGGCACGGGCGGACACCACGGCGGCGTCGTGGACCACCGCGCCGGGCTCCCGCCGCGGGACCAGCGTCCCGGCCACGGTGTAGGCCCGGTCGGCGAACGCCTCGCAGACCGTCGGAACGCCCTCCGCCGCGGCCACCGCGTGCACCGCGGAGCCGGGCAGCGTGAGCACCGGCAGCGAGGGGTCGTAGTCGGACACGGCGTCGATCACCGCCGCCGCCTGGACCGCGTCGCGGCAGATCCGGTTGTAGAGGGCGCCGTGGGGCTTGACGTAGGACACCCGGCCGCCCATCGCCCTGGCGATGCCGTCCACGGCCGCGAGCTGGTAGAGCACCTCGGCGCACAGCTCCTCCGGCTCGACGTCCATGTCCCTGCGGCCGAAGTGCGCCAGGTCGCGATAGGACACCTGCGCCCCGATCGCCACGCCCCGGTCGACGGCCGCCGCGCAGGTGCGCCTGATGGTCACGGGGTCGCCGGCGTGGAAGCCGCAGGCCACGTTGGCGCTCGTGACGATGTCGAGCAGCGCGAGGTCGTCGCCGAGCCGCCAGATGCCGAAGCCCTCACCCAGGTCAGCGTTGAGGTCGATCACCATGACCCCATCATGGCGGTAGCGGCTACCTCGGCGCGACGAACAACGTCTGCGTCGCCGTGCCGACCTCGCCGCCTTCGTCGTACAGGGTCGAGCGGGTCAGCCCTCTGCCCGACGGGCCGAGGACCGTGCGCGCGTCCATGCAGATCCACTCGCTGGCCGGGGCGCGGAACAGGGAGATGGTCAGGTCCACGTTCACGAACACGTGGGTGTCGAAGCCGACGGCGAAGCTGATGCCGTTGCCGCTGTCGGCGAACGCCGCCAGGCGCTCCAGCGGAGTGATCTCCTCGCCCTCGACCAGCGGCACGGTGAGCCTGCCCCAGACCGTGGCCGGGCCCACCTCCATGGGGCCGCCGGTGACGAAACGCCAGTCGAGCGCCCTGCCGTACCCGAAGCCTGAGCCCAGCCACGAGCGGGCGTGCTCCTCCGAAGGCGGCGGCACGGGCGCCGGCGGCCCTGAGACCGGCGTCGGCGGCGTCTCGGCCGTGCGGACGCGCCACGCGCTCGCCCTGACGTGCTCGCGGCCGCCGGAGGCGACGCTCGCCGTCAGGCACTGCACGCGCTTGCCGTCGCGGGCCACGTCGGTCGTGATCTCCAGCTCGCCCACGGGCACCGGCCCGAACACGTCCACCACCAGCCGGGACAGCTCCAGCCCCGGCCGCGGCGCGGTCTGGGCGAGCTCGTGAACGATCAGGGCGGTGACGGGTCCCATGTGCTGAGCGGCCGGATCCCATGGGCCCTGCGTGTGCTCCGACGCCAGGTAGGCGCCCCTGGCAAGGCGGGTGTACATCGCCATAGAACAAGATTCTACGGGCGGCTCGCGCCTAGATCTCGTCGGGGATGTCGGCGATGTCGTCGAGCGCCGCCGCCAGCTCGTCGGGGTCGCCCCCGATCCGCTCGGCGATCTCGATCAGTACGTGGAGCACGTCGTGCCGGTCGTGGCCGAGGTCGAGCAGGCGCTGCGCGGCCTCCCAGAGCTGCGGCGGGTCACCCTCCCACAGCCGGGTGGCGATCTCCTCGTGCCAGGCCAGATGCTCCTGGTCGATCGTGCCGCCGTGGTCGATCTCGAGTAACGTCCGGCGGTCGGCCTCGTCGGCCGGGTTGAGCAGGTCGAGCTCGACCCCGTCGTGCGAGCCCTGCAGGAAAGGGAAGGCGAAGATCCGCCGCGGCAGCGCCGACAGGTCGCCGTCGGGCAGCAGCCGCTCCAGCAGCGCCCGGTCCAGCCCCAGCGACGTCGGGTCGCGATAGGCCTCGGGGAACTTGCCCGTCGCCTCCCACACCGCGTCGAGCGTGGCCTTGAGCCCCTGCTCGGGCAGCCCCGTGCGGTGGGCGGCGAAGCGCACCCAGGCCGACAGCGCGTGCGGCATCGCCTCCTGCTCGGCCACGCTCAGCATCACCTTGCGCGGCAGCCAGCCCAGCAGGAACGTCTCGCACTTGGTCGGGCTGACCCGCAGCGGCCGGTTGAAGTCCTGCTCACAGCCGTAGTCGATGATGTGGTCGGCGCAGCGCGAGGCCGCGGAGGGGTCGGACAGGTGCTCGGCCGCGTCCGAGGCCAGGAACTCCGCCGCCAGCATGGCCCGCCGCTCACGGCTGTAGGGGGCCTCGATGTTCAGCGGCGCGGGCCGCTTGCGCCCGGGCGGCAGCGCCTTGAGCCGGGCGCGGGCGAAGGCGTGGTAGGCGCTGTAGCTGTCGCTCACCGGGGGCGGCGTCTTGGGCTCCCTGGTGGCCTTCATCGCCGACTCCAGCAGCGCCCTGGCCTGCTCGGGCTGGATCTCCTCGAACAGCAGCATCGGATTGCCCGCCGCCTCGGCCCTGGCCTGCTCCAGCAGCTTGTCGACGTGCGAGGACACCCAGGCGTCGCGGGCCATGCCGCTCATGTTGTAGTCGACGACCATGACCAGCGCGTGCCGGTCCATCGGCAGCGCGCCCTCGTTCCAGCGGTAGGCGAACGTGCAGATCACCGTGTCCTGGTCGCCGTAGGCGTCGCGGGAGACGTAGCAGCCGGCCGGCTTGACCGCGCCCACCCGCTCGGCCCAGCCGGGAGTGGCCACGCCCGACTCCATCATCGCCAGCGCCGCGCCCTCGGCCTTGGCGCCCTGACGGGCCGTGCCGAGATAGGCCAGGCAGATCAGCAGGGTCAGCGAGGCTGGCGTGCCCGCCTTGGCGGCGTAGTCGACCAGGCCCTCACCGAGCACCTGCTCCACGTCACCGCCCCTGACCCGCTTGCCCCACCAGGCGCCGATCATGTCGGAGACCATCAGCTCGGCGTCCAGAGGAGTGCGTACGGCGAGCAGCTCTCGGGCCGCCTGCACCATCTCCTTGAACACGTCGTCTGGCGGGGTGCTCTCCCGGGGATCTCGTCGGTGTCGGCGCACGCCCTCACTCTCTCGTATTCCAGGCGCAAACGGTGCGTAGAACTCGGCCTGGTGACCCCGATGTTATCGGGCGCTTCGGGGCGGCGGCGCGGAGTTGACGATCGCGAGCAAGTGCTCGCGAGCGATGCGTTCCACGATCTCGGGCGTCGCCGAGATGCCCAGATGATGCGCACACGCACACACGTCGGCGACACAGCGATCGATCGTGTCCACGGGTACGGTCAGGAACTCTTCGGCCAGCCTGAGACTGACCGGTTCCCGTAGGAACCGTGTGGCCAGAGCGAGCATAGATGTGAGATTCCTCTGGAGACCCGGGGGCAAACCCCCAGGAATGTCTACAGGGCGACTTGCGCTCTCATTTCATCTTTTCAGCGGCGTGTGTCAAGCCTCTACGACGCCTGTGTTCACTTCACAGCGTGCCCTTTCGTGCAAAGCTGTCTCCATGCGCATCCAGCTCGCCCAGCGGAGCGAGGCAGACGAGCTCCTCGGCCGCAGCCCGCTCGCCCTGCTCGTCGGCATGCTGCTCGACCAGCAGGTCCCCATGGAGTGGGCGTTCACGGGGCCCTTCACCATCTCCGAACGGCTGGGGCACGACCTCACCGCGGCGGAGATCGCCTCCTATGATCCTGAGGCGTTCGCCGCGCTGCTGGCCGAGAAGCCGGCCGTGCACCGCTATCCCAAGTCTATGGCGGCCCGGGTGCAGCAGCTCGCCGCCTACCTGGTCGAGGAGTACGACGGGCGGCCCGAGAGGATCTGGGCCGAGGCGGCGGACGGCAAAGACTTGCTGAAACGACTGATGGCCCTGCCGGGATACGGAAAGCAGAAGGCCCAGATTTTTTTGGCATTGCTGGGGAAGCAGCTGGGGGTCCAGCATTCAGGCTGGCGTGAGGCAGCCGGACTCTACGGCGAGGAGGGGTCACACCGATCGGTCGCCGACGTGGTCGACGCCGACAGCCTGGCCCGCGTGCGCGCCACGAAGCAGGAGGCCAAGCGCGCGGCCACGACCTGATCGCCATGGGAGAAATCCCTCCGGCAATCGGGCGCTGTAACCTGATCTTGCTGCGCAACGTGGAGCGACTTTGACAGGATGCGTAGACCCTAAAGGCGACCGGGCCACGGCGGGGGCTTCCGTCCACGCATGCCCATCGCCGATGATGTACTGCAGAATCCGGTCGCCCGGAGCTGCGCTACGCCGATACACAGTTATGGAGATGTGCCGCGTGGGAGACCCTGGCACGCGACGGAGGTGCCGACCATGAGCGCCGAGACCTCCGTTCCCCGTCCCCGGGAGTCGGATGTGGACATCTCAGACTCCGCCCTCTTCAAGGGCATGCTGTCGGAGGCCGAGTTCGCCTTCGCGTTCTTCGACGGCGATGGCCGCGTTCAGCGGGTCAACGACGTGTTCAGCGATGTCGTCAACGTGCCCGCCGACCGCATGATCGGCCGGCCGCCCGTCGAGGTGCTCGCCGCCGACCTCAGCCAGATCATCACCCACGCCGTGCAGGCCGTCATCGAGAGCGACGGGCCGGTCACCGAGGGGCGCGTACGCGTGCGCTCCGCCGAGGGCGACACCAGGCACTGGTCGCTGTCCTTCTCGCCGGTCCACGACGATCAGGGCGAGCTGCGGGCGATCGCCCTGGTCGGGCTCGACGTGACCGAGAGCCGCCAGACCGAGGAGGCGCTGCGCCGCAGCGAGGAGCGCTACCGCTCGCTGGTCGAGGCGCAGTCGCAGCTCGTCTGGATCACCTCGCCCACCGGCGCCGTCGTCGAGGACGCGCCGCAGTGGCGCGCCATCACCGGCCAGGGCCTGGAGGAATACCTCGCCAGCGGCTGGCTCGACGTCGTGCATCCCGAGGAGCGCCAGCAGACCGAGGAGGCGTGGCGCGAGGCGCTGCGCGGCCGCACCATGTTCGAGTGGAACTACCGGGTGCGCACCCGGGCCAGCGGCTTCCGCCACTTCGAGGTCCGCGCGGTGCCGATCATCCGCCACGGCAGAGTGGTGGAGTGGGTCGGCGCCAACACCGACGTGACCCCGCAGCGCGAGGCCGAGGAGATGCGCGGCAGGCTGACCGACCAGCTCGGCGCCGCCGCCCTGCGCACCGCGCGGCTCCAGGGCGCCACCGCCATGCTCGCCGAGGCCCTGACGGTCGAGCAGGTCGTGCAGGTCATCATCGACGTGGGCCGCACCGCCCTGGCCGCCGACCGCTCGGCGGTCGCGCTGCTCGACCCCGATCGCGCCGCGCTCAAGCTGATCAACGGCGAGGGCATCCTCGAGGCGTCCGGCGTGACCGGCGACGAGATCCCGCTGTCCCACTCCAACGTCATGACCATGGCGGTCAACAGCCGCAGGCCGGTCTTCGCCGAGTCCCCGGAGTCGCTGCGGGCCCAGCTGCTGGAGGCCGGCGGCGACGAGGAGGTCCTGGCCGGGTTCCTCGCCCACGGCGACGAGCGGGCCTGGGTGGGCCTGCCGCTGCTCGCGGCGGGACGTGCGCTGGGAGCGCTCCGATTCTCCTTCACCCGGCCGCAGAAGATCTCTCAGGAGGACGGCGTCTTCCTGGAGGCGCTGGCCGGCCAGTGCGCGCTGGCGGTCGAGCGGGCCACGCTGTTCGAGCGCGAGCACCGCACCGCCGAGACGCTGCAGCGCAGCCTGCTGCCCGATCGCCTGCCGGTGATCAAGGGCCTGGAGCTGGCCCAGCGCTTCCGCTCGGGCAGCCGCCACGTCCAGGTGGGCGGCGACTGGTACGACGCCTTCGTGCTGCAGGACGGGCGCGTGGCGGCCGTGGTGGGCGACGTCATGGGCAAGGGCGTCAAGGCCGCGGCCGGAATGGGCCGCATCCGCAACGCCATGCGGGCGCTCGCGCTGACCAACCCGCCGCCCGCGGCCGTGCTCACCGGCCTCGACCGGGTCTTCGAGGCCACGGAAGAGGAAGAGCAGGTCACGACCCTGGCCTACATGGTCGTCGAGCCCGGGACGGGCGAGGGCACGCTGGCTCTGGCCGGCCACCCGCCACCCGTGCTGGTCTCGCCGCAGGGCACCGCGATTCTGTGCGATGCCGAGCCGGGCACTCCGCTAGGCTGGCCGACCAGCCGCAGGCAGTTCCGGTTCGTGGTGCCGCCCGGCCATACCGCTGTGCTCTACTCCGACGGGCTCGTGGAGAACAGGAAACGCGGGTTGGACGCCGGACTCGCAGAGATTTGCAGTGTTGTGACCGAAGCGCCGCCTGAGGTCGTCAGTAGTCCGCACATGTTGCTGGACTTCCTGGTTGACCGGATGTTGTCTGGATATGAACAGGATGATGACGTTACCGCCCTGGCAATTCACGTGCCGCCCGCCACGAAGAGTGACTGAATGAAACAGTCATAACGGTTGCTTTCGGGTATCAGTGCCTCGCTTACGTACGCACTACTGTCTGGGTCGGCCTAGGGTGGAGGTCAACCGCCGGGAGGTGGCCGTATGGAGTGCGGGGTCGTGCCAGAATGCTGTGCAGGTCCGTCGCAGTCCAGACGGCCTCACCGATCTCCGAGAGAGGCAACAGCCCCCCAGCGGGCATCTGGGTCCATTGTCGCCACGCGTTCGTTCGAGAGGTGTTCGTGTCGCCTGCAAGTTCGACTCGCTCGAAGCCACAAGAGCTGAACGAGCCCGTCATTCAGCGACTGCTCGAGCGTGGGCGCTCGCAGGGTTTCCTCGAGTCTGAGGATGTCCGTCAGGCCTTCGAGGAGGCGGACATCCCCATGTCGCACGCCGCCGCATTCTTGCGGAACCTCAGTAAAGAGGGCGTGACCGTGGTGGTGACCGCCGCGGATTCGGCTGCGCCGAAAAAGTCTCGTGGTCCAGCAAAGCGCCGCACCGCCGCCCCCGTCAAGACCAAGACGGCGGCGGCCGCCAAAGAGCAGCAGCCCGAGACCGTGACAGCGGTCGTGGGCACGACTGAAGCCGAGCCGGCCGCCAAGAAGGCGGCCCCTGCAAAGAAGGCCGCTCCGGCGGCGAAGAAGGCCGCGGCTCCCGCCGCCGCCAAGAAGGCCGAGCAGAAGAGCGCTGGGCCTGCCGAGAGCAAGCAGAAGGCGTCCGACGCCCCCAAGGCCGGCTCGGACGACGACGAGGACATCGAGCTCGACGGCGACGTGGAGCTGGAGGACCTCGAAGACATCGAAGTCGACGACGAGGAGATCGTCGCCGAGGCCGATACCGAGTCCGAGGGCGACTCCGAGGAGACCGAGGAGGAGCCCAAGGCCGCCGTCGAGGTCGTGGTGGAGAAGACCGAGGACGAGGTCCTCATCCTCTCCGACGACGACGATGACGCCCCGGTCGCGCAGGTCGCCGCCGCCGGCGCCACCGCCGACCCGGTCAAGGACTACCTCAAGCAGATCGGCAAGGTCCCCCTGCTCAACGCCGAGCAGGAGGTCGAGCTCGCCAAGCGCATCGAGGCGGGCCTGTTCGCCGAGGAGCAGCTGGGCGGGGGAGAGACCGACGGGCTGCCCGTGGACGTCCGGGCCGAGCTGGAGTGGATCGCCGAAGACGGCCGCCGCGCCAAGAACCACCTGCTGGAGGCCAACCTCCGGCTCGTGGTCTCGCTGGCCAAGCGCTACACCGGGCGCGGCATGCTGTTCCTCGACCTGATCCAGGAAGGCAACCTGGGCCTGATCAGGGCCGTCGAGAAGTTCGACTACACCAAGGGCTACAAGTTCTCCACCTACGCCACGTGGTGGATCCGGCAGGCGATCACGCGTGCCATGGCCGACCAGGCGCGGACCATCCGCATCCCGGTCCACATGGTCGAAGTGATCAACAAGCTGGCCCGCGTCCAGCGGCAGATGCTGCAGGACCTGGGCCGCGAGCCCACGCCGGAAGAGCTCGCCCGTGAGCTGGACATGACGCCTGAGAAGGTCGTCGAGGTCCAGAAGTACGGGCGCGAGCCCATCTCTCTCCACACCCCGCTGGGTGAGGAGGGCGACAGCGAGTTCGGCGACCTCATCGAGGACTCCGAGGCCATCGTCCCGGCCGACGCCGTCAGCTTCACGCTGCTGCAGGAGCAGCTGCACTCCGTTCTCGACACATTGTCGGAGCGAGAGGCGGGCGTCGTCTCGATGCGCTTCGGGCTCACCGACGGTCAGCCGAAGACGCTGGACGAGATCGGCAAGGTCTACGGGGTGACGCGCGAGCGCATCCGGCAGATCGAGTCCAAGACCATGTCCAAGCTGCGTCACCCGTCGCGCTCCCAGGTGCTGCGCGACTACTTGGACTGACCTGCTCCGAACGCCGCCGCCCCGACCGGGTCTCTTCCGGTCGGGGCGGCGGCGTTTCTGGCCTTGGCTTCCGGTCAGCGTCTCCCGCCCGAGTATCCGGCCGTTGCCGCTTCCTGCCCGGCTCGATGCTTCCTGCTCCAGCTCAGGGACGGGCTGCTCGTTGCATTTGTGTGGGCCCGCTCCTGCAGCTTCCGGGCCGACCCGCTCCTGCAGCTTCCGGGCGGGACACGGTCGTGGCCCGTCTTCCGGGTGCCCGCTCTTCCGTTCGGTCCGTTCGCGGCTGGTTTCGGCCGGCCCTTTTGGCTCAGGTCGTCTGGTGGGACGCGTCGGTGACGTGCACGTCCAGGGTCCATGGGCGGTTGGCGCGTGCGGGCTCGGCCAGCTCGACGGTGTAGCCCAGGGCGTCGAGGGTCTTGGCCAGCTCGCCGGGGGTCGTCGGGGCGGTGTCCTGGTGCAGCAGCGCCCGGGCGATCTCGCCGCGAGTCGCCTTGGCCATGTGGCTGACGACCTTGCCATCCCTGAACACCCGGACCGTGACCGAGCGGTCGCCGGGCTGCCACGCGCCCGCGTACGTGGCCGATCGGAGATCCACCACCAGCCCGGGGATCCGGTCCAGCTCCTTCGTGATCTTGGGCCGCCAGAACGCGGCCAGCCCGCCGAGGGGCGGCAGGTTGACGCCCATCGAGAGGCGGTAGGGCGGGATGTGATCTGTGATCTTCACCACACCCCAGAGGCCGGAGAAGATCAACACCGACTCCTCAGCCCGGCTCCTGGCCTCGTCCGTCAAGGTGCTCAGGCCGAGGTTGTCGTAGAGGACGCCGGTGTAGAGATCGGCGGCGGGGAGGGTGGCGGCGGTGCCGAGCACGGCGTTCTTGGCCAGCTCGCCTGCCAGCCCGGGCGTCAGGCCGAGCACGTCGAGGGCGTCGCGGCGCTTGGAGGCCCGGACGAGCGCGGTGAGCACTCGTTTGCGGGCTCTGCCGAGGGTGGGGAAGGACAGCTCGCCGACGGGCGGACCGCCGCACTCGGACGCCTTGCCTTCTGACGGCGGCAACAGGATCAGCACAACGCCCTACCCTATTAGTCCTGGCCAGCGGGTCATTTCCGCGGCCGCCGGTTTCCGCGGCCGCCGGTTGCGGTTGCTGTCCTCTTCAGGCCCAAGTCTCTTTTACGGCGGGCCAAGTGGGCGCCGGCCGCCGCCCGGGCCGGGCCCCGTCCAGGGGGACGCTTACCGAGCCCCCCGGCCGGCCGCCGATACGCCGTCTTGTGGGACGAGGGATCGGCGTGCATACCCAATCGGTATCGATCCAAAATCGGCATGCTTCTCCGCGGAGTGGGCCCGTAAGCGCTGAGTGACCGGGGCGGGCGCTCGCCGTCCTGGGGGGTTGCGACACGCCCGGGCGGTCCGCAGTCGCCGGTTAATGGGGGCGGCGCTGTGGGCTGTCGCAGGTCAGCTAGGCTGCGCGGGTGAATTTCGACCTACTTGTCCACGAAGCCTGGCCCGCCTATGAGCAGCGTTCCCATGAGGGATGGGTTCTTCGTTACGCGGGTGGCGTGACCAAGCGGGCGAACTCGGTGCTGCCCCTGGGTGGTCCCGCCGACCTCGGCGGGGCGATCGAGGTGGCGGAGGCGTTCTACGGGGAACGGGGGGAGCGCTGTGTCTTCTCGATGGGCCCGAACGCCACGCCGGGGTTGGATGAGGAGCTGGCGCGACGAGGGTATGAGGTGGTCGATCCCACTCTCATCATGGCCGGGTCGCCCGATTTTCCGCCCGCTCACGAGATCAGGGTCGAAGATCGGCCCTGGCAGGGCTGGCTCGAAACGTGGTGGGCCGTGGACGGCCGCTACGGCATCGGGTTCGAGGAGGCTGAGCGCATCTGCACCGGGGTGCCGGCTTGGTACGGGGCGTATGAGGAGGACGGGGTGGCGCTCGCGGTGGGGCGGGGCGTGCCCCAGGGCGACACGCTGGGGATCTTCTGCATGGCCACCTTGCCCGAGGCGCGCCGTCGCGGGCTCGCCCGTACGGTGCTGCGGGCTCTCGTCCGGCATTCGGGCGCGAAGTCCGCCTATCTGGTGACGACTGCTCCCAACCAGGCGGCGCAGGGTTTGTATCGGAGCGAGGGCTTCGAGATCGCGGGCCGCTACCACTACCGGGTCCGCTGATCGCTCGCCATCCGGTCCGCCGGCTGTTCACCGTTGTCCCGTGAGGTCCCGGCTTGTGGTGGGCGCGAGGTTCACGAGCGTGCTGTCTGGGCTCTTGTTCCGGCTGTTCCGGGCTGGTTCGGGGCGCGACACGCCCGGCCGGTGTTCGTTCCGTACTCGGTGAGTCCTAGGGTTTTGGCGGTCTGTGGCGGGGGCGGAAGCGCAGAACGGCGGCCCCGGGAGTGCCGGGGTCGCCGTTCTGGTTACGCAATATGTGGTTATCTCATCACGACGAGTGCCAGAATCAGCGCTCGCCGTTGGGGGCAATAGAAGTGGTTTCGCTGAGGCGAGCCGACTCGTCCAGGATGTCGGCGCCCTTTTCGCGCAGCACTGCCACGTGCTGACGCCCGTGGTGGGCGCAGAACAGCAGTTCCCCACCTATCGGCAGGGTTGCGCGAATGTAGGCCTGGGCACCGCAGCGGTCGCAGCGGTCGAGGGCCGTCAGCGGCTTAACGGGGGCGAGAGCTCCAGTCACGTATCGCCTTTCGGGTCACCCCCGCCGAAGCGAGGATCTGGCGTCAGTCACTTGGAACAACATCTAACCGGACGTGGACGTTCCCAACCGCCCCCTCTCTACGCCCAGAGCAGAATGTGTCCGAAAGTAATGATGATCAGCCGGTTGGTAACGGCAAACGTCCCGCCATGGCAAGCTTGTACGCGCGCGTGTGGGAAGAACGGTAAGCTGCGCACACGTGTTCGATGCCTAAACCAGGGGAGCTGGAGTGACGCTAGTGGAGGCGGGTTACACGGCTCGTCACCTGTCGGTGCTTGAGGGCCTCGAGGCCGTTCGCAAGCGGCCAGGCATGTACATCGGGTCCACCGACAGTCGCGGGCTCATGCACTGCCTCTGGGAGATCGTGGACAACGGCGTCGACGAGGCGCTGGCAGGGCACTGTGACCGTATCGAGGTCGAGCTCTACGCCGACGGCTCCATCGAGGTCCGTGACAACGGCCGGGGCATCCCCGTGGACATCGAGCCCAAGTCCGGCTTGCCCGGGGTCGAGCTCGTCTACACGAAGCTGCACGCGGGCGGCAAGTTCGGCGGTGGCTCCTACGGCGCCTCCGGCGGCCTGCACGGCGTGGGCGCCTCGGTGGTCAACGCCCTGTCATCACGCCTGGACGTCGAGGTCGACCGCGACGGAATCGTGCACGAGATCAGCTTCCGGCGCGGTGTCCCCGGCATCTTCGACGGCGACGGGCCGACGGCCAAGTTCAAGAAGAAGTCCGGCCTGCGCGACGGCGGCAAGGTGCTGAAGAAGGTCACGGGCACCCGTGTGCGCTTCTGGGCCGACACGCAGATCTTCCTGCCCGACGCCGAGGTCTCGCTCGACGAGATCCACGTGCGCCTGCGGCAGACCGCGTTCCTGGTGCCGGGGCTGACCCTGGCCGTCTGCGACAGCCGGCACGAGGAGCGCATCGAGGAGGAGTTCCGCTTCGACGGCGGCATCTCCGAGTTCACCGAGTTCCTGGCCCGCGACGAGCCGGTCTGCGACGTGCTGCGCCTGCAGGGCGTGGGTCACTTCCACGAGACCGTGCCCGTGCTCGACGACCAGGGCCACATGACGGCCACCGAGGTGCAGCGCGAGCTCACCGTCGACGTGGCGGTCCGGTGGGGCAAGGGTTACGAGTCGACCGTGCGCTCGTTCGTCAACGTGATCGCCACGCCCAAGGGCGGCACTCACCTGACCGGGTTCGAGCGCGGCCTGGCCCGCACGATCAACGAGCTGCTGCGCGAGACCCGGCTGCTGAAGAACGGCGACGACCCGGTCAACAAGGAGGACATCTCCGAGGGCCTGACCGGGGTCGTCACGGTCAGGGTGCCCGAGCCGCAGTTCGAGGGCCAGACCAAGGAGGTCCTCGGCACCTCCGCGGCCACCCGCATCGTCTCCCACGTGGTCTCGCGCGAGCTCAAGGAGCTGTTCACCAACCCGCCGCGCGGCTACAAGCAGCCGCTGCGGGCCGTGCTGGAGAAGATCGTGGCCGCGGCCAAGGCGCGCATCGCGGCCCGGGAGCATCGCGACAACCAGCGGCGCAAGAGCGCGCTCGAGAGCTCCGCGCTGCCCGCCAAGCTGGTCGACTGCCGCAGCGACGGAGTCGATCGCAGCGAGCTGTTCATCGTCGAGGGAGACTCGGCGCTGGGCACGGCCAAGCTGGCCCGCGACTCGGAGTTCCAGGCTCTGCTGCCCATTCGAGGCAAGATCCTCAACGTGCAGAAGGCGTCCGTGAGCGACATGCTCAAAAACGCCGAGTGCGCCAGCATCATCCAGGTCGTGGGAGCGGGCTCCGGGCGCTCGTTCGACATCGAGGCCGCCCGCTACGGCAAGGTCATCCTCATGGCCGACGCCGACGTGGACGGCGCCCACATCCGCTGCCTGCTCCTGACGCTCTTCCACCGCTACATGCGGCCGATGGTGGAGGCGGGCCGCGTGTTCGCCGCCGTGCCGCCGCTGCACCGCATCGAGCTGACCAACCCCGGCCGGGGCAAGGACAAGTACATCTACTGCTACTCCGACGCCGAGCTGCAGAAGGTGCTCCGGGATCTGGAGCGGCGCGGCAAGCGGTGGAAGGACCCGGTGCAGCGCTACAAGGGTCTGGGCGAGATGGACGCCGACCAGCTGGCCGAGACGACGATGGATCCGCGGCACCGGATCCTGCGGCGGGTCAGGATCGAGGACGCCGAGGGGGCTGAGAAGATCTTCAGCCTGCTGATGGGCAGCGACGTGGCGCCGCGGCGGGAGTTCATCGTCAGCAGCGCCGCCGAGGTCGATCGCGACCACATCGACGCCTGACGCTCGCTTCGGCGCATTCAGGGTCTTCTCCAGATTCCTACGGAGAGGGCCCTGTAGGCGTTTCTGGGGCTAGGAAGGGGTGTGCCTGACACCCTGGGGTTTCTGAGGCCTTTCGTGGCTCAGCGGTCTATGTGGGGCTTCTGGTGCCGCCCCGGATCGCCGCCGCCCCGTTGGGCGATTGCCCAGGCCGGCGGCGCTTCCCGGCGTCGGGCGAGTTTGCCCGCCCGACGGTGCCAGGGATGTCTCGTAGGCGCCTGCCCGACCTGCGGGTTCGGAGGTGTCTCCTGCCCCCGCGCTGCGGGTCCGGAGGCGTCTCCAATCCCGCCCTGCGGATTCGGAGGCGTCTCCAATCCCGCCCTGCGGATTCGGAGGCGTCTTGGAACCTGCCTGCCGGGGCACGCGTGGCGTCCAGCGCTTTCATGCGCGCCTGACCGTCCTGCGGTGCCTGGAGCCGTTTCGTCACGGGCCTGCCTGGCCTCGCGGCGTCCGGAAGCGCCGCCGTTGGAAAGGCTCGTGCGTGCTCAGTGCGGGCTGGAGGACAGGCGGCCTGTACGGACGTCGTAGATGGCCCCGGCCACCGGCATGCCCTCCGGCAGGAACGGGCTCGTCCTGATGCGCACCAGATCGTGGCGGAGGGCCTCGTTCTGATCCGGCACCGTGCGGAACTCCAGGCTGCGCGTGTCCACCCCGCGTTCCTGCGTGAGCGCGTGCACGTCCGAGTCCGTCACCTTGGTCATGCCGCAGTCCGTGTGCGGCATGACGAACACCCGCTCCACCCCCAGCAGGTAGACGGCGAGCACCAGAGTGCGCAGCACGTCGTCCGTCACGCGTGCCCCGGCGTTACGGAGGATCTTGGCGTCGCCCGCCTTGAGGCCCAGCAGGCCCAGCGGGTCGATGCGGGAGTCCATGCAGGTCACAACGGCCAACCCGCGGGCGGCCCGGCCGGTCAGCCCCGAATTGCCAAACTTCTTGGCGAACTTCGCGTTACCGGCGTAGAGGTCGTCGAACGCACTCATGCCACAAATGATTCACCACGTCCCAAAGCTGGTGGCTGCCGGGGTGGCGACAGGCTGGAGTTGGCAAACGTCCCACAGAAACCCATCACCTTGCGTGATGATGTCGTAGCCGTTCGTACGTATCGAAGAAGGTTAGCCGTGAGTAGGTCGGAATCGCTCGCCGCATATCTCCGCGCTCAAGCCCGGGGCCGGCTGGACCGTGTGGAGTCCAACGACGACGGGCGCAACGCGCGATGTGCGCTGGCCCTGCTTGACACGGCGGCCTACGCGGCCAGCCTGCCCGACGACGATCCGCTCATCCTCCTGCTGGATCAGGCGGGCTGCTACGGGCCGCTGGGGTGTGAGAGCTTCGATCCCGGCGAGGCGGGGACCCGGCTGATCCGGCTCTGGCAGGGCGGCGAGCCGCACGAACTGCTGCTCGCCCTGCCCTCCGCCATCGCCGCCGCGAACTCGTAGCGCCCGTGCCGAGGGCGCGGTCCCGGCGCGTCGTTCAGGGCTTGTGGCCGACGCCGACATACCACCACTCGCTGCCCGCCAGCTCGGTCTCCCAAGCCTCGTCGGGCCGCCAGTCCGCCACGTGGGTCACCCCGGGATCCAGCAGGTCGAAGCCGTCGAACATGTGCTCCACCTGCGACTGGCTGCGGTGGATCAGCGGCGCGTCCGCGTCCTCGTACACCTCGCGGGCCGCCACCCCCACCTCCGGGTGGGCGTCGTCGGTGAGGTGCGAGATGACCAGCGCGCTCCCGGACGCCATGCGCTCGCGGAACGCGGCCACCACGCCCCACGGGTCGTCCCGGTCGGTCAGGCAGTGCAGCACGCCCAGGAACACCACCCCGACCGGCTTGCTGAAGTCGATCAGCCGCTGGGTCTCCGGATCGTCCAGGATCGCCGCGGGCTCGCGCACGTCCGCGTGCACGATCGTGATGTTCGAGTCGGTCCCGGCCAGCAGGGCGCGGGCGTGGACGATCACCACGGGGTCGTAGTCCACGTAGACCACGTTCGCGGCGGGGTGCACCTGGCGGGCGACCTCGTGGATGTTGTTCTGGTTGGGGAGCCCGGTGCCCAGGTCGAGGAACTGATCGATGCCCTGCTTGGCGACATACCGTACGGCTCTGCCCAGGAAACGCCGGTTGGCCAGGCAGATCTCCCTGCTGGGACCCAGCGCCATGATCTTTTTCGCGGCCTCGCGATCCGCCGCGAAATTGTCCTTGCCGCCGAGGTAGTAGTCGTACATGCGCGCCGAGTTGGGAATGCTGGGATTGATCCCCTTCGGGACGCGCGAGGGGTTGGTCATCTCGGCCTTTCAGATCCGCACCGCTGACTGACTACAGCAGATCGTAACGCTCATGTGACACAGTTTGGATCTTTCCGGTCAATCCCTGTGATGTCTGAGCGCGTAGTCGATGCTCACGGCGGTCAGGATGAGCAGGCCCTCCACGATCGGGCGGTAGGTGGAGTTCCAGCCGAGCAGGTTGAAGCCGTTGCCGATGAGCGTGAGGATCAGCACGCCGACCATGCCCCGCCAGACGGCGCCCTGGCCGCCCAGGATGCTGGTCCCGCCGATCACGGCCGCCGCGATGGCCGTGAGCTCCAGCAGTGTGCCCATGTCCGGCTGGGCCGAGCCGCCGCGCGCGGCCAGCACCAGCCCGGCCAGCGCCGCGCAGGTCCCGCTGACGGCGAACACCGCGACCTTGATCGAGCGCACCCCGATCCCGGCCAGCCAGGCGGCCGTGGGATTGCCGCCGACCGCGTAGACCCGCCGCCCGAACGTGGTCCGCGCCAGCAGCACCGACGTGAGCACGGCGGCGGCGACCAGCAGCCAGGACGATCCCGTGACGCCTCCGAGCACCGTGGGCCAGCTCAGCGACTGGAAGCCGGCCAGGTGGGCGGCCCCCGGGTAGACGATCGCGCCGCCGGTGATGACCAGGGCCAGCCCGCGGTGCACGATGCTGAGCGCCAGCGTGGCGATGAACGAGTTGACCCTGGTGAGCACCACGACCAGCCCGTTGAACGTGCCGAGCAGGGCGCCGGTCGCCACGCCCGCCGCGTACCCGGCGGGGACCCCGGCCCGGTCGGTGACGAGCACCGCCACGATGGCGCTCACGGCCAGCACCGCGCTCGCCGACAGGTCGAACACCCCGCAGATCACGCACAGCGTCATGCCGCACGTGAGCAGCCCGACGACGACCGCCTGGTCCAGCAGGTTGACCAGGTTGGGGGCGGTCAGGAACGTGTCCGTGGACAGCGACAGCGCCACCACGAGCGCGGCCACCACCAGGACGATCCCGTAGTCACGCAGCGCCGGGTAGCGAAGCGTCATTCGTCGTATTCGCCGGTCACCTGGGCGAGCGCGTCCTTGGTCCCCATGCTCTTGCCGGGGTCGACGTCGGTCATGATGTTCGTGGCGGGCACCTGCTTGCCGAGCGCCTTGCTCAGGCCCAGCTCCGCGGCCTTGGCGCCGAGGGTCTTGACCGGCAGGTAGTACGCGGCGTACCAGCGGCCCGCCCGTACGGCCTCGACCGTCTGGCGGGAGGCGCCGTTGGCGACGTACAGGATGTCCTTGTCCTTGGCGACCGCCTCCGCGCCCAGGATGGCCTGGGACGCCCCGATGACCACGTCGATGCCCGGATCCTTCTGCAGCACGTCCTGCATGGCCTTGCGGCCGCTCTCCTGCGTGTATCCGCCTTCGAGCTGGGCCTTCAGCTCCACGCCCGGCGCGGACTTCAGCACGCCGACGGCCGCCTGGGTGCGGGCGTTGTCCAGCGGCAGCGCCTTCAGGCCCTCCAGATAGCCGACCTGGCAGGGGTTCAGCTTCTTGCTCTCGCACGCCTGGACGGCCAGTTTGCCGAGCCCCTCGCCGTTGAGCGTGGGCACGTCCACGAGGGTGATCGTGCCATCCACCTGCGGGTCGGCGGTGTCGTACCGGGTGCCGACGGGCGTGAAGTGGACCACGACCGAGATCCCGGCCTGTACGGCGGAGCGGATCGCGGGCACCACGGCCGCGCCGTCGTTGGCCTGGACCACGAACACGTCGAACCGCTTGGCCGTCACCGCGTCCTGGAGCTGCTGGACTTGGGCTTGGGCGTCGAAGTTCGGGTCGAGGAACTCGGCCGTGGCGTTGTTGGCCTTGGCGTACTCCTCGACCCCGGCGAACGTCGCCGCCGCGAAGGAGTTGGCCTTGGCGAAGCCGAAGAACCCGATGCGTTTGGCGCCGCCAGAGCCGGTGGATGGTGCCGCGGTGGTGGTGCCGCCCGTGCCCGGATTGACGCAGGCGGTGGCGAGCAGGGCCACCGCGGCCAGGGCGGGTAACGCGGTCCAACGTGGGACCATCTGCGGTCTCCTTCGCATCGTCGGCGGCGAACGCAGGTCAACGCGCAAATGACCCGCTATGTGGGGGCATGCCGGGACTTCGTGCCTGTGATCATAGAGAAGCCGGAGGGGCCGCGGAGGCTTCTCCGACCGACGAGGCGAAGGAGACGCGCGTTTCTCAGGCGCCTGGGCCAGAGGGGGCGTTGCCGGGCTTCCACTTGATGCCGCAGCCGAGCGCCGGGTTCTGCTCCTCGGGCACCGGGTCGCCTGCGAGCAGGGCCTCGATGGCCGCCCGCAGGGACGATCCGGTCACCGGCACGGAGTTGCCCGGCCTGGCGCCGTCGAACTCGCCCCGGTAGACGAGCCGGAGCTGGGCGTCGTACAGGAAGAAGTCGGGTGTGCACGCGGCCTGGTAGGCCTTGGCCACCTCCTGGGTGTCGTCGAGAAGGTACGGGAAGGTGAATCGGGCGCGAGCGGCCTGCTCCGCGAGGTGTGTGGGGTCGTCGTCGGGGTAGTTCACGCTGTCGTTGCTGCAGATGGCCACGATCGACAGCCTGGCTCCGTAGCCGGCGGCCAGGGCCCCGAGACCGTTTTCGATGTGCCGCGCGTACGGGCAGTGGTTGGACAGGAAGACCACGAGAGTGGCGGGCGAGCCCTTGAGATCCGCGAGGGAGACGCTGCCGCCGTTGATGGCGGTCAGGTCGAAGGCGGGCGCGGGGGTGCCGAGAGGGACCATGAACGAGTTGGCAGCCATGGCATTCATTCTTGTCTGCGGGCGAGCCGGCAAAACGAGACTGAAAGGTGAATTGATGGGCGGCATCGCGGAGTTCAGGACCGTCGTCTTCGACTGCCCCGACCCCAGGAAGCTGGCGGAGTTCTACTCGAACCTGCTCGGGTGGCCCGTCACGTCCGTCGAGGACGACTGGGTGGTCGTCTCCGACGGCGGGTCGCCCAGACGGCTGGCCTTCCAGCTCGCCCCCGACCACCAGCCGCCGCAGTGGCCCGACCCCGGGCACCCGCAGCAGATCCACCTCGACCTCACGGCAAATGACCTGGACGAGGCCGAGGCGCAGGCGATCAAGATCGGCGCGGTCAAGCACGAGCACCAGCCGAGCGAGGAGGACAGCTTCAGGGTCTTCCTCGACCCGGCCGGGCACACGTTCTGCCTCTGCCGCGACTGAACCGCCTGAGAAGACTCCCGGCCGGCGGCCCGGGCCCGGGCAAAGGGGACTGCTCCCGGGCCCGCCGTTCACGGCCGGGATGGGGACTGGCCTCGCCCACGCGAGGTCAGTCCCCGAAGCTTCCTAAAGCGAGGTCCCGGAAGGCTTAGCGGACGGACCGGGCCAGGAGGTCCACCGCCTTCCTGAGGTTGCCCGCCGCCAGCTCGTGATCGGCCGACGCCTGCAGGTCGAGCCGCTTGCCGCCGCGCTGCGCGACGTCCCTGGCCACCGAGACGACGGCGTCGTCCAGGGCGTACGTGTCGGACTTCGAGCGTTCGAGCAGCGCCGCCGCCGCGCCCAGCGCGCCCAGGACGGCGCGGGAGTCGCGCACGGAGCCGTCGGCGGTCCAGTTGCGGCCGGACAGGGCGAGCGTCAGCGTCGCGGCGGCGGCCCTGGACAGGCCGTCTCCGGCGGCGAGCCGGTCCCGTGCGGCCTTGAGCCGGTCACGGCCCCGGTCGGTACGCAGCCCCCACCCATACGGGAACAGCGGGTCGTACGCCGCGTCGCCCACGTTGATCGGGACCTGGTCGGCCGAGCGGAACCAGGTGAACGGCAGCCGCCCGGTGTACGGGAGCGCGCCGAACAGCGGATCGGCCACCCCGTCGCCCTCGGTGCCGGGCAGCCAGGCGGCCACCACGGCCTCGGCCTGCGACAGGTCGCCGAGCACGAGGGGACGCCCGGAGACGACCAGCACGACGCACTTCATCGCCCCGCAGACCTTGTCGATCGCGGCCCGGTCGGCGGCGGACAGGTCGAGCGTGCGGCCCGCGCGGCCGACGTCGCCCTGGCCCTCGGCGTACGGCGTCTCGCCCACCACCACGACGCCCACGTCGTGCCCGGCCAGGCCGGCCGAGGCGTCACGGGAGTAGGTCACGGAGGCGGCGCGGGAGCGGACGGCCTGGAGGATCGTGGTCCCCGGAGTGATCGGGCCGGACGAGCCCTGCCAGCTGATCGTCCAGCCGCCGGTCTGGTTGCCGATGTCGTCGGCGTTCGACCCGGCCACGTAGACCTTGGCGTCGCGGCGCAGGGGGAGCAGGCCGCCGTCGTTCTTCAGCAGCACCTGGGACTTGGCCGCCGCCGTGCGGGCGACCGCGCGATGCGCCGCCGAGCCGACGTCGCCGAGGTGGGTGCGGTCGGCGTACGGGCGTTCGAACAGCCCGAGCCCGAACTTCTGCGTCAGGATCCTGGAGACCGCGTCGTCCACTCGCGACATCGGCACCCGGCCGGCCTCGACCTCGGCCTTGAGCGTGCCGGTGAACGCCGGGTACGCGTACGGCACCATGATCATGTCGAGTCCGGCGTTGATCGACGTGCGCACGTCGCTCGGGTAGTCGCCGGGGATCTGGTCGATGGCCTGCCAGTCGCTGATCACGAAGCCCTTGAAGCCGAGCCGGCCCTTGAGCGTGCCGGTGATCAGCTCCTTGTGCGCGTGCATCTTGAGCGGTCCGTCGCCGAAGTCCACGCTGGAGAACGACGGCATGACGGTGGCCACGCCGCGCTCGACCGCCTCGGCGAACGGCGCGAGGTGGACCGCCTCCAGCTCCTGCCGGCTGACCTTGGTGACGCCCTGGTCGATCGTGTAGTCGCCGCTCGTGGAGGAGCCGTACTCGGTGCCGCCGTCGCCGATGTAGTGCTTGGCCGTCGCCAGCACCCCGTTGTCCTGCAGGCCGTCGACGATCGTCGCCATCCTGGACACCAGCGCCGGATCCTCGCCGAACGACTCGTACGTCCGGCCCCACCGGTCGTCGCGCGACACGCACAGGCACGGCGCGAAGTCCCAGGGGATGCCGGTGGCCTTGACCTCGCGGGCCGTGATCTTGCCTTCCTGCTCGACCAGCGCGGGGTCGCGGGTGGCGCCCATGCCGATGTTGTGGGGGAAGATCGTCGCGCCGACCAGGTTGTTGTGCCCGTGCACCGCGTCCACGCCGTAGATCAGCGGCACCTGGAGGCGCGTCTGCCGGGAGCGGAGCTGGTAGGCGTCGACCATGTCGGCCCACGCCTGCGGGGTGTTCTGGGCGGGGGCTGAGCCGCCGCCGGACAGCAGGGAGCCGAGCAGGTAGGTGGCGATGTCGCTCTGCTTGGCCAGCGCGCCGCGTTCGGCCTGCGTCATCTGGCCGATCTTCTCGTCGAGGGTCATCCGGCCCAGCAGGTCGGCGACCCGCTCCTTGACGGGCTTCCTGGCGTTCAGATAGGGGAGGCCGTGCGCGTTGACGACGATGACCGGCTGCTCGGCCGGAGGCCTGGTGCCGGCGCCGGACAGTTCGATCGGGATGGTCTCGGCGACCTCGTTCTGGGCGTCGCGCGCGATCTTGACGGTGAACGACCTGGCCGAGCCGGACGCGGTGCCCGCCGGGAAGGCCAGGGTGCCCTGGGCGGCGGTGTAGTCGGCGCCGGGGGTCGCGGTGCCGGCGCCCGTCCGGTAGTCCACGCTCAGGCCGGCGGGGAGCGGCGTGCCGGCGGCCGTGGTGACCGTGACGCTGACGCGCACCTGGCCCTGCTCATTCACGGGCTCATTCACGGGCTCATTCACGGGCTCATTCACGGGCTCATTCACGGGCTCATTCACGGGCTCATTCACGGGCCCGTTCACGGGCTCGTTCACGGGGTAGACCGGGCGGTCGGTGGAGAGCCGCACGGGGCGCGGGGGCCCGGTGCCGTAGACCTGGACGTCGTCCCAGGTCAGCGTGCCCGCGGCGGTGGGCAGGCGCATCGAGTAGCCCCACATGGCGAGCAGGTCGAGCTCACCGTCCGTGGGGGCGCCGCCCGGCTGGTAGTCGGTGCGGCGGGTGAAGCTCGCGAACGGCACCTGTACCTGCCGCCAGCCCGCCGTGTCGTCGGTGAAGGAGGACTCGAACAGCTCGGCGTTGCCCGCCCCGCCGCCGCCGTCCTTGACCTCGAAGAAGATCTTCTGCCCTGAGGCGGCGCCGTTCACCCAGAAGGAGAAGCCCTCGTAGGCGGACCAGTCCTGGGTGGCGGGCAGGTCGTGGGACCAGCCGCCCCATTGGCTCACGTTGTAGACGGACTTGAGCGCCCGGTTCGCCGCCGGCGCGCCTGGGCGGTCGGTGGCGGGCTCGGTGGTGAGTGCGGGGGTCGAGGCCGCGTCGTTGCCCCAGGCGTACACGCCTGCGGGGACGCCGTCCGACTGGAAGTCGGTGATCGTGAGCGGCTCGGCGGCCGCGGCGGCGGGCGTCGAGGGTGCGGCGACGACGAACGATGCGATCAGGGCGAGTGCCGCCCATAACGGGGGTCTGGATCGGGACACGGTACCTCCAGCTGGGAGAGAGCGCTCTCTCAGATGAGATCGGCCCGAGTCCGCATTTCATAACAGCCGCGCGGGCCCTCATGTGCGCGGCCGTGCCCGTTCAGGCTTTCTATCTCGTACGGCAAGCCACGGTGGGCCGCCACCCACCGCACCTCGGCCGAGGACCTCCAGGAAAACGGCCGCTGACCCGCACCCACGTCCCGCCGTCACGTGCGCCCCCAGACCCGGGAGAGCGCTATCACGACGACGATGGCCGGCCCACCCCCGCAGGGCGGACCGGCCAGGACGTCAGAGCGACTGATCCTCGTCAGGCGCCTCGGCAGTCGTCTCCGCAGGCAGCAGGGCCTCGGGGGTGGCGGCGAGGGCGCCGCCGACCGCGCCGATGGTGTGCGTCAGGCGGACGCCCGACCCGTCCCTGCGCCCGACCTCCTCCGGCAGCGGCACCGGCTTGCCCACCGCCGAGACCGCCTTGGCCGGCGAAGGCCCCGCCCAGGCCAGGAGCAGCTCGTCCTCGCCCTTCAGGAACCGCTGGGCCCGCACGCCGCCCGTGGCCCGCCCCTTGGCGGGGAACTCGGCGTAGTCGGAGACCTTGCCGCCCCCGACCTGCGTGCCGGGCAGCGCCGTCGAGGACCCGGCGACCGTGACGACCTGCCCGGGCTGCTCGGGATCGACGACGCCGAACCAGATCACCCTGGCGCCCTCCTCCAGGCGGATGCCCGCCATGCCGCCCGCCGGACGGCCCTGGGGCCGCACCAGCGCGGCGGAGAAGCGCAGAAGCTGGGCGTCGGAGGAGATGAACACCAGGTCGTGCGCCTCGGACACCAGCTCGGTGGCGCCCACCACGCTGTCGCCGTCCTTCAACGTGATCACTTCGAAGTCGTCGCGGTTGGCCGGATAGTCGGGCACCACCCGTTTGACCACGCCCTGCGCCGTGCCCAGCGCCAGGCCGGGGCCGTCGGGATCGAGCGAGCCCAGGCCGACCACCTTCTCGTCGGGCTGCAGCGACACGTATTCGGCGACCGGGTGGCCGCCGGAAAGGGACGGCGGGTTCGCCGAGGGCGGCAGCGTCGGCAGATCCACGACCTGGACGCGGATGAGCCGGCCCAGCGAGGTCACCACGCCGACCTCACCGCGTACGGAGGTGCGGGCGACCGAGACCAGCACGTCGTGCGCCGTGCGGTCGCCGTCGCCGGCCAGCGGCGTGGCGTCGGAGGTGCGGGCCAGCAGGCCGGTCGAGGACAGCAGCGCCAGGCACGGGTCGTCGGCCACCTGCAGGTCCACCACGGCGGTGCGGGTCACGCCGGGCGCCTCCAGCAGGATCGTGCGGCGCGGCGTGGCGTACTTCTTGGCCACCTCGGCCAGCTCGCCCGAGACGACCTGGCGCAGCTTGGTCTCCGAGGAGAGGATCTCGGTGAGCGCGGCGATCTCCTCGCTCAGCGTCTCCTTCTCGCGGTCGAGCTCCAGCTTGTCGTACCTGGTCAGGCGGCGCAGCGGGGTGTCGAGGATGTACGCGGCCTGGATGTCGGTCAGCTCGAACACGTCCATCAACCGCGCCCGCGCCTGCGACGAGTCGTCGGAGGAGCGGATGACCTGGATGACCTCGTCGATGTTCAGCAGCGCGATGATCAGGCCGTCGACCAGGTGCAGGCGCTCCTCGCGCTTGCGGCGCCGGTATTCGGACCTGCGGCGGACGACCTCGATGCGGTGGCCGACGTAGACCTGGAGCAGCTCGCGCAGCCCGAGCGTGCGCGGCTCGCCCTCGACCAGGGCCACGTTGTTGATGCCGAAGGTCTCCTCCATCGGCGTCAGCCGGTAGAGCTCCTCCAGGACGGCCTCGGGGATGAACCCGTTCTTGATCTCGATGACCAGGCGCAGGCCCTTGTGCCGGTCGGTGAGGTCCTTGAGGTCGGCGATGCCCTGGAGCTTCTTGCTGTTGACCAGCTCTTTGATCTTGGCGACCACGCGCTCGGCGCCGACGTTGTAGGGCAGCTCGGTGACGACGATGCCCTTGCGCCGCGGCGTGATCTGCTCGACCGCGCACTTGGCCCGCATGCGGAACGTGCCACGCCCGGTCTCGTACGCGTCGCGCACGCCCTGCAGGCCGATGATCGAGCCGCCCGTCGGCAGGTCGGGGCCCGGCACGTAGCGCATCAGCTCGTCGAGCGTCGCGTCCGGCTTCTTGATCAGGTGGCGGGCGGCGGCCACGACCTCGGCGAGGTTGTGCGGGGCCATGTTGGTGGCCATGCCGACCGCGATGCCGCTCGTGCCGTTGACCAGCAGATTGGGGAACGCCGACGGCATGACCGTGGGCTCGGTCTCCTGGCCGTCGTAGTTGGGCTTGAAGTTGACGGTGTCCTCGTCGAGCGACTCGACCAGGAGCATCGCCGCCGGGGCCAGCCTGGCCTCGGTGTATCGCATGGCGGCCGGCAGGTCGTCGGGGGAGCCGAAGTTGCCGTGGCCGTCGGCGAGTGGCAGACGCATGGAGAACGGCTGCGCCAGGCGTACGAGGGCGTCGTAGATGGCGGTGTCGCCATGAGGATGCAGCTTGCCCATGACGTCACCGACCACACGCGAGCACTTGACGTGGCCGCGGTCGGGGCGCAGGCCCATCTCGCTCATCGAGTAGAGGATGCGCCGCTGCACCGGCTTGAGGCCGTCACGGGCATCGGGCAGGGCGCGCTGATAGATCACCGAGTAGGCGTACTCGAGATAGCTCGTGCGCATCTCGGAGGAGACGTCGATGTCGACGATCCGCTCCTCGAAATCCTCGGGCGGGGGTGCAGTCGTGCGTCGGGCCATGTCGAACATTGTGCCGAAGGTAATTGGGTGCCCGCGACTCGTTGCCCTGACGAGTCCCGCCTGAGGCCCGTTTGAGCCCCGTTCGCGGCGACATGGGATGCTTGACCAAGCAATTGCTTGGGAGCTACGTTCGGAGCATCGTTCACCCCGTCTCCGGAGGCGTCATGATCGAGTTTCATCCCGTGACCAAGCACATCGGCGCCGAGGTCACCGGGGTCGATCTGCGCAAGCCGCTGTCGCAGGAAGAGGTCGAGACCCTGCGGGCGGGCTGGCTCAAGCACCTCGTGCTGTTCTTCCGTGACACGCAGCTCGACGACGAGACGCACCTGCAGTTCGCCCTGAACTTCGGCTCCCTCAACCATCCCGCTTTCAAGAAGGACTCCGACAGCCCCATCCACGTGCTCGACCAGACCTCGCCGAAGGGTGAGGGCGGGGACGAGTGGCACAGCGACAACACCTTCGAGCCCACGCCGCCGATGGGCTCGCTGCTGCGCTGCGTCCAGCTGCCCAGCGTGGGCGGGGACACGTGCTGGGCGAACACGTACCTGGCGTACGAGACGCTCTCGCCGTGGCTGCAGCGGCTGTGCGACGACCTGACGGCCACGCACGACATCACGATGTCGATGCGGAAGGCGATCTCGAAGGGGCACCCGTTCGACCTGGCCGAGGTCCAGGCGAAGTGGCCGCCGATCGAGCGTCCCGTGGTGCGCGTGCACGCCGAGACCGGGCGTAAGGCCCTCTTCGTCAACCGCTCGTCCACGACCCGCCTCGTGGGGCTCACCGACCGGGAGAACGAGGCGCTGCTGCCCATGCTGATCGACCACATCAGATCCCCGGAGTACCAGCTCAGGCTGCGGTGGCGGCCCGGCACGCTGGCCTTCTGGGACAACCGCCCGACGCAGCACTACGCGGTCGCCGACTACACCGAACGCCGCCGCATGCACCGCGTCACCATCAACGCCTTCCCCGAGCACGCGGACCACTGACGCACCTCTGCTCGCCGTACCGGATGGGTGTTTGACGGGCTTTGACGGCGGTCGCGCGCGCATGCGTGCGTTTTTCGTCGGAGAAAGCTGATAACAAGGAGGGCATGATTGAAGCCCCCGATGTGGCGATGCTGCGCGAAGAGGCCGAGAAGCGGTTGCGGGCGCTGGCGGGCGACCACGCCAAGCTCCGTGACGACCAGTGGGCCGCCATTGAGGCGCTCGTCGTCGACCGCCGCCGAGTGCTCGTCGTGCAGCGCACCGGCTGGGGCAAGTCGGCCGTCTACTTCGTGGCCACCGCCCTGCTCCGCGAGCTGGGCGAGGGCCCCACGGTCATCGTCTCGCCGCTGCTGGCGCTCATGCGCAACCAGATCGCCGCCGCCGAGCGCGCGGGCATCAGGGCCGTCACGATCAACTCCGCCAACCCCGAGGCGTGGGAAGAGGTCTACGGCCAGGTCGCCGACGGCATGGTCGACGTGCTGCTCGTCAGCCCCGAGCGCCTGAACAACCCCGACTTCCGCGACAACGTGCTGCCCGAGCTGGCCGAGAGCGCCGGGCTCGTCGTGGTGGACGAGGCCCACTGCATCTCCGACTGGGGTCACGACTTCAGGCCCGACTACCGCAGGCTGGCCACGCTGTTCGAGGACCTGCCCCCGGGCATCCCGGTCCTCGCCACCACCGCCACCGCCAACGCCCGCGTCACCCGCGACGTGGCCGAGCAGATGCGCCTGCCCGGCCAGGCCGCCCCGGTCGGGGGCGAGCCAGCCCCCGGTGACACGCTCGTCCTGCGCGGGCCGCTGGAGCGCGAGAGCCTGCACCTCAGCGTCGTCCGCCTGCCGTCGGCCGAGGAGCGGCTGGCCTGGCTGGCCCAGACGCTGCGCGAGCTGCCCGGCTCCGGCATCGTCTACACCCTCACCGTGGCCGCCGCCCACGAGATCGCCGGCTACCTGCGCGAGCAGGGGCTGGAAGTGGCCGCCTACTCCGGTCAGACCGACCCGGCCGAGCGGCTGGCGGCCGAGGAGGCGCTGCTCAACAACAAGATCAAGGCGCTGGTGGCGACGAGCGCGCTGGGGATGGGGTTCGACAAGCCCGACCTGGGGTTCGTGGTCCACGTGGGGGCGCCGCAGTCGCCCGTGGCCTACTACCAGCAGGTCGGCCGGGCCGGGCGCGGGGTCGAACGGGCCGAGGTGATCCTGTTGCCCGGCACCGAGGATCGCGATATCTGGGCTTATTTCGCTTCGCTGGCGTTCCCGCCGGAGGCCGTCGTACGCACCACGCTCCAGACCCTCGAGGAGCGCGGCCTGATGTCCACCCCCGCGCTGGAGACCGCCGTCGACCTCAGCCGCAGCCGCCTGGAGATGATGCTCAAGGTCCTCGACGTGGACGGCGCGGTCAGGCGGGTCAAGGGCGGCTGGGAGGCCACCGGCGAGCCCTGGGCCTACGACACCGACCGCTACACCCGCATCGCGGCCGAGCGCAGGTCCGAGCAGGAGGCCATGCTCGGCTACCTGACGACCTCCGAGTGCAGGGAGCAATACCTGCGCCGGCATCTCGACGACGACACCGCCACGCCGTGCGGCCGCTGCGACAACTGCACCGGCCGGCACCGCTCCGCGGACATCGGCGCCCAGGCGGTCGAGACCGCCCGCGAGCGGCTGAGCAGGCCCGGCGTCGAGATCGAGGCCCGCAAGCAGTGGCCGACCGGGCTGTCCGACCTGTCCGGGCGGATCAAGGCCGAGCTGGGCGCCGAGCCGGGCAAGGCGCTCGGCCGGCTGACCGACATCGGGTGGGGCAACCGGCTGCGCGAGCTGTTCGGCGCGGCCGACGGGCCGATGGCCGACGACATGTTCAAGGCCGTGGTGCAGGTGCTGTCGGCCTGGGACTGGCGCGAGCGGCCGGTCGCCGTGGTCAACGTGCCGTCGGCGACGCGGCCACAGCTCGTACGCGGGTTCGCGGAGCGGCTCGCCCAGGTCGGGCGGCTGACCTACCTGGGCGAGCTGGGCTATCGGGCGGGGCCGCCCGGGCAGCAGTTCAACAGCGCCAAGCGGGTGCAGGCGATCAGGGGCACGCTGGCCATGCCCAAGGACCTGGGCGTCGCGATCGCCGAGTGCGGCGGGCCCGTCCTGCTCATCGACGACCGCGTCGACACGGGGTGGACGATGACGCTGGCGGCGGCGCTGGTGCGCCACGCGGGCGCCCCGGCCGTGCTGCCCCTGGCCCTGGCCACCACCTCGTGACGCCCGCTACGGTGTGACGCCCATCGTGAGCAGGTCGTAGGTGCCGAAGATCGGGCTCACGTGGACGTTCGTGACCCTCTGGCCGCGGAGCAGGAGGGGGCTCTGCCAGGCCAGCGGGACCAGCACGGCCTCCTCCGCCACCATCGACTCCACCTCCGACCACTTGCCGGCCCGCCGGGTAGGGTCGAGCTCAGCCTTGGCCTGGTCGATGAGCGCGTCGATCCGCGGGTCGCGCACGCTCACGTTGATCGAATATTCCTTCTCGTTGATCTGCCTGCTGTCCACGAGCGACGACAGGAACGACTCAGGATCGGGCCAGTCCGGCGCCCAGCTCTTGGCGATCAAGCCCACCTTGTGCTCTTTGAGGTAGTCCGGGCTGCCGCCGTAGCTCCGGTGGAACTCGACGATCGGGACGCGTTCGAGCTTGATCTCGATGCCCACCTTGTGGAGAGAGTCCTGCACGATCTCGGCCGCGCGGGTCTCGGCCGCCAGGTCACGATAGACGTAGGTGGCGGCGAACCCGTTCGGGTGCCCGCACGCCTGCAGCGACTTCCTGGCGAGCGCCGGGTCGCCGCCGGGCTTGAGGTTCGGGTCGGGCTCGTGCCGGCCGGTGATCGTGGGCGGCAGGAGCGACGTGGGGGCCTGCTGCCGGTCGGTCCCGTAGGCTGCGCGCAGGGCGTTCAGGTCGAGGGCCTGGACGACGGCGCGGCGGCAGTCGGCGTTGTCGAACGGCGGCACCTCGGGGTTGATCGCCAGCATCCGCACGGTGGTGGTCAGCGGCTCGTCCGCCCGCTTCCTGAGCGCCGGGTCGCCGAGCACCGAGGGGGTCTCCTCCGGCAGGAGGCTGGGGCCGACGTCGGCCGTGCTGCCCGTGAGCCGCTTGGTGGCCTCGGCCGCGGGCACCCCGTACTCGACCTCGTAGCGGTCGGGGAGCGGCTTGCGGTTGGGGTCGGTCGCGACGTCCCACTGGTCGTTGCGCACGAGCATGACCTTCGTGTCGGTCACGCTCTCCAACTTGTACGGGCCGGAGGAGACGACGTCGCCGCCGTACTTGTCGCCGGTGTCCTTCGCCGCCGGCACCGGGACGGTCTCGGGGAGCTGGACGACCTGGTCGAACGCGGCGTAGGGCGCCTTCAGGTGGAACACGATCGTGCGGTCGTCGGGCGTCGTGATGGCCGAGTCGGTGTTCGCGTTCGGGGACTTGTGGGCGCCCTTGTAGCCGGTGGGCAGGTCGAGCAGGAGGTCGAAGTAGCTGGAGCCGTTGGCGAGGCCTTCGTCCATGCTGCGGAGGACGGCGTGCTTGACGTCCTTGGAGCTGATCGACGTCCCATCCTGATATTTCACGCCTTGTCGCAGTTTGTAGGTCCAGGTCTTGCCGCCGTCGCCCGGGACCCCCAGTGCCTCGGCCAGATCCGGTACGACCTTCGTGCCTTCGGCTCCCGGAGCCGGCTTGAACATCGTCAGCGAACGTCCGTACAGCCTGACGAGGTTCACGGAGACGGGCAGGTACATGTTCCCCGGGTCGGTGGACTCCAGGGAGGCCGTGGAGACCATGCGCAGGGTCCCACCCCGCTTCGCGGACGGGTTCGCGACGGCGGCCACCGCCGCGCCGAACCCGCCCGCCGCCTGGGTTGCGGTGGAGGTCGGCTTCGGGGACGGGACGAACGGCGGATCGGCCTGGAGGACCAGCCAGATCGCGGCCCCCACGGTCAGGGCGGTGACCGCCGCGCCGACCGGGACCAATGCCTTCCGCAGCCGCTTGACCGGCGGAACGGTGGCCACCCCGACCGGCCCAGGCGTCCCCATCCCAGCGGGCGCCCATGGGCGGGAGCCGGCGCCCGCATGCGGACTGGGGCCGTTGCCCGCCTGTGGGCTGGGCGCGCTGCCCGGCCACGGTGTCCGGGCGCGGTCGTGCGTGCGCGGGTGCGCCCCGGCCCGCTCGGCGGAGTGGCCTTGGGCGCCGCCTCCCGCCGGATGCGGACCACTCCCGGAGCCGCTTCTCGCTGGATGCGGGCCGCTCCCGGCACCGTCTCCCGCCGGGTGCGGGCCGCTCCCAGCACCGCTTCTCGCTGGGTGCGCGCCGCTCCCGCCAGCCGGTCCCGGAGCGGGCGGTGGTGGGGCGGTGCCGGCTCGGATCAGGTCCCGGATCAGCTGCTCAGCCGTGGGCCGATAGCGATGATCCTTGGCCAGCGAGGCCCACAGCAGCGGCGCCAGCTCCCCGGGCACGCCCGACAAATCGGGATCGAGGTTGAGGATCCGATGCATCACCACAGGAAGCGCCCCCTGCCCGAACGCCCCCCGTCCCGTGGCCGCGAACACCATGGTCCCCGCCCAGGCGAACACATCGCTGGCCGGCGACGCCTCCCCGAGAAACTGCTCGGGAGCCATGAACGCCGGCGTCCCCACGATCCCGGTCGTCATGCTCTGGCTGAGATCGAGCGCCCGCGCGATCCCGAAGTCGATCACCCTGGGCCCGTCCGGCCCCAGCAGCACGTTGTTGGGCTTGAAGTCCCGATGCACCACCCCGGCCCCGTGGATGGCGACCAGTGCCGTCGCCGTGGTGATCGCCAGCCGCATCAACGACGCGCCACGCACCGGACCGTCCTTGGCGACGTGGTCCTGCAAGGAGGGCCCGTCCACGTACTCGCCCACGATGTAGGGCTGATCGTGCACGGTCCCGACTTCGAGCACCCGCGCCGTACAGAACTCCGCCACCCGCCGCGCCGCCTCGGCCTCGCGGCGGAAGCGGCGTACGGCCTGCTCGTCCTCGGCGAACCGGGCGTGCAGCAGCTTGATCGCGACCTGCTCGCCGGAGGGGGAGACGCCCAGATAGACGCTGCCCTGACCGCCCTCGCCGAGAAAGCCGACGACCTCGTAGGGGCCAACCGACGCAGGGTCGCCTGGCCTCAAGGGACGCACGCCCTGCATCCGGCTCCTCATTCAGGCTTATCCGGCGCGCCATTTCATGACATGTCCCACGATAGCGCCGCACGTTCCGCTCGGAAGGTCACTAGCCGAGGAGAGCGGCGGCTTCGGCGCCGGCCGCCGCCGCATCGTCGAGGCGGCCGGCCTGTCGCAGGCAGGCGCTCAGGGCGAGCAGGGCGTCGTACAGGTCCTGCTCGGCTCGACGCACCTCCTTCCGCGAGGATCTCAGCTCCTCGCGCCGCCGCTTGAGCAGGTACGCCTCGGAGTAGCGGTGATCGTCGTCCCAGTCGTCCTCCGCCCGCAGCTCCCGGTGCCGCTCCCGATGGGCGCACGCCCTGTCGCGATAGAGCCGCACCGCCTCCTCCCCGGCGGTCAGCGCCGCCTCCGCCGCCCCCAGCGCGAGCAGGCGGACGCCGAGGTTGTGCCAGACCCTGGCGTGGGACGTGTCACGCTCGCGGCGAAGCAGCTTTGTCATCGCTTCGACGATGCACGCGCGCGCCTGTTCGGGCCGGCCGCTCCGGACGAGCCGTTCGCTGCACAGGTCCAGCGCATGGAGGAACTGAATCGTCGAGCCGGCCTGTTTCCACCAAGCCGCCATGACCTCGGCGCTCATTTCGGCGGCTTCGGCGACGCGGCCCACCTGGTCCAGCCGATCCGCGTGGGCGGTCAGCGCGTGGATGAGCTCGAAGCCCACCGACGTGGCCCCGGCGCGCCGCAGCCGTTCGCGGAGCTCTGCCACCGCCTCGGCCGCGGACTCCACCGCCTCCTGGTCGCGGCCGAGTCTCGCGAGGAGCAGCGTCCGCCAGTAGCGCGCGTCCGGGGCCTCCGCCTGCGCGGCCCGGCCGGTTTCCGTCAGCCGTAGGAGCTCCTCGACCACTTCGAGTGCTTCCTCATGCCGCCCGCACTCCATGAGGCTGCCGCGTAACGCGATCAAGGCGCGGACGATCCGGCCGGTGAACGGGCCAGGCCCCGGCAACGTCCGATAGACCGCCAGCTCTTCCCTGCGCGCCAGACAGGCGAGATCGTCCCAGCCCAGCTCGGTCAGCCACCCGGCGAGCCGGTCCAGCGACTCGGGCAGGGCGGCCGACGTCGGCCACGCGTCCGGAGGTCGCCCACGCAGCTGTCTGACCTGATCGAGCTCGTCCGCCGCCCACCGCACGGTCTTGTCCGGCCGGACCACGCCCCCGTAACGGGCAGGATCCACGGGACGCCGGAGCATCGCAGGCTGAACCACGTCAGCGGCCGGCTCGTTCATCACCCGTATCTACCACCTGAGCACGTTCAGGGGTCGCCAGATCATCGCGAAAGCGGATCACCCGAGTGATCCACTTTCGCGGCGGTCCTTAGAACGGAGGACGGGCACCCAGGTGCATGATCGCCTTCGCGGCCAGCCGGCAACCGGAGGCCAGCGCCTCGGCCGGCGGCTTGCCTTCGAGCCACGGCGGCAGGAACCCGGCGGAGAACGCGTCACCCGCGCCCGTCCCGTCCACGATCTTGTCAACCGGCTCGGCGGCCACGTGCACAGGCTCGGGCCGGCCGTTGCTGAACCACAGCGCGCCCTCGGCGGTCATCTTGATCACGACCTGCGGGAACCACGCCGTCAGCACCTTCGCGGCGGCCTCGGCGTCATCGCGCCCGGTCAGCACCTTCGCCTGATCGATGTTGGCGAACAGCAGCTTGACCCCGTTGGTCCACTCCAGGAACGGCTCCGCTCCCGTGCGGTCCAGCGGCGCGGACGACGCGCAGTCGACGGAGATCGACATCCCGTTGTGGCGTGCCATCTCCAGTGCCGCGAGACCCGCGTCACGCGAGCCCTCGTTGATCAGTGTGTAACCCGACAGGTGCAGATGCGTGCCGGACGTGAACAGGTCACGCGGCAGGTCCTCCGGCGACAGCGCCGCGTTGGCGCCCGGGTCGGAGAGCATCGTGCGCTCACCCTTGTGCGTGACGAGCACCACGCAGGTGCCGGTCGGCCGCTCGGGATCCATGACGAGCCGGGCGTCCACGCCGTAGCCCATCAGCTCCATGTCGCGGTTGCGCCCCGTGATGTCGGCGCCTCTGCGGCCGATGAAGGCCACCTCGGCACCCTCGACGGCGAGCCACGAGGCGATGTTCGCCCCGGAACCGCCGCCGTGCATGGTCACGATCGCCGGGGTGTCGCTCGCCCTGGCGAGTGCATAACGGGCGCGAGCGACCGCGTCGGTCATGAGATCGCCCACCACGACGACCCGCGTCATGATGTCACCACCTTGCTGCCTTCAGAACGAGCCTGGCCACGGCAAAACTAACAGCTTCCGGGCTGCCCGTGGGGCGGACCCATCACACCGGGCAGCAGTCGATGCACAAGCGTTGCCCAACAGGCCCCCTGGGTCTTGGCATTTGGGATGCGGGTTTACGCTCAACACTGTGGAGGCACAATATCCGGCCCACTGGGAGGCCGATGTCGTCCTGGCCGACGGTGGCACCGCGCACGTCCGCCCGATCAGGCCCGCCGACGCGGATCGCCTCCGTTCGTTCTACTCGCGCCTGTCCGACGAGTCGATCTATTTCCGGTTCTTCGGGCCGCGGCCCCGGCTGTCCGACAAGGAAGTCACGCGGTTCACGAACGTCGACTACGTCAACAGGGTCGCGCTGATCGCCACCCTCGGCACCGAGATGGTGGCGGTGATCCGCTACGACCGCACCGGGCCCGGCGAGGCCGAGGTGGCCTTCCTCGTCGAGGACGCGCACCAGGGCAGGGGAGTGGCCTCCGTGCTCCTGGAGCACCTGGCGGCCACGGCCCGCGAGCGCGGCATCGAACGCTTCATCGCCGACGTCCTGCCCGCCAACATGCGGATGACGGGCCTGCTGCGCCAGGCCGGTTACACGGCCCAGAGCCAGTTCGAGGACGGCGTCGTACGCATGACGCTCGACCTCACCCCCACCGACACCTCCGCCGAGGTGACGGCCGCCCGCGAGCACCGGGCCGAGTCCAGATCCATCGCCAGGCTGCTCGCCCCCGGCTCGGTCGCGGTCGTCGGCGCCTCGCGCGAGCCGGGCGGCGTCGGCCAGACCGTCCTCCGCAACCTGCTGGCCGCCGACTTCACCGGCCCCGTCTACCCGGTGCACCGCGAGGTGCGGGCGGTGGCGGGCGTGCGGGCCTACCCGAGCGTGACCGCGATCGACGGTGACGTGGACCTGGCCGTGGTCGCCGTGCCCGCCGAGAGCGTGATCGACGTGGTCAAGGAATGCGCGGAGAAGGGCGTCCACGGGCTGATCGTGGTCTCCTCCGGGTTCCGCGAGACCGGCGCGCAGGGCCGGGCCAGGCAGGACGAGCTGGCCCGCCTCGCCCGCTCCTACGGCCTGCGCGTCGTGGGCCCCAACTGCCTCGGCATCGCCAACACCGATCCGGCCGTCAAGCTCAACGCCACCCTCGCCGCCACCGTGCCGGGCAGGGGCAAGGTGGGCTTCTTCAGCCAGTCGGGCGCGCTCGGCACCGCGCTGCTGCAGCGGGTCGCCCAGCGCGGCATGGGCATCTCGTCGTTCGTCTCCGCGGGCAACAGGGCCGACGTGTCGGGCAACGACCTGCTCCAATACTGGGAGGAGGACGACTCGACCGAGGTGATCCTGCTCTACCTGGAGTCCTTGGGCAATCCGCGCAAGTTCACCCGGCTGGCCAGGCGCACCGCGCGCAGCAAGCCCATCGTGGTGGTCAAGAGCGGCGGCACCCCGGCCGGGCACTCGGCGGAGGAGCTCGGGCTGCCCGACTCGGCGATCAGCTCGCTCTTCGCGCAGGCGGGCCTGATCAGGGTCGACGACCTCATCCAGCTCTTCGACGTGGGCCAGCTCCTGGCCTACCAGCCGCTGCCGGCCGGCCCCCGGGTCGCGGTCGTGACGAACTCCGACGCGCTCGGCCTGCTCGCCGCCGACGCCTGCCTCGCCGCGGGGCTGGAGCCCCGGCCGCCCGTCAACCTGGGCGCGGCCGCCGGGCCCGCCGAATACGGTACGGCGCTGGCCGGCGAGCTGTCCTCCGCCGACGTGGACGCCGCCGTCGTGATCTACATGCCGCCGATCCCCGGCAAGACGGACGAGGTGGCCGCCGAGCTGCTGCGCGCCTCGATGGACGCCGACAAGCCGGTGCTCACGACGTTCCGCGGGCATCTGGGCATGCACCCGGCCCTGCGCGTCCGATCGACGTCCACCGCCACCTCGGGCGCGACGCCGTCGCGCGGCTCCATCCCGTCGTACGCGGCGCCGGAGGAAGCGGTACGAGCCCTCGCCCACGTGGTCCGCTACGCGACGTGGCGCGCACACCCGGCGGTGCCGCCGCCCGAGCTCGACGACCTCGACACCGACCGCGCCCGGGCCCTGGTCCACACCACCTTGTCCAGTGCCCCCGCCGCCCAGGCAACGACGCCCGCCGACCCCCAGGACACCTCCGCACACCCGTCACCCGGCCCTGCGGACCCCTCACCCGCGCCCGCCGCCTCCACACCCGACCCCAGCAACCCGCCGACCGCCTCTGCGCCGACCTCAGCCTCCGCCCAGGCGCCCGCCTCGACCCCAGCCTCCGGTCCAGCGGCTGCCTCCGACCCCGCCACCAACGGGGTGTCGAGTGTGTTCGCGGAGCCGGGGCCGCCGGTCGAGATCGACGCCACCGAGCTCCTGTCCTGCTACGGCCTGACCGTCTGGCCGTCCGAGGTGGTGCGCTCACCCGACGAGGCCGTCGCCGCCGCCGAACGGCTCGGCTGGCCCGTGGTGCTCAAGGTGGCCGGCCCGGGAGCCTCGCGCCGCGCGGGCACCGTCCGGCTGGGGCTGACCGGCCCGGAGATGGTGTGCCACGCGTACGCCGGGTTCGCCGACCAGCTCGGGGAGGAGGTCGAGCTGGCGGTCCAGCGCATGGCGCCGCAGCCGGCCGTGCCGACCGTGGTGGGCGTGATCGAGGACCCGGCGTTCGGTCCGGTGGTCTCGTTCGGGCTCGGCGAGGTGACCGCGCGCCTCCTGCTCGACCAGGGTTTCCGCCTCGCGCCGCTGACCGGGGAGGACGCCGCCGCCCTGGTGCGTTCCGTACGGGCGGCTCCGCTGCTCTTCGGCGAGTACGGCTACCCGCCCGTGGCGGTGGACGCGTTGGAAGACCTCCTCGTACGCGTCGGCCGCCTCGCGAACGACCTGCCGGAGCTGGCCCGCCTCGACCTGGACCAGGTCCTCGTGGGCGAGTCGAGCGTCATCGTCCTCGGCGCCAGGGCCACCCTGCGCACTCCGGCGGGACCCCGGCTGGACGGCGGACCACGCAGGCTTTCCTGATTCGCTCTCAGCGAATGAAGTGAACCTATGTGCACCGTGATGAGCGAATAAAAGACGTTATAGAGCGTTATATCCGGCGGGTGAGTGCACTGCCCGGTCCTGGCAGGATGGAGCCATGAGGGAAACCCGAATCTCAGCCGCGGGCCTGCGTGAAGCGATCGAGCGCAGCGGCTACTACCCCGACCTCGTCACCGATGCGGTCGAATCCGCGCTGGGTAAGGAGGCTGTGACCGCGTTCGTGGTCCATCACGAGGCCACCTTCGATCCTGCCATGGAGGTCCGCAGGCACGTCACAGTCCTGGTGCTGTCGACGACGCGGCTGCTGGTCTGCCACACCGACGAGCATCCCGCGGTGGAGGGCGTCTCGACGTCTCACGCCTCCACGACCACGGAGGCCGTGCGCCTGAGCCGTGTCCAGTCGGTCGCCGTCACCCGCGTGGTGCCCGATCCCGCCTCCTACGTCCCCGGCGTCCCTCCCACGGAGGCGACGCTCACGATCGGCTGGGGCGCCATCTCCCACGTGGACCTGGAGCCGGCCACGTGCGGCGACGAAAACTGCGAGGCCGACCACGGCTACACCGGCGCGATCACCGCCGACGACCTGTCACTCAGGGTCAGCGAGGCGGCCGACGGTCCTGAGGCGGTCACCCACGTCCTGTCCTTCGCCAAGGCCCTCTCCGAAGCCACGGCCCGCGCCACCTCCTGACCTCAGCCGGCAGCCCTCCCGCACGTGCCACCAGGAGACCGACCCCGGCCGCCACGATCAGCACGTCGCCGCCCTCCGCATCCCTCCCACGCGGCCGCCCGGGGCCGCCAAGGCGCGTCACGAAGCCCTCCAGGGTCCAACGCCCTGAGCCGCTGAAGCACGCGGCGAAGGCGAGAAGGCCTGCTCCCAGGACACAACCCCCACACCGACACCCCCTCTGCGCAGGTGCGGGTTCGGGTGCGAAGCCGATGGTCCACAAGTCGGCGAAGAACCCGCTCAACTGTGCGCTCGTAACGGCGCGCACCCCGTGAGCCTTCACGACCGGCCATGACAGAGGGAGACCAGCGACGGCGAGTGCGGGTAACCGGGCGCAGCCGTAACGGAAGAAAGGGGTAACCAGGCGCGGAAGAAGGGGGGTGAACAGGCGCGGGAGGATGGGGTAAACAGGCGGCCGTGACGCAAGGATGGGGCGGTTGATCGGCGGCTAGGATGAGGGCATGCTGGTGCCTGGGTATGGCGGCGGGACGCTGGCGGATCTCCCCGGTTCGCTGCTGGCGGCGCTGGGCCTGCGCGAGCCCAACCCGCTCGCCCTGCGACCCGCCGAGCGCGTCTGCCTGTTCCTGGTCGACGGCCTCGGCGCCGAGCTGCTGCGCGCCCATGCCGATGCCGCCCCCTTCCTGGCCGGGCTGGCCGGCCGGACGCTCACCGCCGGGTTCCCCTCCACCACCGTCACGAGCCTGTGCTCGCTGGGCACGGGCCTGACGCCGGGCGAGCACGGCATGGTGGGGCTGATGCTGGCCGTGCCGGGCACCGGGCACCTGTTCAACTGCCTGCGCTGGCGGCTCCCCGACGGCCTGGCGGCGATGGACCCCGACGAGTGGCAGCCCGCCACCACCGTCTACCAGCGCGCCGCCCAGGCCGGGATCGACTCCGTCTACGTCGCCCCCGCCGAGTTCGAGGGCAGCGGGCTGACCAGGGCCGTCTACCGGGGCGTGCGCTACGCGGCCGCGGAGACCGTGGACGAGCGCGTCGCCCGGGTTCACGAGTCGATGCGGGCGCCCCGTGCGCACGTCACCGTCTACTACGGGGACCTGGACGCGGCCGGCCACATGGTCGGCTGGGGCAGCGACGAGTGGCTGCGGCACCTCGGCATCGTGGACGACATGGCGCAGCGGCTCGCCGAGGGGCTGCCTCCGGGCGCCGCCCTCTACGTCACCGCCGATCACGGCATGGTCAACGCCACCGAGAAGATCGACGCCGAGAGCGTTCCCGAGCTGGTCGAAGGGGTGGCGCTGCTCGGCGGTGAGGCCCGGGCCAGGCACGTCTACACCCAGCCGGGAGCCGCGAAGCAGGTCCTTGAGGCGTGGCGCGCGACCCTGCACGGGAAGGCCTGGGTAGTGTCCAGGCAGGAGGCGGTCGAGTCGGGCTGGTTCGGGCCCCGGGTGCACGACGCCTGGCTCGAACGCATCGGCGACGTCGTCGCCGTCCCCTACGCCGACCTTGCCATCACCGCGCCCAAGGCCCATCGGATCGAGGCTCTGTTCACCGGATATCACGGTTCGCTGACGGAGGCCGAGCAGAACGTCCCGCTCCTGGAGGTACACACGTGACGAGCCCGCTGATCACCCCGGCCGAGCTGGCCGCCCTGGAGGACGTGCGGGTGCTCGACATCCGTCAGCGGCTCGGCGGGCCGCCTGGGGTGGAGCTCTATCGCGAGGGGCACATCGAGGGCGCCGTCTACTGCGACGTGGACGCCGACCTCGCGGCCCCGCCCGGCGCGGGCGGGCGGCATCCGCTGCCGGCGGCGGACGCGTTCGAGAGCGCGATGCGGCGGCTGGGGGTGTCGGACGGGCAGCCCGTGGTGGTCTATGACGACACCGGGTCCACGATCGCCGCCCGGGCCTGGTGGGCGCTGCGCTACTTCGGCCACCAGGACGTACGCGTGCTCGACGGCGGGCTGGCCGCGTGGACGGAGGCGGGGCTGCCGACGACGAAGGGCTCACCCGACGCGCCCCCGCAGGAGGGCGACTTCACCGCGCGACCGGGCGGGATGCCGGTGCTCACGGCCGACGAGGCGGCGGCGCTGCCGTCCCACGGCGTGCTGCTCGACGCCAGGGCCGCCGCGCGCTACCGGGGCGAGGTGGAGCCGATCGATCCGGTCGCCGGGCACGTTCCCGGGGCCGTCAGCGCACCGACGACGGAGAACGTCGGCCCCGACGGCCGGTTCCTCGACCCGGCCGCGCTCCGGGCCCGGTTCGCGGCGCTGGGCGTCGGCGAAGGGGTCCGGACCGGCGCCTACTGCGGCTCCGGCGTGACGGCCGCCCACCAGGTGCTGGCGCTGGAGCTGGCGGGCCGGCCCGCCGCACTCTACGTGGGCTCCTGGTCCCACTGGGTCGCCGACCCCACAAGACCCGTCGCCACCGGCTGAGCACCGGCCCCGCACCACACAAGCGCCGGTACGACATCAGCCCGCATCACGCGAGCACCCGTACAACATCAGCCCCGCATCAAGCGAGCGCCGGTACGACCACGCCGTCTAGTAGAGGGGCAGGTTGCCGGCGCCGAAGCAGGTGAACTCGATCACGCCCGTCTTGGCCGCGGCGCACGCCAGCGCCGCGTCCGGCGGCTGACCCGCCGCGATGAGCTCGTGGAACATGCCCATCACCACCCGGGCCGCCTCATCCCGCACCGGCACCATGCCCGCGACCACGCACGACGTCCCCTTGGACAGGAACGTCCCCGGCAGCCCCAGCGGCGCCCCCTCCATCGGTGTCCTGGACATCCCGGAGTTGCACGCGGACAGCACCACCAGCCCGGCCGAGCGCGACACGTTCAGCAGGTCGTACGCCATCAGAGACCGGTCCTCCAGCGTGATCCCGGACACCAGCGGGCTACGGGCGTGGAACACCCCGTGCGCCGCCAGATGCAGCACGTCGGCCACCTCCAGCGCCTCCAGCACCGCCTCCGTCCGCCCGGGCGCCTCCCGCCCGCCCGGATGGCAGGCCAGCACGTGCGCGACCTCCGCGTGCGCGTGCGACAGCCCGGGACCGGCGGCGGCCACCACCAGGGGCGTCCGCCGCCCGCGGCCCCCGCGTTCCCTGGCCCGCACCCAGGCGGCCGCGCTGGCGGTCACGCTCACCGGGCGTTCGCGCAGGCACGGCAGCGCCCCCCACGGCAGCGTGTGGAGCGCTCCCACGGGCACCACGACGAGCGGCCGGTCACCGAGATGGGACAGCAGCGGGCGCAACAGCAGGCGTTCGAGCTCGGCGGCCGCCGCCTCGATCCCCGCCGCGTCGCCCTGCCTGCGCAGCGAGTAACGCAGCCGGATGATCGCCTCCTTGACCGGGACCAGGTCGCCGAGGTGCCGTACCAGGAGCCGTTCCGCCGTGATCAGCACGGCCAGCAGCGTGCCCTCGCCCGCCACGAACTCCACCAGAGCCCCCCGCCCCAGCTCGGCCCGCATCCGTTCGGGCTCAACGGGCGCGCAGGCGTGCGCGGGCGCCGCGACCGCACGCCACCGCTCAGCCCACTCGAACACCTCTCCCGCGCACCCGTCCCGCACCGCCAGCCCCAGCCCGAACGCCGCCAGCCGCTCGCCGGCCCTGGCCGCATGGGCGCGCAACGACGGGTCGTCGAACGTCTCCACCCGCTTGCCCACGTCCGCCAGCCCGTCGTTGACCGCGCGGAACGCGCCTGTGACGTCCTCCTGGAGCGCCGCCTCCAGCGCCAGCGCGTGCTGCCGCACCGGCACGGGGATCTGCGTGGTCCGCGCCAGCTTCCTGGCCTGCAGCTCCGAGGCCAGGGAGGTGAGCCGGGTACCGGCCGGCATCCACCGCTCCGACCGCTGCGCGTGCCGGGTCAGCCTGGCGAGCTGCGCGGAGGCCGTCGGGTGGTCGTCCACGGCGAGCGCCGCCTCGGCCGCCGCCAGCCGCAGGGCCGCCGCCCCCGCCAGGTTCGCGACGCCGTCCTCCAGCTCGTCGGCGCACGCGATCAGCTCGGTGATCAGCGCCGGCGTCGTCGGTTCGAGCGCCAGGCGGGAGCGCAGCAGCACCTCCCTGGCCAGCGGCAGCCACGACGCACGGTCCTGCGCGGCCAGTTCGGCCGCCGCCTGCTCGGCCACCTGGCGGGCCCGGTGCGGGTCGCCGGTGAGCAGCTCCACCTGGGCCAGCTTCAGGCGCGCCTCCGCCAGCGCCACGTGCGCGCCCGACGCCTCCAGATCGGGTACGGCCAGGCTCAACATGACCCTGGCCTCGCCGGGGAGGTGGGCGGCCAGCAGCGCGCCGGCGAAGTCGGCCCGCATCGTGGCCATCCGCTCCGGGTAGCCGAACAGCGTGTCCTCGGCCTCCCGGTAGTGCTTGAACGCTCCCGCGATGTCGCCGCGCCGGACCGCGAGGAAGGGCAGGTTGGCGGCGGCCAGGCGGGCCAGGTGCCGCAGCCCGGCGTGCCCGGCGATCTGCAGGCAGGCCGTCAGGTCGCGCATGGCGGCGTCCCAGTCGCCGCGGTAGGAGTGGACGAGCCCGCGGTTGAGCAGCCCGCCCGCCAGGAACCTGCGGTCGTCGATGGTGCCGGGCGCGGACACCAGGGCCCGCAGCGCCCGGTCGCAGGAGGCGATGGCCTCCTGGTGGCGGCCGAGATGGGCCAGGGCGACGGCGCGCTGGGTGTCGAGCTTGGCGCGGTCGAGCGGGGGCAGGTAGGCCCAGGCCAGGGCGGCCACGCGCAGGGCCTGCAGGGGATGGCCGCGCTCGGTGCGTACGGTGACGAGGGAGAGCCGCGCCTGGGCCAGCCGGTGCGGGGGCGCGCCCACGGTGCCGATGGCCTCGCGGAGCAGGCGTTCCGCGCCGTGCAGATCGCCCAGCTCGCGGGCGGCCAGCGCCATCGCTCTGAGCGACATGACCTCGGCTTCCGGGGCGCGGGCGCGGCGGGCCGCCGCGAGCACGACGCGGCCGGCGTGCAGGGCCTGGTCGGGGTCGACCAAGGCGCGGATCATGGCGGCCTCGGCTGCTGCGATGAGCGGGTCGAGGTCCCAGGACGATGACGATGTTGCGCTCATGGAGGGCCTTGGTGGAGACGGCAGGGGGGAGGGCGCGGCTCCCCCAGCCGGTCGGTGACAGAGTCGGGGCCGGATGCGCGCCCACCGGTCCGGGAGGGCGCACGAGGTGGAAGCTGAACCGGTGCGCGCGGTCAGGGCCGGATGCGTACCCATCTGGTCTGTACGGGCGCGTGACCCGGGCGGTGGCACACGACGCTGAGCCAGCCAGGAGGCAGGCCGGTCGCGGCGAAGTGGCCGGTGTGGGCGATGCGCCTGGTGAGGGTCAGATGAGGGGTGCGCACATCGACGAGGGCGCCTTCTCCCGGGTAGGGGAAGACCTGTCCCGCGACGTCGATGAGCCCGTCGCCCACCGTCACCTCCAGGTCGAAGGTGAGGCCGGCGGCGATGAACCGCACCAGGTGGGACCCGTCGTCGTCACGCACGCCGCGGATCGCGGCGCACTCGGCCGGGTTGGCCGTGACCGCCCGTGGAACCCGGAGCCCGTAGACGTCACGTGCGGCGGCGGACACGTGACTGGGCATCGGATCGTTCCCCGCGGCGAGCCGGAGGGCCGCCAGGAAGTATTCGTCGTTGATCATTGCGCCGTCTCCTGTATTGAGATCAGAGTGCGCAGTTTTTCCAGACAGCGTGCCCGGGTCGGGCCGACGCTGCCGATGGGCAATCCGAGCCGCGTCGCCATCTGCTGACTCCCGAGATCGATCGCGACCAGCTGAAGGAGTGTGCGGCACGGCTCGTGCAGGGTGGAGACCGTCTTCCAGAGCAGGCGCCGGTCGTCGGCCTCCAGGACGGCAGACGCGGGGTCGGGCTCCTCGACGACCTCGGACGAGACGATTCCGCCGCGCTCCTTGCGCAGGAGCAGAAGAGCCTCGTGGCGCACGGTGGTCGCGAGCCAGCCGCCCACTCTCGCCGGCTCCCTGATGCTGCGGAGATGCTGGAGCAGGCGCAGCCAGGAGCCCTGGACGGCGTCGGCCGCGTCGGAGTGGCTCAGGCCGCACGCGCGGGCCACGGCCCACATGCGCGGCCCGAACCTGGCCTCGAGTGTCTCCCAGGCCGATCGGTCGCCGTCGGCCGCGGCTACGAGCAGCTCCGCTGGATCACGTGGATCGAGCAATGCGGCCTCCCTTCGTCCGGCACGGGAAGGCGATCATGCCTCCTCGTGATTGCCTGAGGACTGAGCGTAAACTCTACAGACTCGCCGGGACGAGAACTCCCAGATCGGGAATTTGCCGGGTCTCCTCCGAGTCAAGGAGCCGCTTGGCCGCCTCCTTGGCCGGCTCGTGCCTGGCCGCGTCGGCGATGGTCCCGGCCACCAGCGCGGTGGCGAACGACGTGCCGCTCCACGTCGCGTAGCCGGCGAACTCGCCTGAGTCCAGGAAGCTGCTGGCCAGCCAGTCGCCGCGGGCGCAGGCGTCCACCCAGGTGCCGTATCCGGAGAAGGGCGCCCTGCGCCGCTCGGTGGAGTCGACGGCCGCCACGCCCACGGCGCAGGGGAGGGCCGCGGGCCAGAACGGGCGGTCGGAGGCGGTGTTGCCGGCGCAGGCCACCGCCACCGTGCCGGTCAGCCCGGCGATGGCGTCGGACAGCAGCGGGGGCGGCCGGTCGTCGAAGGAGTGGCCGCCGAAGGACAGGTTGAGCACGTCCGGGGGACGTTCGCGCATGCGGTGGAGCGCGCGCACCACGGTCGCCTCGTCGGTCAGCCCGTCGCCGTCGAGCACCCGGCTCACGCGCAGCGTCGCGCCGGGCGCCCGGCGCGCCAGCAGGCCCGCGATGAACGTCCCGTGGCCCGCCTGGGCCCCCTCCTGCGCGTCGGCCTGCTCGGGGCCGAGGCGGGCGTACCAGTCGGTGCCCGACCACCACGGGTGCTTGGCGACGCCCGTGTCGAGGAGCCCCACGACCACGTCCGTGCGGGACCTGCCCGGTTTGAAGCCGACGGGCGGCGTGGGGAAGGGCCTGGACGCCGGCCCGCCGAAGAACAGCGGCTGGCCGCGGAGCACGTGGTTGGGCGACGCCCTGAGACCTTGCTCACGCAGCTCCGCCGTGACCGCGCAGGGGTCGGCGTCGGCCGACAGGTGGACGACGCAGACGCCGTCCGCCTCCGAGACCGCCTGGGTCCAGCGTGACACGGCGGAGAGCGCCGACCGGTCGGTCAGGACCTGACCTGGCCGGATGAAGGCGTCGCCGACTGATTGGAGTTCCATGAGCGGGTATCTTTCCCCGCTCGCCGAACTGTCACGTGCCACTTCCGCACCAACTTGGTATGGGCCCCCTCTGGTGCCGGGTGGCGACCGACGGTAGTCTCTCCCTAGTCACTTGTGATCATCCCAGGACGAGGCCGTTGGGGAAGGCGCACCTCGTACCGAAACGGGAGGTCCGGTGTCTGCTCGTGGCGTCCTTTACGTCCACTCGGCTCAGCCCGCGCTGTGCCCTCACATCGAATGGGCAGTCGCGGGTGTCCTTGGCGTGCCCGTAGATCTGACGTGGACTCCGCAACCCGCCGCGCCCAACGTTGTGCGCGCACAGGCGGAGTGGGAGGGCCGGGCGGGCATCGCCGCGGCCATCGCCTCGTCACTCATGGGCTGGCAGCGCCTCAGGTTCGAGATCACCGAGGACGCATCGCCGGGCGTCGACGGCTCCCGGCACGCCTATACACCGACGCTCGGCGCCTACACCGCGGTCATCGGCGTCGCCGGCGACATCATGATCCCGGAAGACCGGCTGCGCACCTCCATGATGATGGCCGCCCAAGGGCGCTGTGTGCTGGAGGACGAGCTGGACAAGCTGCTCGGCAGACCGTGGGACGAGGAGCTGGAGCCGTTCAGGTACGCGGGCGACGGCGCGCCCGTCCGCTGGCTGCACGCGGCCGTCTGAGCCTCCCGGAAAGCCGTCCAGGGCCGCCTGAGGCTCCCGCAGGCCCCAAGACGTCCAGAGGGCATGGAAAGGCGTGGAAACGCCCAGAGGCCCCGCACCGGTGCAGGTGCGGGGCCTCTGGGCATTAGGCAGAGTTACAGCGGGATGTTGCCGTGCGCGCCCCTGGCCGGGGTGGCCTGGGCGAGGACCTTGGCGATCGCGCCGCGGGTCTCCTCCGGCTTGATCACCTCGTCGATGACGCCCAGCTCCTGCGCCCTGGACAGGCCGCCGGCGAGCTTCTCGTGCTCATCGGCCAGGCGCTGCTCCAGCTCGGCGCGCTCCTCCTCGGGCGCGGCCGCCAGCTCGCGCCGCTTGAGAATGCGCACCGCGGCCACCGGGCCCATGACCGCGACCTCGGTCGTCGGCCAGGCGAACACCTTGGTGGCGCCCAGCGCGCGGGAGTTCATGGCGATGTAGGCCCCGCCGTACGCCTTGCGCGTGACCAGCGTGATCCGCGGCACCGACGCCTCGGCGAAGGCGTGCAGCAGCTTGGCCCCGCGCCGGACCACGCCGTCGTGCTCCTGCCCGACGCCCGGCAGATAACCGGGAACGTCCACGAGGACAACCAATGGCACTCCGAAAGCGTCACACATACGTACGAAGCGGGCAGCTTTCTCGGCGGACGTGGCGTCGAGGCAGCCGCCCAGCCGCATCGGGTTGTTGGCGATCACACCGACCGTCCGGCCACCGAGGCGGCCGAGCGACGTGACGATGTTCGGTGCCCACTTGGGGTGCAGCTCGATGCCAGGCTCGTCGAGCAGGCCGTTGACCAGCGGCTTGACGTCGTATGCGCGGCGCGCGGACTCGGGCAGCAGCGTGGAGAAGTCGACTTCCTCGATCTCTCCTGTGCGCACCCTGCCCTGGTGGCCGAGCAGCGTGGCGAGCTGGCGCGCCTTGACGTAGGCGTCCGTCTCGGACTTGGTGATGACGTGCACGACGCCGCTGCGCTTGCTGTGCGGCTCGGGGCCGCCCAGGGCGGCGCTGTCGACGTTCTCGCCGGTGACGCTGCGGACCACGTCGGGGCCCGTGACGAAGATGCGGCCGGTGTCGGCCAGGATGACCAGGTCGGTGAGCGCGGGACCGTACGCGGCGCCGCCGGCGGCGGGGCCGACGACCACGGAGATCTGCGGCACGACGCCGGACGCCTTCGTCATGGCGGCGAACACCCGGCCGACGGCGTGCAGCGACTCGACGCCTTCGGCGAGTCGCGCACCGCCGGAGTGCCAGATTCCGATCACCGGCACCCGTTCGCGGACGGCCACGTCGTAGGCGTGCACGATGTGCTCGCAGCCCTCGCTGCCCATCGCGCCGCCCTGGAAGCGGGCGTCACTGCAGAAGGCGACGACGGGAACACCCTCGACGCGGCCCATGGCGGCGAGTACGCCGCTCTTGTCTTCGGAGGTGAGGAACCGCAGCGAGCCCTCGTCGAGCAGCGCGTTCAGACGGACGACTGGATCACGGGGATCCGCGGGCTCCTCATCGGAGCCCTCGGTCACCACCCTGTTGTCCAGTACGGTCATTTAAGCCCCCTTGAACACGACGGTCACGTTGTGTCCGCCGAACCCGAACGAGTTGTTGACGGCGGCGATGTCACCTTGCGGCAGGGCGCGGTTGCCGCCGTAGACGACGTCCACCTCGATGCCGTCGTCAAGGTTGTCGAGGTTGATCGTGGCGGGGACGATCCGCTCCTGCAGCGCCTTGATCACGAAGACGGACTCGATGCCGCCGGCGCCGCCGAGCAGGTGCCCGGTCATGGACTTGGTGGAGGTGACGAGCGGGTGGGTGCCGATGGCCTTGGCCACCGCCTGCACCTCGCCGACGTCCCCCGCGGGGGTGGAGGTGGCGTGCGCGTTGACGTGCTTGACGTCCTGGCCGGACAGGCCCGCGTCGGTCAGCGCCTGCGTCATCGCCATGATGATGCCCCGGCCCTCGGGCTCGGGCTGGGTGATGTGGTGGGAGTCGGCGGAGTAGCCGACGCCCGCGGCGACGGCGTAGATCCGCGCGCCGCGCGCCTTGGCGTGCTCCTCGGACTCCAGCACCACGATGCCGGCGCCCTCGCCGAGCACGAACCCGTCACGGTCGCGGTCCCACGGCCTGGAGGCGCCCTGCGGGTCGTCGTTGCGGGTGGACATGGCCCTGGCGGCGGCGAAGGCGGCGATGTTGAGCCCGTGGATGGCGGCCTCGGTGCCACCGGCGATCACCACGTCGGCCCGGCCGGCCCTGATCATGTCCATCGCGTAGCCGATCGCCTCGGCGCCCGACGCGCAGGCGGAGACGGTGGCGTGCACGCCGGCCTGGGCGCCCCGGTCGAGGCCGATCCAGGCGGCGGGCCCGTTGGGCATGAGCATCGGCACCGTGAAGGGCGACAGCCGGTTCCAGCCGCGCTCCTTCCAGGTGTCGTACGCGGCCAGCGTCGTCGTGATGCCGCCGATGCCGCTGGAGACCACGACGCCGAGGCGCTCGGGCGCCACCTCGGGCGAACCGGCGTCCTGCCAGGCCTCCCTCGCCGCGACCATCGCGAACTGCTCGCTACGGTCGAGGCGGCGGCTCTCGGGCCGCGGCAGCACATCGGTGGGATCGACCGCCGCCGTCCCCGCGAACTTCACGGGGACGGCGTCGATCCAATCCGTGGTCAGGGTCTCGACACCCGACTGACCGGCGAGGAGCGCCGTCCAGGTCGAGGTGACGTCTCCACCGACGGGCGTCGTCGCGCCAAGCCCGGTGACGACGACACGTACCCGGTTCGCACTCACTTTTTCGGTCTCCTAACTGGTCAGCTGGGGGTGTCTTCAGCTCTGGATGAAGGTGAGGACGTCCTTGACCGTCTTCAGGTTCTTGAGCTGGTCGTCGGGGATCTCGACGCCGAACTCGTCCTGGGCGGCCACGGCGATCTCGACCATGGACAGGGAGTCGATGTCGAGGTCGTCCACGAAGTTCTTCTCGGGGGTCACCTCAGACGCCGGAATGCCGGTGATCTCGTTGATGATCTTGCCGAGGCCCGCGAGGATGTCCTGCTCGGTGCCAGCCATGTCGGTAGTTCTCCTTTGGATTTCTGGGTTCTGTGCGGCCACGCCGCACAAGCTTGTGACGGGTGTACGGCGTGACGCCGTACGGATCCTACGGAATCTCGATCACTTGGCCCGCATAGGTCAGGCCGGCGCCGAAGCCGAGGATGAGTGCGAGACCGCCTGAGCGGACCTCGCCGCGCTCCAGCATGCGCGAGAGCGCGAGCGGGATGGAGGCGGCGGAGGTGTTGCCCGCGTTGATGATGTCGCGGGCGATGACGGCCTGGCCGGCGCCGAGTTTACGGGCGATGGCCTCGATGATGCGCAGGTTGGCCTGGTGGGGCACGAACGCCGCCAGCTCCGAGGGGTCGACGCCCGCCCGGGAGCAGGCTTCGAGCGCCACCGGGTGCAGCGCGGTGGTGGCCCAGCGGAAGACCGTCTGGCCTTCCTGGTGCAGGAAGTTCGCGCGGTCCTTGACGATGATCGCGTCGGACTTGTCGCCGGCGCTGCCCCACACGACGGGGCCGATGCCCGGCGTCTCGGAGGGGCCGACCACGGCCGCTCCCGCGCCGTCGGCGAAGATCACGGCGGTGGACCTGTCGGTCCAGTCGACCCACTGCGACAGCTTCTCCGCGCCGATGACCAGCACGTGCTTGGCCGATCCCCCGCGGACCGCGGCGCTGGCGGTGGCGAGCGCGTAGCAGAATCCGGCGCAGGCGGCGTTCACGTCGAAGGCGCCGGGAGACTTGATGCCCAGGCGGTGGGCCACGATGGCCGAGGCGTTGGGGATCTGGGACTCGAGCGTGCAGGTGGCCACGATGACCAGGTCGACGTCCTCGGGCGACAGGCCGCTCGCGGCCAGCGCCTTGCCGCCGGCGATGGTGGCCATGTCCTCGACGGACTCGCCCTCGGGAGCGACCCTGCGCTCCTTGATGCCGACCCTGGACTGGATCCACTCGTCGTTGGTGTCCATGGTGGCGGCCAGGTCGTCGTTGGTGACGACGTTGGCCGGCTGGTAGTGGCCGAGGGCCAGCACCCTGCCGCCGGGGGCGATGTCGGGGATCTTCACTTGATCAGCTCCCTGGCCGCGTCGAGATCGTCGGGGGTCTTCAGTGCCACGGTCGTGACGCCGCGCAGGCCGCGCCTGGCCAGGCCGGTCAGCGTGCCGCCGGGCAGCAGCTCGATCATCTTGGTGACGCCGAGCTCCGCCATGGTCTCCATGCAGGCGTCCCACCGCACCGGGTTGCTGATCTGCTTGACCAGCCGCTCGACGAACTCGGCGCCGGTGGCCACCGGCTGCCCGTCGGCGTTGGACAGCAGCTTGACCTGGGGATCGGCCGGGACGACGGAGCGGGCGGCCTCGCGCAGGCTCTCCACCGCCGGGCCCATGTGGTGGGTGTGGAAGGCACCCGCCACGGAGAGCGGGATGAGCCGGGCGCGGGCGGGCGCGTCCTCCTTGAACGCGGCCAGCTGCTCCAGCGTGCCGCCGGCCACGATCTGGCCGGCGCCGTTGACGTTGGCGGGCGCGAGCCCGTGCTTCTCGATGGCGGCCAGCACCTCGGCCTCGACGCCGCCGAGCACGGCGGTCATGCCGGTCTCGGTGACGGCGGCGGCCTTGGCCATGGCCTGGGCGCGGTCGCGGATCAGGGAGAGCGCCTGCTCGCTGGTCAGGACCCCGGCCAGGGCGGCGGCGGCGAACTCGCCGACGCTGTGGCCCGCCAGCAGGTCGGGGGCCGCGCCGAGCGCCTCGGCCGAGGCCAGCGCGGCGGCCACGAGCAGGGGCTGCGCGACGGCGGTGTCGCGGATCTCATCGGCCCCGGCGGTCGTCCCGTAGGCGACCAGATCGAGCCCGACGACCTCCGACCAGGCGCCGAGTCTGTCGGCGAGGCCGGGCAGCTCGAGCCAGGGAGTCAGGAAGCCTGGGGTTTGGGCACCTTGGCCCGGAGCGACGAGTACAAGCACAAAATCAACCTTGCCCTGTAGAACTCCGACACGCGGATGGAGATCCGTACGAACTTTGTCCGGGGGGTTTTGTAGGAACCCTACAGTAGGGATTTCGGGTTCATTACGTTAGGGCCCTCCAGGTTACGGCGCTTTCCGAGAGCCTGCCGAGGATGAGGCCCACCTGCAAAGTGAAGGCGGACCTGCCCTCCGTCGGCTGGTAGCCCGTCAGCTCCGTGATCTTCTTGAGGCGGTAGCGGACGGTGTTCGGGTGGACGAACAGGAGCCGGGCGGTCGCCTCCAGCGAAGTGCCCTGCTCCAGATATGTGGCCAGGGTGTCGAGCAGCGGCGTGCCGGCGAGCGGCAGGTAGACGTTCTCGATGAGTTGCCCCCTGGCGTCGGCGTCGCCGTCGAGCGCCCGCTCGGCCAGCAGATCCTCGGCGTGCACCGGGCGCGGCGCGTCGGGCCAGCCGGAGGACGCCTTCAGCCCGGCCAGCGCCGCCCTGGCGGATCTGGCGGCGGCGTGCAGGTCGGGGACCTCGGGGCCGATGACGATCGGGCCGACGCCGAAGCGGGCCACGACCTGCTTGGCCGCGTCGGTCACGCTCTCCGCGCCGCCGACGATCACGATCAGCCGGTCGGCCTGCACCCCGGCCAGCAGATCCATGCCGATGCGGCGGCCCTTCTCGCGCAGGCCGTCGATGACCGCCCGCGGATCGCCGTCGGGGGCGTGTCCGGCGATGACGACCACGGGGGCGGAGGTCCAGCCGAGCGCGGCGGCCCAGGAGTGCAGGCCGTCGTCCACCTCACCGCGTACGAGGGCGTCCACGATCAGGGCCTCCAGCCTGGCGTCCCACGAGCCCCTGGCCTCGGCCTCCCTGGCGTAGACGTGGGCGGCGGCGAAGGCCACGTCGCGGGTGTAGCGCAGCATGGCCTGCTGGAGCTGGTCCTCGCCGCCTGGCGAGGCCAGCTCGTGGGCCTGCGCCTCGACGACCTCGACCACGACCCTGACGATGTCGACGGTCTGCTGCAGCGAGATCGACCGCTTGAGCTCGCGCGGCGCCGTGCCGAAGAACTCGATGCTGGGCGTGGGCCGGTCTTCCCCCGCGTGCTGGAACCACTCGACGAACGCGGCGATGCCGGCCTGGGCCACGAGCCCCACCCACGAACGGTCCTCGGCGCTGAGCGCGCGGAACCAGGGGAGCTGGTCGTCCATGCGGGCCATCGCCGCCGTGCCGAGCGCGCCCATGGCCCGTTCGAGCCTGCGAGTGGTGTCCTCCCGGGTCCGGTCTGTCACGCCTCCTAGAGTGCCAGGTCCGTCCGGCTGACCGCGACGGCGGTAGGGGGACGGGGCACTCCAGGAGGCGGTACGGGGACGGCCGTCCGCCTGGCGGCAGGGGGACGGGTGCTCAGATGACGGCGACCGCCGTGATCAGGCCGATCGCGAGGTGGGTGACCGAGAGCAGGCGCGCGCCCGGCTGCAGCTCGCTCTCCTTCACCAGGTCGCGCACCGAGATGCCGACGACCTTGTCGAACACGAGCATCGCCACGGTCTGCACGACGATGCCGACCAGGCCGAACACCGCCGTGCCCGCCAGGCCCTCCGCCAGCCTGCCGCCGGAGGCCCAGATGGAGGCGGCCACGATCAGGCCCACGGCGGCCAGCGCCGAGGTGGTCAGCAGGGTGGCGTTCGGGTTGCGCTCGGTGCGGATGACCTCGCTGAGCTTGCCGGGCGTGGCCCAGTCGATCACGTAGAAGCCGACGATCATCAGGATCACGCCGACGGCGGCGTAGGCGGCGATGGCGCCCGCGCCGCGGGCGAGGGTTTCGAGAAGAGTCACGTCAGTTCCAATCACGGGGAGTGGCCCACGCTCGAAAAGGGACGACGGGGCGGGTGCGGGTGCGGGTGCGATGTCAGTCTCGGATGCGGTGCGGGACGAAGGAGGAGGTGTCGTCGGTGATGAGGCCGGTCGTCTCCCTGATGCCCAGGCCGGCCGCCTCGTCGGCGACGACCCAGGCGCCGAGCACCGGCCGCTGCCCCTCGAACACCGGCAGCGCCTCGAAGCCCTGGAAGACGTAGCCCTCGGAGCCGTACGAGCCGGGCGTCTCCTGGGTGCCCTCGGGTGTGACGATGCGCATCGAGGCGCCCTCCCTGCCGAGCAGCGGCTTGGCGATGTAGGAGGTCAGCTCTCTGGGACCGTCGAGGTAGGCGGGCAGCAGGCTGGGATGGCCGGGATAGAGCTCCCACAGCACCGCCAGCAGCGCCTTGTTGGACAGCAGTGTCTTCCACAGTGGCTCGATCCAGGTGGCGTGCCGTACGGCGTGCCGCCCGAAGTCGTCGGCCAGCATCCACTCCCACGGGTAGAGCTTGAACGCCGAGCGGATCACCTGGTCGCCGGCGTCGACGAAGCGGCGGTTGAGCGCGTCCCAGCCGATGTCCTCCATGGCGACGGCCATCGTCGCCAGCCCGGCCTGCTCGGCCGTCTCCTGCAGGTAGGCCACCGTCATGGCCTCTTCGCCCGTCTCGTCCGTGTTCGTGAACGCGAAGTGGGTGGGCCCCGGCGGCAGCCGCAGCTCGCGCCAGTGCTCGATGAGCCGCTCGTGCACGGAGTTCCACTGGTCGTCGTCCGGATGGACGTCCTGCAGCCAGAACCACTGCACCACCGAGGACTCCACCAGCGAGGTCGGCGTGTCGGCGTTGTACTCCAGCAACTTGGCCGGGCCGGTGCCGTCGTAGCGCAGGTCGAAGCGGGCGTACAGGTAGGGGTCGCGGCGCTCCCAGGAGCTCGTCACGTCCTCCCATGCCCACTCGGGGATGGCGAAGTCGGCGAAGCGCCCGCTCGACACCACGTGCTCGACCGTGCGCAGGCACATGGCGTGGAGCTCCTCGACCTGCTCCTCCAGCGCCTCGACCTCGTCCATCGAGAAGACGTAGTGGACGGACTCGTCCCAGTAGGGCCTGCTCAGACCCTCAGGGTGGGCGGCCCGGTGGTAGGCCAGGCCCTGGCCCTCGATCGTCTTCTCCCAGCCGTCCCTGGGTGTGCCGTGCTCGCGCCGCATCAGTCAGCTCCCGCTGCTCCACCGGTTGCCGAAGCCACCGCGCTGGATCTCTTTGCCCGTGCGGCTGCTGATGTTCACGTCGGAGGGCCGGTAGGTGGTGCCGCCGCGCACGCGGGTGCCGACCCTCGTGCCGCCGTAGTACCACAGGTACGCCCCGCGCGAATAGCCGCTGCTGTAGTAGTGGCTCGACGTGCCGTCGTCGTCGCAGTAGGAGTCGTCCACGACCTCGTAGGTGCCGTCCTCGGGGACCGGCGTCGCGGTGTCGCCGGGGAGGGGCGTGGGGCTGCTGCTCGGCTGCGGGGTGGCGCTGCTGTCGACGACCATGACGCAGTCGGCGGTGACCTCGTCATCGTCGTCGCCCGACTCCGCGATCGCCCAGATGCCGACCAGCGTCAGCGACAGGACGCCGAGCACGGCCAGCGGAACGGCCTTGGACGACTTGCGCGCCGGCTCTTGGGGATGGGGCGGTGGTGCCATCTAGCTCCTGCTTTCATCGGCCGAACAGCCTATCGGTGGCGCTGGCTCACGTTCAATCAGTAACGGCTGCCTGTTGCTATCGGTTTGGGTATGAATCAACGCATGGATCCCGTTGATGCCCTGCGCGAAATCGCCTTCCTGCTGGAGCGGGCCGGGGAGCCCACGTACCGCGTACGAGCCTTCCGCCGCGCCGCCTCGGTCGTCGCCGACCTGCCCGAGGGCGAGCTGGACCGGCTGGCCCGCGGCGGCGGGCTCGGCGATCTGCCCGGTATCGGCAAGGTCACCGCATTGGTGGTCAACGAAGCGCTTTCCGGTCAGGTTCCGACATATCTCCGCAGAATGCGCGCCACCGAGGGGATGGAGCTGGACGACGAGACCGCGGCGCTGCGGTCGGCGTTGAAAGGGGATCTGCACAGCCATTCCGACTGGTCGGACGGCGGCTCGCCGATCGAGGAGATGGCGGAGGCGGCCATCGGGCTCGGACACGCATACTGGGCGCTGACCGACCACTCGCCGCGCCTGACGGTGGCCAAGGGGCTGTCGGCCGAGCGGCTGGAGCGCCAGCTCGACGTGGTGGCCGAGCTGAACGAGCGGCTGGCGCCGTTCAGGATCCTGACCGGGATCGAGGTCGACATCAACCTGGACGGCTCGCTCGACCAGGAGCCGAAGCTGCTGGAGCGGCTGGACGTGGTGGTGGCCAGCGTGCACTCGAAGCTGCGCATGGGCTCGGAGGACATGACGCGCAGGATGGTCACGGCCATCGCCGACCCGCTGGTGAACGTGCTGGGGCACTGCACGGGCCGGGTGGTGCAGGCGGGCGGGAAGCGGGGGGTGAAGCGGCCGGAGTCGGAGTTCGAGGCGGAGCTGGTCTTCGAGGCGTGCCGGCGGTTCGGGGTGGCGGTCGAGATCAACTCGCGGCCCGACCGGCTCGACCCGCCGAAGCGGCTGATGCGGCTGGCGTACGAGATGGGGTGCGTGTTCGCGATCGACTCCGACGCGCACGCGCCGGGGCAGCTCGACTGGCAGCGGTACGGATGCGAGCGCGCCGCCCGGTGCGGGATCGAGGCCGGGCGGATCGTCAACACGTGGCCGCTGGACCGGCTCCTCGAATGGACCGGGGCCTGAGCCCGAGCAGGGCCGGTCAGCCGGTGCCTGCGTCCGGCGCGAGACACCTCCGGGACGTGAGACCCCTGTAGCCGGTTGGTGAGGCGCGGGTTGCGGAGGCGGCGCAGGCGGCGTGATTGTCGGTGGCGCCGCGTAGCGTCTCGGCTGTGAACCGTACCGATCGGCTCTACGCGCTCGTCGAGGACCTGCGCGCCATCTCGCCGCGCTGCCGCTCCGCCCGCGAGCTGGCCGAGCGGTTCGAGGTGAGCGCGCGCACGATCGAGCGCGACATCACCGCCTTGCAGGAGTCGGGGGTGCCGATCTACGCCGAGACGGGGCGCAAGGGCGGTTACGCCATCGACAAGAAGATGTCCTTGCCGCCGCTCAACTTCGCCCCCGCCGAGGCCGTGGCCATCGCGGTGGCGCTGAGCCGGGCCGGCGACCAGCCGTTCGGCAGGCAGGCGCGCAGCGCGTTACGCAAGGTGGTGGCCGCGATGCCGGGCACCGAGGGCGAGCTGGCCAGGGAGCTGGCCAGGCGGGTGCAGCTCGTCCAGGAGCCGCCGCAGCCGGGCGCGGTGCTCCAGCCGCTCGGCGCGGAGGGCATCTCCCGGGCCATCGAGGAGGCGCTGCTGCGCCGTCGCGTGCTCAGGCTCGACTACGCCGACGCCAAGGGCGCGCTGACCTCGCGCGACGTCGAGCCGGGGGTGTTCCTGGGCGGGCGGGGCGGTTTCTGGTATCTCGTGGCGTGGTGCCGGTTACGCGATGACGTACGCGTCTTCCGGCTCGACCGCATCGCCGCCGCCGCCGTCACCGCCGAGCGCTGCCCCGAACGGCCGCTCGAAGGCTTCGCCACCGATGTGCCCGAGCTGCTCGTGCACGGCACCGTCCTCGACTAACCCTTCTCACTCGAAAAATCAATCGAAAACACCGACATAGGGTTGTCGCCTCAGCATTAGATCGTTGTCCTGTTCGAGAAAGGGAGACAACGATGGACAACACGGTGACCTGGTTCGAGGTTGCGACCGACGATCCCGAAGGCGCCCAGCAGTTCTACGGCGGGTTGTTCGGCTGGACGTTCGCGCGTGAGAAGGGCCCGATCGACTACCGCATGATCGGCTATCCGGAGGGTGCGCAGCCGGCGGGCGGTCTCTACAACACCAAGGGCGAGTTCCCCGCGCACGCCATCTTCCACGTGCAGGTGGCCGACGTCGAGGAGACCTGTGCCAGGAGCGAGTCGCTCGGGGGCAAGGTGGTCATGAAGGTGATCGACGACGGCGCGGGCACCGATTTCGCCTATGTCCGCGACGCGTCGGGCAGCCTCTTCGGCGTCTTCCACCGCAGGTGACGCCGGGCGTGCGCCGCCTGCGGCGAGCTTTTCCTGGCGCGCGATGCCCGCGGGGGCTTTTCTCCCGCAGGTGACGCGTGCCCGGCCGCGACGCCCGCCAGGACCTTTTCCCCGCAGGTGATGACCTGCTCGCGAAGCCGGGGAGAGCACCTTCCCCGCCGACTCCGGCAGGCGAGCGGGCCGCTTCTGAGAGGCGGTTCACCCCTCGCCCTGGACACGCCGCCGATCGCCGAGCGGCGGCGCGTCCAGGGCCAAGCGCTCCCGCGACGGCCCAGCAGGATCAGAAGGCGGCTGCGGCGAGCCAGCGGGTGAGGAGGTCGCGGTCGCCGTACACGGTGAGCGTGTCGGGTGAGCGCCGGCCGTACAGCAGGAGCAGCAGGTCGCTCGCCGTCCCCTGGACGGCGGCGTCGCCCTTGGCGTGGCCGGGCGCCCAGGAGATCGTCCCGGCGGGCCCCTGGGTGATGGTCCACTCCCCGTCGGCGTCGTTCGCGTGGAGGTGGATCGTGGCCCCCTCCACGCCGAGCTCGGCCAGCGGCCGGGTGACCCAGGAGGCGTGCGGCAGGTTGTGCAGAAACTCCTCCACGCCGTCGATCGCGACCTCCGCCGGGATGACCGGGTCGATGCCGAGCGCGAGCTCGGCGTCGGCCCGGTGGATCACCAGCTCGAAGAGCATCCGCCGGGGCCACCAGGAGGCCCGCTTGTCCGGGCCCCAGGTCCAGACCGCCAGCTCCGGGTCGGTCGTGCGCAGCGTGTCGAGCAGCTCGGCGGCCCCGGCCATGAGCCAGTCCGCGTCGCCGCTCCTGCCCTCCGGCAGGTCGCTGGGCACCTGCCGCGACCAGATCCGCTCCTGGACCCGGCCGCGCAGGACGTGCACCGTCCAGCGGTGCGTCCGGCCGACGTGCGTGATGAGCTCGGCGAGCGTCCATCCCGGGCACGTGGGCACCGGGATGGACAGGTCGTCCGCCAGGGCCGCCAGCCGGGCGGTCTCCGTCTCGATACGGGAGATCATCGCCTTCGCGTCGTGATCCGTCATGCGCTCAGACTAGGCCGCCGGGCAGCTCGCGTTCTTCTCGGGCAGCTTGCCCTCGATCAGGAAGCCGTCCACGAGCCCCTGGATGCACTTGCTGCCCGACAGGTACGCGCCGTGCCCCTCACCCTGGTAGGTGACCAGCGTGGCCGTCTTGAGCTGGGCCGTCAGCTTCGGCGCCCACTCGTACGGCGTGGCCGGGTCGCCCTTGCCGCCCACCACCACGATCGGCGCGGACCCGGTGGCGTTCACGTGCCGCGCCTGGTCGCTGCCCTTGGCCGGCCAGACCCGGCACAGCCCGCCCGAGCCCTCGCTGCCGAACAGCGGCGAGATCTTCAGCGCGGCCGCCTCCGTGCGCTTCAGCTCGGCCTCGGAAGGCCGCTCGGCGGTGTCCACGCAGGTGATGGCCGGGAAGCTGGTCATCTGGGTGGAGTAGCTGCCGTCCTCGTTGCGCCCGGTGTAGGAGTCGGCCAGGTACATCAGCGCGTCGCCGTTGCCCCTGAGCGCCTCGCCGAGCGCCTGCTCCAGGAACGGCCAGGTCAGCTCCGAGTAGAGCGCGGCGGCCACCCCGGTGGCGCCCAGGCCCTGCGTGAGCTGGCGGTTGCCGACCTGCAGCGGCTTCTGGGAGAGCTGGGTCATCAGCTTCTCGACGTTCGCGTTGGCGATGGCCTGGTCCCTGCCGACGTCGCAGCCGCCCTTGACGCACGAGCGCAGGAAGCTCTCGTACGCCTTCTGGAACCCGCGCGTCTGCGCCAGCGTGCGCTGCTCGAACGTGACCGTCGGGTCGAGCGGCGCGTCGAGCACCATGCGGCCCACGTTCTTGGGGAACTCGGTGGCGTAGACCCCGCCGAGTTGCGTGCCGTACGACATGCCGACGTAGTTGAGCTTGGCGTCGCCCACCGCGGCGCGGATGCGATCCATGTCGCGGGCGGCGTTCACGGTGCCGATGTGGGGGAGGATCTTGCCGGAGTTCTGCTGGCAGAGGGCGGCGAACTGCTTGTTGGCCGCCGCGATCTGCCGGTCGGTCTCGTCGTCGGCGGGCAGCGTGTCCAGCGAGGTGAACTTGTCCATCTCCGCCCCGTTGCCGCAGCGCACGCCCGCGCTGCGCTCGACGCCGCGCGGGTCGAAGCTGACCAGGTCGTAGTGGGCCCGCAGCGTCGTGAGCGCCTTGGCGGCCTGGTCGAGCGTGTCGACGCCGGAGGCGCCGGGGCCGCCGAAGTTGAACACCACCGAGCCGAGCGGCTTGCTCTTGCCGGTGGCGGGCAGCTTGATGAGCGCGAGGTCGATCTTGTCGCCGTCGGGCTTGGCGTAGTCGAGCGGCACGGCCAGCTTCCCGCAGCGTACGGAGGAGTCCTGCTTGGCCGGCGGCTCGCCGTCGGGACGCTTGATGTCGGTGCACGGTCCCCACGCGATCTTGTCGGGGTCGGCCGTGGACTGGGTGGCCGGCTCCGCGGGTGCGGTGGAACAGCCGGCGGCCGTCACCAGCAGGGCGGCGGCAAGAACGCGTCGCATAACGAAACTTCCCCTCATCTCTCAGGGGGAAGTAGTGCCCACAATACGTGACCCCGCACCAAACCTGGGTGAGGCGGCACGTACCCCTCCTGAACGTGCCGCCTCACCGACCAAACGGCGCGAGCGGCCGAATATGACGGCGCTCCCGCGAAAAACATTTCGCGGGAGCGCCGTCGCCGGATCACTCGGATCCAGATTTTTCTCAGACGCCCATCGACTGGGTGTCGTTGCTCTCCGCCCCACCGGCCTCGGTGACGCCGTTCTTGAGGTGGTAGCGGGCGATGGCCTCGCGCAGCACCTCGCCGTCGAGCTCGCCCCGCTTGACCAGGCTGGTCAGCACGGCCAGGGTGATCGAGGCGGCGTCCACGTGGAAGTGGCGGCGCAGCGCCGAGCGGGTGTCGGACAGGCCGAAGCCGTCGGTGCCCAGCGAGGACCAGTCACCCGGCACCCACTGCGCGATCTGGTCCTGGACGGCCTTCATGTAGTCGCTGACGCCCACGAACGGCCCCTGCGCCTGCGACAGCGCCTGGGTCACGTAGGGGACGCGCCGTTCCGCGTCGGGGTTGAGGAGGTTGTACTCCTCGCACGCCAGCGCGTCGCGGCGCAGCTCGGTCCACGACGTCGCCGACCACACGTCGGCCGACACGCCCCAGTCTTCGGCCAGCAGCCGCTGCGCCTCCACGGCCCACGGGCCGGCCACGCCGGAGGACAGGATGTTGGCCTTCGGGCCCTGCGTCTGCGGCCCGGCCGCGAACCTGTACAGGCCCTTCAGCAGCCCCTGCACGTCCAGGTCCGCGGGCTGCGCGGGCTGCAGGTAGGGCTCGTTGTAGACGGTCAGGTAGTAGAAGACGTCCTCGGGCTGGTCGCCGTACATCCTGCGCAGGCCGTCCTTGACGATGTGCGCGACCTCGAAGGCCCAGGACGGGTCGTAGGAGATCGCGGCCGGGTTCGTCGAGGCGATGAGCGGCGTGTGGCCGTCCTCGTGCTGCAGGCCCTCGCCGTTGAGCGTGGTGCGGCCCGCGGTGGCGCCGAGCAGGAACCCGCGGGTCATCTGGTCGGCCATCTGCCACATCTGGTCGCCGGTGCGCTGCCACCCGAACATCGAATAGAAGATGTAGATCGGGATCATGTGCTCGCCGTGCGTGGCGTAGGCGGTGCCGGCCGCGATGGCCGAGGCCATCGAGCCCGACTCGCTGATGCCCTCGTGCAGGATCTGCCCCTGCACGGACTCCTTGTACGACAGCAGCAGCTCCCTGTCGACGGCCTCGTAGGTCTGGCCGTGCGGGGAGTAGATCTTCGCCGTCGGGAACATGGCGTCGAGACCGAATGTACGGGCCTCGTCGGGAATGATCGGCACGAACCTGTGGCCGATCTCCTTGTCGCGCATGAGGTCCTTGAGCAGCCGCACGAACGCCATCGTGGTGGCCACCTGCTGCTTGCCCGAGCCCTTGCCGAACTGGCCGTAGATGTCGTCGGCCGGCAGCTTGACCGGCTTGGCGCGCATGACCCGCTTGGGCAGCACGCCGCCGAGCGCGGCGCGGCGCTCCATCATGTACTCGATCTCGGGGTCGTGCTCGCCCGGGTGGAAGTAGGGCGGCAGGTCGCCTTCGAGGGCCGAGTCGGGGATCGGCAGGTAGAGCCTGTCCCGGAACTCCTTGAGCTCGGCCTTGGTGAGCTTCTTCATCTGGTGCGTGGCGTTGCGCGCCTCGAAGTCCTTGCCCAGCGTCCAGCCCTTGATGGTCTGGGCGAGGATCACGGTCGGCTGGCCGACGTGCTCGCGGGCCGCCTTGAACGCCGCGTAGACCTTGCGGTAGTCGTGGCCGCCGCGCGACAGCTTGCGGATGTCGTCGTCGGTCAGGTGCTCGGCCATCTTCCGCAGGCGGGGGTCGCCGCCGAAGAAGTGGTCGCGGATGTAGCCGCCGGACTCGACCGAGTAGGTCTGGAACTGGCCGTCGGGCGTCGTGTTCATCTGGTTGACCAGCACGCCGTCGACGTCGGCCGCGAGCAGCGGGTCCCAGTCGCGGCCCCAGACGACCTTGATCACGTTCCAGCCGGCGCCGCGGAAGTAGGACTCCAGCTCCTGGATGATCTTGCCGTTGCCGCGCACGGGGCCGTCGAGCCGCTGCAGGTTGCAGTTGATCACGAACGTGAGGTTGTCGAGCTCTTCACGCGCGGCCAGGCCGATCGCGCCGAGCGACTCGGGCTCGTCCATCTCGCCGTCGCCGAGGAAGGCCCATACGTGGCTGCGGCTGGTGTCCTTGATCTGGCGGTTGAGCAGGTAGCGGTTGAACCGCGCCTGGTAGATCGCGCCGATCGGCCCCAACCCCATGGAGACGGTCGGGAACTCCCAGAAATCGGGCATGAGCCGCGGGTGCGGGTAGGAGGGCAGCCCGTGGAAGCCGTGCGACAGCTCCTGGCGGAACGCGTCGAGCTGGGCCTCGTTGAGGCGCCCCTCAAGGAAGGCGCGGGCGTAGATGCCGGGCGCCGCGTGCCCCTGGAAGAAGACCTGGTCGCCCGACTCGCCATGGTCCTTGCCGCGGAAGAAGTGGTTGAAGCCCACTTCGTAGAGCGAGGCGGCCGAGGCGTAGGTCGCGATGTGGCCGCCGACGTTGGTGCGGGCGTTGGCCCTGGACACCATGATGGCCGCGTTCCAGCGGATGTAGGCGCGGATGCGGCGCTCGACGTGCTCGTCACCCGGGAACCAGGGCTCGCGCTCCGGCGGGATCGTGTTGATGTAGTCGGTGCTGCGCAGGCCCGGCACGCCGACCTGGTGCTCGCGGGCCCGCTCCAGCATGCGCAGCATGAGGTAGCGGGCTCTGGTGCGGCCCTCGGCCTTGACGACGTTGTCGAGAGATTCGAGCCACTCGTTGGTCTCGCTGGGGTCGACATCAGGCAGTTGGCTGGGTAGGCCGTCGCTGATGATCGAGAATCGCTGGCGTCCGGAAGCCACTGGGTCTCGCCTTCCGAGATGGACTGATGTCTGGTCTGGGTCGCCTTCCATCCTGGTCGCTAGTCGTAGAAAACGCATCTCTACTGGCCGGTAACCAGGGTGTCCCTGCTGGCAGGGCCGTGCACGATGGCCTAGACCACCGATGGTAGGACGAATCGCCACCAAAGGTTACATCCCGGGAGCAATTTAACAAGACCGGAAAACGAACGAAATTTCGCACGAATGTCGGCCCTAGTGGAACGCGGGCTCCCGTGGTCGGTGTCGTACCATTGAGCCTCCCCAGAAGCGGGCAGGTTCTCACCCCGCGAGCGCCCCCTAGGCGCCGGGCGAGTCTAGCCGCCATGCCCCAGCGGGTTGGCCATGACCCGCTCAAAGGGCCTCGTCCAGCGGTACGACGCCCTGCTGGAGCGCGTAGATGGCGGCCTGGGTGCGATCGGCCACCCCGAGCTTGCCCAGGATGCTGGAGACGTGTGACTTGACCGTCTCCCTGCCCATGCGCAGGTCCTTGGCGATCTCGGCGTTGGACCGGCCCCTGGCGAGCGCGGACAGCACGTCGCGTTCTCTCGGGGTGAGGGTGTCGAGCGGCTGGGGGCGTTCGCCGCGGCGTACCTGCCTGACCAGGAGCGCGGCGATGCCCGGCGCGAGCACGCTGCCGCCGCGGGCGGCCGCGCGCACGGCCTCGACCATGCGGTCGATCGCGGTCGTCTTCGACAGGTACGACAGCGCGCCGAGCCGCACCGCCTCGACCACCCTGTCGTCGTCCTGGAACGAGCTCAGCACGATCACGGCGGGCTGCCCGCCCGGGTCGTCGCGCAGCTTCTCCAGGACCTGGAGGCCGTCCAGGACGGGCATGACCAGGTCGAGGAGCAGCACGTCGGGGCGCAGCGCCCGGACGGCCCGCAGCGCCTCGGCTCCGTCGGCGCTCTCGCCGGCGACCTCGATGCCGTCCTCCTGATCGAGGACGAACCGCAGGCCCTGACGGACCACCTCGTGGTCGTCCGCGATGAGGACGCGAATGGGCGTCATGGGCGTCCTCATAGGCATCGTCATGCGGGTCCCGCCGTCCCTGTGCTTTGGCCGGGCGCCGGTGCGCTGAAGGTGGCCGTCACCGTGGTGCCGCCGGCGCCGCTGCGGACGTCGAGGCGGCCGCCGAGCTCCGTCACGCGCTCGCGCATCAGCGTCAGGCCCATGCCGTGCCTGGCGGTGACGTCGTCCGGGTCGAATCCGGCTCCGTCGTCCGAGACCGCGACGGTGGTCACGTCGCCGCGGGCGCTCAGCCGTACCTCGATCGTGGCGGGGTTCGCGTGCTTGATCGCGTTCCCGAGCGCTTCCTGCACCAGGCGCAGGACCGCGTGCTCGGCCGCGGGGGCCAGCGCGACCTCCGCCAGCACCGCTTCGACCTTGACCCCGAGCCGCGTCTCATAGGCGCGGCAGAGTCCCTCCAGCGCGGGCAGCAGGCCCGCGTCCTCCAGCGCGACCGGCCGCAGCTCCAGCAGCAGCGCCTGCATCTCGCGCATCGCGCGGGCGGCCGTCCGCTCCATCGCGTCGGCCTGCCCGCGCAGCTGCTGCGGCGCGGCCCTGCGCATGCCCGCGGCCAGCAGGCTCAGCGAGAACAGGTCCTGGGAGATCGAATCGTGCAGCTCCCTGGCGATCCGGCCGCGCTCGGCCTGGCGGGCCTCGGTCCGCGCGGTCAGCCGCGCCGACTCCACGGCCGCGCCGAGCTTGTCGGTCATGACGTTGAACGAGCGCTCCAGCGTGCTCACCTCGTCGGCGCCCGACACCGTCACCCTGGGACGGAAGTCGCCGGCCGCCACCGCCGTCGTGACGCCGGCCAGCCTGCGCACCCTGCTCGTCAGCCTGCGGGTGGAGAGCAGGCCGAACACCAGCCCGACCGGCACCACCAGCGCGAGCACCAGCGCTCCTGGAACGATCAGCGCCAGCGCCTCCCCGGACTGCAGCCCTCTGGGCGCGGCGTCGTCGGGTGCCTGGACGTAGACGTAGCCGAGAGTGTCGAAGCCGTTCGCCGATCTCATGAGCACGGGGCTGAAGTGCCAGGTCGACGGCCCCACCCTGGTCGTGCTCGCGCCGCCGCCCTCGTGGCCGGGCAGGGGGACGTCCAGCGTGCCGCCGGGCTGGTAGATGCCGAGGGCGGAGCTGGCGACGATCTCCCCGCCGGTGCCGATCACCAGCTCCAGCATGGCGTAGCCCGGCTCGGGCGGCCTGCCGCCGCCCACGATCGTCCGACCGCCCGACTCCTCCACCGCCAGCTCCAGGAGCTCCCCGGCGGGCAGGCCGGGGTCGGCCGCCGACAGCCTGGCCGCCTCCAGGCTGAGCACCTTCGTGTCGCCGCCCGCCTGCTCCTGCAGCACGGACGCCAGGTCCGAGGCCTTGGACTGCGGGATCAGCACCAGGGCGACGATCACGGCCTCGACCAGGAGCACCGCGGTGGCGGTGACGAGCACGTACGAGGCCGCCATCCTGCCTCGGAGGCCGAAACGCCACATCTGCGCAGCGTAACGTTTTGGTCATCTTTTCTCCTCCCCCTGAGGAGGGAGCAAAAAATCACCCTTCTTGGCAATCGCTCTTTTCCTGGGGCTTTCGCCGTACCAATGTGGAAGGTATGAATGCGACGGTAGGCGACCGGCTCCTGGTGCACGGGAATACCGTTGGCGAAAGGGACAGGAGCGGCGAAATCACGGAGGTCCAGGGCTTGGACGGCGGGCCTCCCTACATGGTGCGGTTCGACGACGGGCACACGGGGCTGGTGTTTCCTGGCCCGGATGCGGTCGTCGTACCTCAGTAAGATTCGCTTGTGAGATCTGAACTCATCTCTGTGGCCACCGGTTCCAGGGAGACGGTGCACGACATCACGGCCGCGTGCGCGGACTTCGTGCGCGCGCAGGGCGAAGACGGGCTGCTGCACGTCTTCGTGCCGCACGCGACGGCCGGCGTCGCGCTGCTCGAGCTGGGCTCGGGGAGCGACGACGACCTGCTGGCCGCGTTGCGCGAGCTGTTGCCGGCCGACGACCGCTGGCGTCACGCGCACGGTTCGCGGGGTCACGGCAGGTCACATGTCATGCCCGCGCTGGTGCCGCCGTACGCCACGATTCCCGTGCTGGGCGGGCGAATGGCGCTGGGAACGTGGCAGTCTGTGGCACTCGTCGACCTGAACGTCGACAACACGCAACGTCAGGTTCGCCTGTCGTTTTTGTCTGATTGATTCTGGCCGACTACGGCCGTACCCGTGGCGACCGTTGACGACTGAGGGTCACAGCGTGTGGACTGTGCCGAAGCGATAAACCGCATAAGCGGGGCCACTCAAGCAGGAGGGATAAACGTGAGCGCGACCGCGGGTCAGGCGCAGGGCGAGCGCGGCCTGGCCGAACGACTCGGCCTCAAGGCGGGTCAGGTGGTGCAGGAGATCGGTTGGGACGAGGATGTCGACGACGAGCTTCGCGACTCCATCGAGAACCTGACCGGCAACGAGCTGCTGGACGAGGAGAGCGACGACGTCGTCGACGTGGTGCTGCTTTGGTGGCGCGACGAGGACGGGGATCTCTTCGACGCTCTCACCAACGCCATGCGAGCACTCGCCGAAGGCGGCCAGATCTGGTTGCTGACTCCCAAGGCCGGACGCAGCGGCCACGTGGAGCCGAGCGACATCGGGGAGGATGCCACGACCGCGGGTCTCTCGCAGACCAGCAGCGTCTCAGCCGCACCCGACTGGTCCGGGACCAGGCTCGTCACGCCCAAGGGCCGACGGTAGGGAGCCCGAGCGCCTGCCATGCGGCAGGATGATGCCTGTGAACGCACATCCTGCCGAGGTCGGCGCCCTGGCTCCGGATTTCGAGCTGCAGGACCAGCACGGCACCCCGGTGAGCCTGGCTCAGTTCCGGGGTACGAAGGTCGTGCTGGTCTTCTATCCGCTTGCCTTCAGCGGGATCTGTCACGGTGAGCTGTCCGCGCTGCGCGATCAGCCGCTCGACGCGGAGGTGCTGACCGTCTCGGTCGACTCCGTCTTCACGCATCGTGCGTGGGCGGATCGGGAGGGTTACACGTTCGCGCTGCTCTCTGATTTCTGGCCACACGGACAGGTCGCGCGGGCGTACGGTGTGTTCGATGAAGCGAAGGGGCTCGCTTTGCGGGGGACCTTCGTCATCGACGGCGCGGGCGTGATCCGGTGGTCGGTGATCAATCCGATCTCCTCGGCACGTGACGTCGCCGACTACATCAAGGCACTCGCCGACATTTCATAACTTCGGAGGGAACGATGCCCTGCTACCGATGCGGGGCCCGGCAGACCGACCCGGTGCGCGGCGCCAGCCCGTGGCAGCGCGGGGTGCGCGACGAGTCTCAGGTGCTGATCTGCCCGGACTGTCAACGGATGCACGACCTCGACCTGGACACATGCTCCACCTGCGGATCCACTGCGCTGATCTGCCGGCTGGGCGAGGTGGAGTGCCGGTCCTGCGGGGACGTGCGGATGGCGCGCTCCGAGGCGCTCACGGCGGCCGTGGCGCCGCCGCCCGGGCTCTCCGCGGAGGTGGAGGCGGCGCTCAACCGGGTGCTCGGACGGGCCTGAGAGGGCTCTGGGGGCTGGTCGGGGGCTTCGGGCGATGTCGATGTGCGTGCCGGAGTTGCGGCGGTGTGGGGGCCGCTGAGACTTGCGTACCGCGCGCGGCCATAGGGCCGTCGGAGCTTGCGTAGTGGGCGCGGTCGCAGGGTCGTCGGGGCTTCGCGTGCCGCGCGGTCGCGGGGCCGTCGGGGCTTTGTGTGCCGCGCGGCCGCGGGGCCGTCGGGGCTTTGCGTGGCGCGCGGGCGCGGGGCCGTCGGGGCAGGCCGGGTCGCTGAGACATTCCTCAGCCCGCTTATCCAGACATTTGCTGAGCTGCGCTATCGTCTCCTTTCGTGTCCGCTATGAGTTCGTTCGTCGTCGCGCTCGACGTCGGTGGCACGTCCATGAAGGGCGGCCTGGTCAGCGAGTCCGGCGCCGTCCTGTTGAGCGAACGGCGCCCGACGCCCAGAGCGGAGGGCCCGGAGGCGGTGGTGGCCGCCATTTCCGACTTCATCAGCCACCTGGCCGCCTCGGGCGACGGCGTACCGGCGGGCGTGGGCCTGGCCGTACCCGGTCTGGTGTCCGAGAGCTCCGCCATCTACGCCACGAACCTGGGCTGGCGCGACGTTCCCGCCACGGACTTCACCACGCTGGACATCCCGGTGATGCTGGGGCACGACGTACGCACCGGTGGGCTCGCGGAGAGCATCCTCGGCGCGGGCAGGGGGCTCAGCGACTTCCTGTTCCTGCCGATCGGCACCGGCATCGCGGGCGCCTCGATCATCGGCGGCGAGCCGTACGGCGGCTCCTCCGGCTGGGCGGGCGAGATCGGCCACACCCCTGTCTTCCCCGACGGGGAGCAGTGCGCGTGCGGCCAGTTCGGCTGCCTGGAGACGTACGCGTCGGCCGCCTCGGTGGGCCGCCGCTACAGCCTGCGGACGGGCGTGGAGGGCGTCAAGGCGGAGCAGGTGGTCTCCTCGGACGACCCGATCGCCATAGAGATCTGGGACGAGGCGGTGGAGGCGCTGTCGCTGGCGCTGGCCACGTACACGCTGCTGCTGGACCCCTCGGTGATCGTCCTCGGCGGCGGCCTGGCGGAAGCGGGCCCGGCCCTCTTCGACCCGGTACGCACCCGGCTGGTCAAGCGGCTGGCCTTCCGCGACGCGCCCCCGCTCATCCCGGCGGCGCTGGGCGTGGACGCCGGCATGCTCGGTGCCTCCCTCCTGGGCTGGCGCGCGGTCGGCCGGCCTGAGCTGGGGCCCGGGTGGGCAATGGATGTGCGATCGGCCCCGCTGGTGTCGTAAGGTGTAGTGCCGATCAGGGGCGGTTAGCTCAGCGGTAGAGCACTCGCCTTACAAGCGAGGGGTCACTGGTTCGAACCCAGTACCGCCCACCTGCGAAAACACTTGTTCTTCGATCTTGAAAACGGCGTCTGAGGGACTAACTGGGGGACTAACTCCCGAAGATCTTGTCCATCGCCGCAACTCCTTGCATGATCACGGGCCTGATCTGGTGTTGGTAGACGATCGCATCACCTTGGACCGGCTGTCGGTCATCAAGTCGTTGGCGAACGCGTTGGACGTGTCTCTCGGTGATCTGCTGGCTGAGCCGCACCTGTTCGAGTGGACGGATGAAAGCGGTGATCGCACGATTCCCGCGCTGCGGGCGGCGATCACCGATTATCGGCAGCTTTCGCCAATGGCCGAGCTGATCGTGAACACGGAGCCGTCGAGCCTGGCCTCGATGAAGAGCGCCATTGACGAAGTGTGGCGGGCGTACCAGGGAGCCAGGTACAGCTATGTCATTCGGGTTCTTCCGGCGTTGGTCGGCGAAGCTCACCACGCCGCACGTATCGGCGACGGCGATGCGCGCCTGTCGTCACTGGGTGTGCTCGGGCAGGTCTATCACGCTGCCGCCAGCATCCTGACCAAGGTGGGCGAGGCAGATCTCGCATGGATTGCTGCCGAGCGGGGCCTGACCTTCGCGCGGGAATCCGGCGATCAGCTCATCACGGCCTCATTGCTTCGCTGTGTCACGCACGCACTGCTGGCCAACGGTCGGCACGGCAGCCAAGCAGCTCACCGTGGACGCCGCTGAACTGCTGTCTCCCGGCCTTTCGCTCGCCACACCTGAACTGCTGTCGGTGTACGGGACGCTGTACCTCGCCGGGTCGATGGCGGCAGCGCGCGACGATGACCGGGATGCGACGCGTGCGTTCCTTGCCGAAGCGAGGAAGTCGGCGGTGCGGCTGGGCAGGGATGCCAACTACGTGTGGACGGCCTTCGGGCCGACGAACGTCCGCATTCACGAGGTAGCGACGGCGATCGAACTGGGAGACATCCAAGTCGCAGTGGACGTCGGGCCAAGGTTGGACACCAGCGGGCTTCCGATCGAACGTCGCGCTCGCCATGGTCTCGCCGTGGCACACGCCTATAGCCTGCGGAATCGTACCGATGATGCTCTAACGGCACTCTTGGAGGCTGAGACCATCGCTCCCGAGCAGGTACGCCATCACTATCTCAGCCGCCAGCTCACGATGTCCTGGATCAGGAGGCAGAAAGGCAAGCCCGGCTTTCAACTCGCCGCGCTCGCCCGGCGTCTGAACATCGTGTGAGAGCTGGCCTTGTGGCGTAAGGTCGAGGCCGTGAACGATCAGGAGGCCGCGCGGTTCGCTCAGGCCCGCGCTGCCGCTGGAGTGCTGTTCTTCGATGACGGCGGGCGTGTGCTGCTCGTCCGGCCCACGTACAAGCCGTACCTGGACATCCCCGGTGGGTACGTCGAGCCGGGGGAGACCCCATATGAGGCGTGTGTCCGAGAAGTAGGCGAAGAGCTGAGCATCCAGCCGACCATCGGCCGTCTCCTCGTGGTCGATTGGGCGCCTCTCCCGCAGGAGGGCGACAAGGTGCTGTTCGTGTTCGACGGCGGCACCCTCGACGACGAGGTGATCAAGCACATCAGGTTCGCCGACAACGAGCTGGGCGCGTACGAGTTCCGTCGCGTTGATGAGCTGGACGGCCTGATGATCGAGCGTCTTGCCCTTCGCCTCAAGGCTGCTGCCATCGCCCGTGAGCAGGGTGAGACCGTCTATCTGGAGTACGGCCGGACCGTTCCCGCTGAGTGACTATCTGAGTGACAACGGTCCGGGACGAGCGTGAACGACGGGGGATCCGGGTGGAACGTTCGCCGAGGTGAGGCCCCGAATCACCCAGCTCGTGGTTCTTGTCGTCCCGGAAGGTCGCGGCCACGATCGGGCCCGGTGTCGACTACGATCACGCTTCGTGACCGTAGTCCTCCGCAAGGTTTTCTTCCACTTGTTCCGAAGCGTCGCTTCGACCCGCTTCGAAAGCGCCGAAGAGGGTCGGCACGCCGTTAGGGCCGAGTCCCGGTTCCTCGGCCTGCGAGTGGACTAGCCGCGGACTAGCCGGAGGAGCCGCGCACGCTCTTCACGCACTTGATCTGACCGGAGCTGGTCGACCAGCCGGTGAAGATCGTCGTACTCTTCCTGCGGTGCCGTCATACTGCCGAGTTCACGACGCGATCAGTGCAGGAGGCGCGCACCTATCGCGTCGTGTAGCGAGTCGACACGAGCAAGATCCGGAATATGCACGGAATGGTCTCCGGCGAGGGAGCAGCGGCACTGGGCGAATGCTAAGGCGGACGGACATTCGCGCGCCTGAGCCCGTGCCACAACATGCCGGCCAACTTGATCGAATCGCAAGCGGCCGGCTCCCGAAGATCTTGTCCATCGCCGCAGCTCGCGAGGTGACGTCCGCAAGGCCATCTACACCATCCTCATGATCGATCGCGACCAGCCCGGCCTCGCTGTCCCCGGCAACTTTCCCGACGTCCAAGCGCCACCGGTCACGCCGAGGTCCCCGAGCAGACCTCACCCACAGGAGTTGAGCGACGACAGCATCGACCCGGTGGTTTAGGCGCGGCCGTAAAACTCGCGGATGAACCGATAACTTCGAGGCACCCTGCGGGCCGCCTGCTCATCGTCCCCCGGGTCCCAATCCTCGTCAGTGGGATGAGGCATTCCGTAGAGGACATGGCCACGAGCCTCAAGAGCGTCGAACAAGGCGGCGCTCTCTGTGCCCGTCACTTTCTCCCAAGCTTTGGGAGCCACGTAGGAAAGGAATTCCAGCTCTGGCCAGTCGTCGTCAGTTCGGGTGATCCGATCTCGCTGCATAGTGAGAAAGCGCTGGACCTCTGGCACGTCCGCAAGCGTGTCCGGGTCGGCGGCGACCCGTTCAAAGGTCTCGCGGCCGAGGCCGACCAGCCACATCTGGAAATACCAGAAGCTGTCGCTGCCGCCTACCAGGTATAAGACGATGGCTGCGCCCCACATCAAGTGGGTGTCAACCTTACGCCGAGCCTCCAGAATCCATGACTGGAAGTCGATGATCTCCTCGGCGGAACGTCGCACCAGCTGCTGTTCGAGCCACCTCAGGCGCGCTTCGTTCGGGCGGTGTCGTGCCGAGTGCTCGATCAGATGCCAGAACTCGTCGATGTCCACGGGTGGCGATCCTGGCATGGAGCGACGACAGAAACCGACCATGGTTGCATTCCGATTCGCTCCGGAGTTTCTCCTGGTTCAGGGCGATGGTGATCCGCACCGTGCGCACGGCTCCGCGTCTGCCTGCCTCATTGATCCATCGGATGCAGCGTGCGTTGCCGACTGAGCCCGCCGTTCGGAGGCTCGAAATCGCGGTCGGCCATTCAGCCGGACGGCATGTGGGCGTTCTGCCGAAGGGTTTGTGCGCGTTCTGCCGGAACCAGCTGGGCGTGTGAACGGCTATGTCGGGGGTCAGCGGGGGCGGGGGCCCTTCTTCTTGCGGCCGGTCGGTACGGTGCGGCGGCCGGGGCTCTTCTTGGCGGGCTTTTGTGGCTGCCGTTGTGCCGGCTTCTCCGCGGGGGTGGCGGGGGTGCGGCCGCGTGAGCTGTTCGCTGTCCGGCCGCGGACGATGCCGATGAAATCTTCCACCAGGTCCGTGGTCGCCGCCGTGGGCCAGGCCAGCGCTACCTGGGACTGCGGCGCGTCCGGCACCGGCCGGTACGTGAGGTCCTTGCGGTGGTGGAGGCGGGCCAGCGACTGCGGGACCAGGAGGAGGCCGGTGCCGGCCGCCACCAGCTCGACGGCGTTCGACGTGGTGTCCGGGCGGGTGAACGCGGGCAGCCCCGGGCGTACCGGCCACTCGATGGTGTCGTCCAGAGGATGGAGCACCTCGTCGTCCGCCAGGTCGGCGAGGGCCGCCTCGTCGGCGGCGGCCACCGCGTGGTCCTTGGGCACCATGACCACGGTGGTCTCCACGTAGAGCGGGATCACGCTGAGCTCGTCGCGGTCGATCGGCAGCCTGACGAACCCGGCGTCGGCGCCGCCGTCCCGCAGGAGGCCCACCACCTCGGCGGCGGGCACCGCGATGAGGGTGAGCGGCACGCCGGGCATCCTCTCGGCCCAGACGCTGACCCATTTCGCGGGCGTCACCCCGGGTACGTACGCCAGCCGGAACACCCTGCCGGTCTCTCCACCACTCACTTCTTCAGGCACTTGCTCAGGGTACCGATGTCCGGGGAACCCGTTCCGACTGACTACGCTTGGCGTCATGACCTCGTCCAAATCGAAGACCACCCAGACGATGAAGCCCGAGACCGCGGCCAAGAAGCTGGGTGTGCTCCTCGCGGCCACTCCCGCCGAGTTCCAGGCGGGCGTCGTCTCCAGGGACGAGCTGAACACGCTGCAGGCGACGCCCCCGGCCTGGCTCGCCGACCTGCGCCGCAACGGCCCGCATCCGAAGCAGGTCGTCGCCGCGAAGCTCGGGGTCTCCATTTCCGGTCTGGCCAGAGGCGGGATCACCGAGCCGCTCACCACCGCTGAGATCGATGCGCTGAAGGCGGAGAACCCGGACTGGCTGGAGCACGAGCGGTCCGTCCAGGCCGAGGCCCGTAAGGAAGCGCTCCGCCTCAAGCAGCGCTAGCGACAACCCCCTTTCTGTGGGGCGAAGCCGGTGGTCTGTCTTGTTGGAAGTAAATGGCCTCTGTACGATCGCTTTTGTCGAGCCCTGGCGGCACCAGGGTCGCCCGGGGGTTTCGTATACGGAGGTGTCCCGTGGCTTCGAAGATCAGGGCAAGGGCAATTCTCGTCACCGCGGCTGTTTTCGCCGCAGGCCTCGCACTTTCGAGTCCGGCTTACGCCGATGGCGAATCGCCCGGTAGCGGCCAGGTTTCTACCAACGGTTACACCTGGTCGGATTAGCGTCCCGGGCTGACCGTCCGGTTTGAGCAGGATGAGGCGGCGGTCGGGGCTCCATCGGCCCGTTCGCCTGATGCCAGACCTCCCACGGGCTGGTCCGGAGGATGCGTAGCTCCCTGCGCCGCGCGGCGTGCCACAAGAGGACGGCGGCGAGGGGAGAAGCGGAGCGGTTCACCTTGTTGGGATTTGATGGCCTATGTACGATCATTTCTGTCGAGCCCTGGCGGCATCAGGATCGCCAGGGATTTCGTATGCGGAGGTGTCCCGTGGCTTCGAAGATCAGGGCAAGGGCAATTCTCGTCACCGCGGCGTTTTTCGCCGCCGGCCTCGCACTTTCGAGCCCGGCTTACGCCGACGGCGAATCGCCCGGTAGCGGCCAGGTTTCTACCAACGGTTATACCTGGTCCAATTAACGCCACGATTCGGCCGTGAATTTGTGAACCAATAGCGGGTCTTCCGGTATGCGTGACGTAGCGGATCGGGAGCCCCCGCGAACCCGGCCTCCCACGGGCCGGCCCGGAACCAGGCGTGCCGGCCCGGTCCTCGCGACGAGGACCGGGCCGGCCAAGGCTTACCGCGCCCGGAGAGCGAACGCCCGGAGGCTGGTCATCTTGATCCGGTTGCCCGCTTCGTCCCAGGCCTCGGCCTTGAGACTCACCGCGCCCTTGGTGTCCTTCATCGCCGGATACCGCGTACTGGCGGTGTAGACGCCGCCCGCGCCGCGCTTGAGCGTGACGGGCTTCCACGTGGCGCCGTCATCCGTGCTCGCCCACAGCTTCAGCCCAGCGATCTTCGGCATCCTGGCCGCCGACGGCGAGTGGTACGGCTCCACCTCGAAGGTGTGGCCGCGACCGGCCGGGACGGTGTTGTCCATGGACAGGCTCGTGCCGAGGTCGTAGCTCACGAACACGGCGGGGACCGGCTTGCAGTGCTCGCCGTACCCCTGGAGGAACCACGAGTTGCAGTAGACGCCCCGCTGACCTTGCGCCGCCCCGGGCGGGGCGGTGAACGTCCACTCGACGTCATTGACGGCGTTCTTCGCGGTCAGCCGGTACGCGCCGGTGGTGGAGGGCAGCGTGTAGCGCGGGGCCTTGGGGAACGGCTCCGCGCCGACCAGCGGGATCTCGCTCCCGTCGCGGTAGAGGTGCTGCTCGTACACCGGGGTGAACGGCTCGTACAGTGACCAGAACCCCGTGCTGTCGTCACGGGCGTCCCCGACGCCGGACACCTCGGAGAAATCGGTCCAGAGCTGGTCGCCCTGCATGCAGATCGCGCAATAGACGCCCAGGCCCTGCTGCTCCAGGACTCCGCCGTCCGGGTCCGCGAGCGCGGCCACATTGCCCGGCACCGTCGCCGCGCCCGGCGTGCTGGGCGTGGCCCGCCACTGCTGCCGGACCCGGCCGGGGCGGTCGTACACGTCCATCCGGTACCGGCTGTGCTCCGGCTGGCCGATGGCCTCGATGCCGCGGTTGTGGATGATGGTCCGGTCCGTGGGCCAGACCCAGTCGGTACGCGACTTCGGCGCGACGATGGTGGTGTCCGCGTCGGCGGGAGTGGTGAGCCAGCGGATCTGGTCGTCCTGCTTGTAGACGTAACGGAAGTCGTGCAGCGCCTTCGGCTGGTCGGCGTGGACGTCCATGTCGACCTGGGCCAGGTCCCGCTCGCGCACGGAGATGCGCAGGGAGTCCGGGATCCGGCCCTCGTAGTAGGGCGTGAACACGTACGTGTACGGGGTCTCGGGCGTGCCTGTCACGCGGATGGTGACCGCGTCACGAGCGAGCTGTGCGCGCAGCGCCAGCCCCTCCTTCGTGGACAGGTGCGCGAGGGCGATCCCGATGGGCTTCTCGGGGCCGGTGAACGGCTTCTGCGCGATGCCGAGCGGGACCGGGCAGCCGGAGCCCTCCACCGGGAAGACCGCGATGCCGGCGGCTCCCGCGTCCCTGATCGGGCCGATGCGCTCGATCTGGGCGCCGCAGATCGGATTGCCCAGCATGTCCTGGGCATGCTCCGCGGCCATCAGGACGAGCTTGCCGCGCAGGTCACGGCCGGCGATCTCCTCGGGCGTGCCCAGCCCGACGTCGACGACCCGCAGATCCTGCGTGCCCTTGAACGGAGTCCATTCAGGATGGTGGTTGACCTCACCGAACCAGTGCACGTTGGCGGTCGGGTGCAGCGCCAGCTTCGCCGGACGGCGTACGCTCATGGCGATCTCCGGCTGCCCGAGCGTCCAGAAGGTGGAGAAGCGGAAGGCGCCCTTGGTGACCTTCTTGGTGGGCGTCGCCCACAGCTTGGCCCACGAGCCGATGGGCACGTGATGCTCCACGCCGGCGGCGTAGACCTTGCCGTTGGCGACGGTGCGCTGGTACTGGGCGGAGTAGGTGTTGTTCAGCGGTTCGGCCGGTTTCGGGGTGTCGAAGCTCACCTGGGTGGTCCGCCGCGCGTCCAGCGTGATCTCGGTGTCCGCGGTGATGGTGAGCTCGGGTTCGAACAGCCAGGCCCGGTTCGCCCGGCTGTCGTCGTCCACCCAGTCCATCACCTGCAGCAGGCTGATGGTCCCCGACGGGACCCGGGTGACGACCGTGCCCTCCTCGGTGATCCAGTGCGGGCCGGGCATCAGGCCCTTGTTGCCCTCGACGTCGATGACGTCCATGGCCCACGGGCTGCGGGGCTTCCCGTCCCGGCCCAGGCTGTGGATGGTGAGCTCGAACGTCGGGGCCTCGCGTACGACGCCCACCGGGATCGTCAGCAGGACCTCACCCGCCTCCGCGGTCACGGCGCCGCTGTACGTGCCGAGCGCCAGACCTTCGGTGACCAGCGTGACGGTCGTGGTGGCCGTGCCCTTCGCCGGCACGGTGAGCGTCGCGTCGGCCGTGCTGAGCCGGTCCGCCACGGCGTCCCCGCCGGAGACGGCCAGGACGGGCTTCAGGGTGAGGGTGACCGGCTGGTCGCCCAGGTTGGTGTAGCCGATCTCGCGCGTCTGCGGCTTGCCGGTGTCGTCGAGCCGGCCGAAGTCGACGTGCGCGGTCGAGGCGAAGACCTGCTGGGCGTGCGCGCGGGCCACGTCGAGCCGCCCCGCGCCCCGCTGGTAGACGTGCTGGCCGACGTCCTTGGCGGTGGACATCAGGGCGGCCTTCAGCTGCCCGGACTTCCAGTCGGGGTGCACCTGCGCCATGATCGCCGCGGCCCCCGCGACGTGCGGGGTGGCCATCGAGGTGCCGGACGCCTGGGTGTAGTGATCGTCGACCGGCGTGCCCATCGTGGTGCCCGAGGCGCGGGCCGCCGCGATGTCCACGCCGGGGGCGGTGATGTCCGGCTTGAGCGCGCCGTCGATGCGGGGCCCCATGCTGGAGAAGCTCGCCCGGCCGTCGCTCTTGTCGACGGCGGCGACGGTCAGCGCCGCGTCGGCCGTGCCGGGGGTGGACACCGTCTCCGCGGCGCCCGCGTTGCCCGCGGCGATCACGAACAGCGCGCCGGTGGCGGCGGTGAGGTCGTTGACCGCCTGGCTCATCGGGTCGGTGCCGTCGGTGGCGTTCGCGCCGAGGCTCATGCTGACGACCTTGGCGCCGCCGGCGGTCGCCCATTCCATCGCCTCGATGATGCCGGATTCGTCGCCCGAGCCGGCGTTGCTGAGCACCTTGCCGATCAGCAGCTGCGCGCCGGGCGCCACGCCCTTGTTCCGGCCGCCGGACGCGGCTCCGCTGCCGGCGATGGTGGAGGCCACGTGGGTGCCGTGCCCGTGACCGTCCTGGACCTCCTCGCCGGGGATGAACGAGCGGGAGCCGGCGATCTTCCCGGCGAGATCGGGGTGCCCGGCGTCGACGCCGGTGTCCAGCACCGCGACCCGTACGCCCGCGCCGTCGTGGCCGGCGGCCCACGCCTGCGGGGCGCCGATCATCGGTACGCTCTCCGCCAGGTCCGCCTTGACCTTGCGATCGAGCCACACCTTCGAGATCCCGCCGCGTAGCGCCTGCCTGTTCGAGGTGCGCACGGCGGCCCAGAAGGCGCCCGCCTCGGCCTTGGAGACGTCGAGGGCGGCGGCGTTGATGCTTTCCAGCGTCGTGGTGGGCGCGCTGGCGGGGATGGCGCCGGCCGCGCTCTTGACCTTGGCCGCGGTCTCGCCCTCCGGGTACTGGACGATGACGGGCAGCTGCTTGGTCAGCTCGTCGGTGTAGCCGTTCTCGGCCAGGTACTTGACGTTGAACAGCTCCCGGTCCAGCCGTCCGGCCTGGATGGCGGGCAGGGCGTCGTCGGGCAGGGCGTAGACGCCCTTCGGGCTCGACTGGACGAACAACGAGGCCGCCCGGCCGCCCTGGCTCTGGACCGCGTAACGGCCGCCGCCGGTGTCGGTCAGCTTGACCTTGTCGCCGGTGATCAGCGTGATGGTGTGCGGTCCCTTGCCGAGCCCTTCGAGCACGAACGGCTGCGCCGATGCGCTCGCCGGATCGCTCGTGGCGGGCGGCTCCTGCTGGGCCTGCGCCGGCGTGGACTGCGCGGCCAGCGTGCCGGCGACCAGCGCGAACGCCGAGGTGAGCGCGGCCGGGCCGCGCCGCAGCCGGCTCACGCGCCCGCCCGGGGCAGTAATCCTTGCACGTTCATGAGGGGTGCTTCGCCTTTCGATGGGGGGTCAGATCGGCTCGAAGCCTTCGGGAGGCCGGGGCGCCTCCGTGACGGCGTCGTCCGGCGGCTTTGTTCCGTCCGGCAGGTCGTCTTCCGGGTCCCGGGACGGTTCTGGGTCGGGTGCGCTGTCGTGGCGCACGGGCTCGTTCGCGGGCATGGATCAAGAGTCGCCGTGCCGGCGGTGGCGGAGGTATGGGGTGGGACTGGGGTGAACACCCCATTTCCCGGCCGCTGGGGTCAGGTGTCCGTACGGCCCGGCAGGCGGTGGGCCAGCTCGGTGCGTGATCGCGCCCCGAGCTTGCGCATGGCCATGCCGAGATGTTTGTCGACGGTCTTCGGCGACAGGAACATCTGCCGGGCGATCTCCTGGTTGGTCAGCCCGGCCGCGGCCAGCCGGGCGACCTGGAGCTGCCTGGCCGACAGGCCCGGCGGATGCTCGTGGCCGCTCTCGGCGGGACGTACCCGGGCGACGGGCCGCAGACCCCAGCGCCGCCCGAGCCGCGTGGCCCGGTCCAGGTCCCAGCGGGCATCCAGCCGCGTGTACGCGGTGATCGCCCGGTCCAGGGTGCTCCCGGCCGCCGGGTCGCCCAGCTCGAACAGGCACGCCGCCGCCTGCTCCACGGCCTGGGCCTCCTCGTACGCGGCCGGCAGCCGCCCATAGGCGTCGGCCGCGGCGGCGAATCGCCCGGCCGCCCCCGCCCACTGCCCGGCGGACATGTCGAACAGCCCGCGGGCGTACGCGAGCGCCGGCCCGGCCAGCGGCGCGTCCAGCCCGCTCAGCCGGGCCTCGTACCGGCCGGCCAGCGCGGCCGCCTCGTCCGGCCGTCGCGCCGACAGCATCGCCTCGGCCAGCGCGGGAACGGCTCGCACGCCGACCGGCCAGAGATCCTTGGCCTCCCAGGCCAGGACCGCTGCCGCCGTCTCCGCGAGCGCGGATTCCGCCGCGCCGCGGGCGGCGGCCAGCCTCAGCAGCATGGTCACGGGAAGGGGCAGCAGGTCGATGTCTCCCCGGGCGTGCGCCTCGTGGATCACGTCGAGCAGCTGGTCGTGCGCGGCATCGAGCCGGCCGGGGGCGGCGGCCAGGCAGGCGGCGACGCTGCTCACCTGGATGCGTTCGGCCGGCCGGTCGGCGTACTCGTCGCGCAGCGTGCCGATCTCCTGAGTCAGGGCGGTGTCCCAGGAGCCGCTGAGGTAGCGCACCATGGCGATGTCCAGCCTGAACCGGAACTCGTCGGCGCGTGAGGCGCGCGAGCTCCTGCCCCGGTCGAGGGCCGCCTCCAGCAGGCGTTCGGCCGTACGGTGGTGGCCGGTCAGCATGGCCGTGCCGCCGACGGACTTGTAGGCGACGGCCTCCTGCCGGCTGGCGGCGCGGCCGCCCGTCTCCTCGACGATGCGGTCGGTCAGCTCGGTCCAGCGGGGGTCGCCGACCACGACGAACACCATCGCGATCTTGCCCAGCACCAGCAGGCGGGTGTCCTTGTCGCCGTCGGGCGGCAGGGTGGCCAGGGCGCGGTCGAGCCAGGCCATCCGCTCGTCGAGCGGGCGGTCCGTGATGGTCGGGACGCCCAGTCCCACCATGGCCCAGGCCGCGTACTCGGGCAGCTCCTCCAGGTCGTCGATCGCGTCCACGAACACCTGGCGGATCCGCAGCTGGTCGACCCGGGTCACGTCGATGTTCAGGCCCTGCAAAAGGCGCAGCTCGCCGCGTACGCGCTTGGGCAGGTCCTGATGGATCGCCTCGGCGAGCAGCTCGGCGATCGCGGGCACGCGCAGCACGTTGAGCGCCACCCAGCCGAGACGGATGGTCAGCTCCGCGCGCCGTACCGGCTCCAGGTCGGCATGCCTGAGCACGTCCTCCAGCAGGCGGGCCGCCTCGGCGTCGTTGCCCAGCGCGGTCGCGTGCCCGGCGGCCGTGACGGCGGCCGCCACCCACTCCGCCGACCGGCCCGCGTGCCGCAGGTGGTGCGCCACCTGCCCGAGCGGCACCGGGCGCAGCGCGCGCACCGCCCGCGCGGCGCCCGCGTGCAGAGACTGGCGGCGGCCCAGCGGGACGCCCTCGTAGACGGCCTGCGCCGCCAGCACGTGGCGGAAGCCCACCGTCCCGTCGCGCTCGGTGAGCAGCCCCGAGTCGAGCGCCGCGTCCAGCCCTTCGAGGTCGGGCAGTCCGGCCACCTCGGCGAGCAGCGCGGCCGGCACCGGGAGCTGGAGCACGGCCGCCGCCTGGATCACCGCCCGCGCCCGGTCCGGCAGCCCCGCCACCCGTTCCTGAACGGAGGCCAGGACCCCGGCGGGCACGTCCAGCTCGTCCAGCGCGCGGCGGGCCCAGCCGCCCTCCCACCTGATCAGCGCGCCGCGTGAGCGCAGCAACGCCAGCAGCTCCTGGATCGCCAGCGGCAGCCCGGACGACCGGGCGCACAGATGCGTGGCGAACTCGGCCGACACCTCCTCCGCGTCGAGGATGGCCGAGGCCAGCGCCCGGGTGGCCGCCACGTCCAGGGGCCGCAGCACGAGATGCTCGCGCCCGACCGGGTCGGGCGGGCGCGCCGTCACCGCCCTCAGCGCGGCGTCGGCCTCCTCGCCCCGGTACGTGAGCACCACGCTGAGCGCGTCAGGGAGCGCGCCCACCAGGTAGCCGAGGAACTCGACCGTCTGCTCGTCACCCCAGTGCAGATCCTCGACCACGAGGACGGCCGGTCCCAGCGCGGCCAGCACGTCGGCCAGCCCGCGGAACAGCCGGTGCCGCTCGGCGGCCCGATCCTCCAGCGGCGGCAGCGGGTCGGGCAGCACCGTGCCGAGCTCGGGCAGCAGCGCCCGTAACGAGCCCGCCACCGGGGACAACGTCAGACCCTCCAGGTCGGCGGCGCGACCGCGTAACGCCTCCACGATCGGCCCCAGCGGGAACGGCTCCCTGACCTGGCCGCAGCCGCCCTTGAGCAACCGCAGTCCGGCCAGCTCGGGGCGGGCCGCCAGCTCGGCGACCAGGCGGGACTTGCCGATGCCCGCCTCGCCCTCGACCACGGTGACCGACGGCGCGGCCACCGCCGCCGCGACCAGCCGCTCCAGCTCCGCCGCACGGCCGATCAGGACGGGGGAGACCACCCGGCCAGCCGCGTGCTTCATCCACCGCTCCCGCCCTTTGCCTGATCACCGGACATTTAACTGGAACGAAGGTCAAATGTCACTGAATGCGCCGAACGTCCTGGGCGCAGGGGCGGCGGGCGGGACGACGGTGCGGCCGGCGCACAAGGTGTATCCCCTGGAGTGCGGCACCGCCCGGGAGCGGGCCCGGGGTCAGCCGCGGGTCTCCACCCAGATGCTGATCGTGGTGTGCGGCGTGATTCCGGTGTAGGAGATGGTGCCGACCGGCTGCCACGGGCCCTCGATCGGGATCAGGCCCACTTCCGGCAGGAAGTGCTTCTGCAGGACGCGGATCCGGTGCTCGCCGGTGCCGGTGGTGCACTGGCTGAAGGCCCCGCGTTGCTGGGTGTCGAGCTGGTAGCTGCAGTTCGCAGGGGTGGCGAGGGCGCTGGGGGCGGCGCCGACGAGCGCGGTGGCGGTCAGGAAGGTCGTCGCGGCGGCGGCCGCCCATTTTCTCGCGTTCATGGAGGCTCCTTGGGAAGGGGGGAGCGGGCGAGAATGCTTAGGAAAGTTTCCTAAAGGTAAAGGCGATGGGCGGCCGCGTCAATGGGCCGCTACCAGCGGTCGTGGACCTGCGGGCGGATGAGCTCGTCGTACGTGGCGCGGACCGCGTCCAGGGACTCGGCGCCGAGCGGGGGCAGGGCGGCGGCGGAGGCGTTGGCGGTCGCCTGGGCGGGGTTGCGGGCGCCGGGGATGACGACCGAGACCCCCTCCTGGCCGAGGATCCAACGCAACGCGAACTGCGCCATGGTCGCCCCCTCGGGCACCAGGGGAGTCAGGCGGCGGACCGCCTCCAGGCCGGTGGCGAAGTCCACGCCCGAGAACGTCTCGCCGACGTCGAACGCCTCCCCGTGCCGGTTGTAGCTGCGATGGTCGTCGGCCCCGAACGTGGTGTGCTCGTCGTACCGGCCCGACAGCAGGCCGCTGGCCAGCGGGACCCGCGCGACGATGCCCACTCCGGCGGCCCGCGCGGCGGGCAGCACCTGCTCCAGGGGCTTGAGGCGGAAGGCGTTCAGGATGATCTGGACGCTCGCCACGCCGGGCCTGGCGATCGCGGTCAGCGCCTCCTCGCACGTCTCCACGCTGACCCCGTACGCGGCGATCTTCTTCTCGGACACCAGCGTGTCCAGCGCGTCGAACACCTCGTCCGACGAGTAGACGGGCGTCGGCGGGCAGTGGAGCTGGACCAGGTCGATGGTGTCGACGCCCAGGTTCCGTCGTGAGCGCTCGTTCCAGGCGCGGAAGTTGGACATGACGTAGTTCGCCGGGACCTGCTCCAGGCGGCGGCCCATCTTGGTGGCCACGGTCAGCCCGGGACGGTCCTTGGCGAAGCGGCCGACGATCTGCTCGCTGCGACCGTCGCCGTAGACGTCGGCGGTGTCGATGAAGGTGACGCCCGCGTCCACGGCCGCCTCCAGGGTGGCGACGGCCTCCGCCTCGGTCACCTGGCCCCAGTCGGCACCGAGCTGCCAGGCGCCGAGGCCGACGACGCCGACCTGGCGTCCTGTACGTCCCAACACGCGGTGTTCCATGGGGTGGATCTCCTGTTCGTGGCAGATGTCTGGGACCCAGTCTCCCGGATGGCGGCAGGTCACCGTGCAGGCGGTGCCGTCCGGCCCGCCCGATATTCGGTCGTGCCGGGATGCCGTTGTGAGTACCGTTCTTGAAGGGGCGCGGGTCGAAGCCCGCCGGTTATCTTGGATCAGCGGGTTGCGGGTTCGAATCCCGTCGCGCGGCGAGTCGATCGCCGGGTGTAGCTCAGCCTGGCAGAGCAGCTGAATAACCCGGTGGGCATCCCCACATCCGCGCCCCCTCTCACCAGCCTTCGGCGAAGGAGGTCCCCATGGCTCGTGATCCGCTCGCGTCCGTATCGGCCCTCGACACCCCGCAGTCGCGGCGCCTGCCCGGACGGCCCGAGCAAGTGCGCAACGACGGCGGCGGGTTCGTGTTCGCCAAGGACCTGTGGACCAAGCTGGAGGACTTCCTGATCCTCGGCACCACGGGCGGCACCTACTACGTGCGGGAGAGCGAGCTCACCGCCAGGAACACCGGCGTCCTGTTCGACGCGATCCGCGAGGACGGGCCGCGGGTGGTCGCGCTGCTCACGGCCATCTCCACCGCGCGCCCGCCGCGCGCTCCGAAGCCGCGCCCGGCGCTGTTCGCGCTGGCCGCCGCCTACGCCACGGGCGACCAGGCGACGCGCCAGGCCGCGAAGCTCGCCCTGCCGAAGGTGGCCCGCACCACCGACCATCTCGCCCAGTTCTTCGGCTACTTCAAGAACCTCGGCGGCAAGCCGACCGCGCGCGGCGCCTCGCCGGTGACCGGGCGGTCGGTGCGCTCGGCGCTCGGGTCCTGGCTCCTGGAGGGGACGCCGGACGACGTGGCGTTCAAGGCGTGCAAGGCCGCGCAGCGCAGGACGCCGCAGGGCGAGGCGTTCAGCCTGCGCGACGTGCTGCGCATCGCGCACCCCGTCGCCGAGAGCGAGCAGCGCAAGGTGCTGTTCGGGTGGATCGCCGGGAACGTCCCCGACGAGCGGGCGCGTGAGGTGCTGCCCGCCGTCGACAGGTTCCTGACCGCGAAGGCCGTCACCGGCGTCGCCGAGGCGGTGCGCGTGGTGAGCGAACGCAACGTGCCGTGGGAGTTCCTGCCCGACGCGATGCTGGCCGAGCCCGCCGTCTGGGAGGCCCTCGTCGGCACCGTCGGGATGACGGCGCTGCTGCGCAACTTGGCGCGGATGACGCGCATCGGCGCGCTCAAGCCGCGCGGCGACGCGACGCGACGCGTCGCCGCGCGCCTGACCAGCGGCGACGCGCTGGCCAAGGCCCGGATCCACCCGATGGACGTCTTCCTCGCGCTGCGCGTGTACGGCTCGGGCCAGGCCCGGCCGCACCCGCAGGCCGAGGTCCAGCGGTGGCAGCCGGTCCCGGCCGTCAGGGACGCGCTGGAGGAGGCTTACGAGCTTTCCTTCGGGTACGTCGAGCCGACCGGCAAGCGGCTGCTCGTCGCCGTCGACTCCTCGGGCTCCATGACGAACGGCGTCAGCCTGGGCGGCTCGCCCCTGGGCACGGTGTACGAGCTCGCGTGCGCCATGGCCGTCATGCTGGCCAGGATCGAACGCGGCGGCGTGCACGTCATCGACGTCGACACCGCTGTGCACGCGTCGAAGGTGACACCCCGGACGAACCTGCGGGAGATCGCCGCCTGGCGGCCCTCCGGCGGGGGCACCGATCTGTCGCTGCCGTTCACCTGGGCGGTTCGTGAGCGGATGGCGGCCGACGGGATCGTGGTCCTCACCGACAACGAGACCTGGGCCGGGCGGTCGCATCCGGTCCAGGCGCTGGCGAGATACCGGCGAGCGCTGAACCCGCGGGTCAGCGTGGTGGTCGCGGCGATGACGGCGGCCGGATACTCGATCGGCGATCCGGAGGACGAGCGGGTGCTCAACGTCGTCGGGCTGGACGCGTCGCTGCCGATGATCGTCAACGGCTTCGTCCGCGGCGGCGACGACCAGGCGTCGTGAGCCGGCTGGGGTCCTGGGCCGGCCTGGGGTCCTGAGCCCGATCAGGACCTCAGGGTCCGGCGGTGGTCAGGGGGTCCAGATGTAGGGCGTGGTGGTGGTGATCGCGTGGAGGCCGAGCCGCTGGAGGATCGGCCGGCTGTCCTCCGAGGCGTCCACCTGGAGATATTCCACGCCCGCCGCCACCGCCAGCCTGGCCCGGTACGCCACGAGGGCGCGGTAGATGCCGCGTCCTCGCCACTCCCGCAGCGTCGAGCCGCCCCACAGCCCGGCGAAGGCGGTGCCGGGCTTCAGCACGAGCCAGGCGGCCGACACGATCTGCCCCTCGGCCTCCGCCACCAGCACCGCGATGGCGTCCGGGCCGTCGCTGACGCGCCTGATCAGGTCGTCGCCCAGCCAGCTCCAGTCCTCGCCCCAGACGACGGACTCCATGGCGGCGATCGCCCGCAGGTCCTCAGGAGCGGTGACCCGCCGGATCGTCACCCCCGCGGGCAGCGGCGGCTCGTCCTGGAGCTTCGCGGCCAGGCCGACGAGGACCGTCTCTGGCTCCTCCGCGACGAACCCGTGGCGCACGAGCCGCTCCGGCAGGTCGGCGGGCAGGTCGTGGGACCGGGTCTTCCACTCGAAGCCCTCGCCGCGAGCCGCGAAAAAGGCGCACTGGCGGGCGATCAGGTCGTCGAGCCCTGCGGACTCGATCACGGGCGGCCCTTCGACGAATCCCCGGAACATGCCGGTGATCCGCAGCAGGGGGCCGTCCAGCTCATAGACGAGCCCGCCGGGGATCCACTCGGGGATCCACCGGCGGGTGCGGTCATAGGCTTCGAGCAGCGATTCGGTCACGAACGAGCACTTTAGCCGAGGAAGAGATAGTCGGCGTTGTAGATCACGGATGCCTTCTTGCCCAGCGTGCAGGTGCCCGTGGGAGCCACGCCGCCCTTGGTGTTCAGGCGCAGGATCTGCGTGGCCTGAGCGAGCAGACCGGTGCCCGCGCCCGCCTGGGTGGCGTCGAGTACGAGCTCGGGGATGTTGCCCGCGCCGTTCGGCGTCCTGGTGACGACCGTGCCGCGCACGGCGCTGTGGTCGGGCGCGACCCACTGCGGCGGGCCGGCGACGGGCTGGACGAAGCTGTGGTCGATGCTGCGGCGCAGCTTCGCGGACACGTCGAACTGGGTGAACGCGGTCGTCCCGCCCTGCTGGGTGCAGGCGTAGATCTGCGCCCCGAGCAGCACGTCAGCGGTCAGCGCCCGCGGATGCACGGGTGCCTTGGGCGACAGCCGCTCGCTCACGACGCCGCCTTCGAGGCTGCGCAGGACGCCCGCGAAGTTCTGCGGTGCGGCCAGGATGCCACGCAGCAGCACCGGGTCGACCGGGGCCTCGCCGGCGATCCCGGTCAGGTTCGGCTGCAGGCCGTCGGGGTCCTCGAACAGCTCGGCCTGCGGGGAGACGCGCTCGATGCTGCCGCTGACCGGTGGCAGGATGCCCGACCAGGTGGCGGTGTAGGCCATCGACGACGCGCTCGCGGGCCGCAGCCACCAGCCGTCGTTCGAGGAGGAGATCGTGGCCTGGTCCGCGCCGTGCAGCACGCCGCGCAGGTCGATCTTCCTGTTGAGCCGGTGGAACTGCCCGCGCACAGCGCCGTCCCCGAACGCGGCGTTGTGCAGGTCCGCGTAGAAGCCGTTCGGGTTGGCCACGAGCGCGGCGACGACGGCGGGGTCGGCCTTGGTCGTCCCGGCCACGCCCAGCGCGGTCCTCGGCAACTGGCCGTCGATCAGGTCGAGCTGGATGGCGCCGTTCGTGCCCTTGGCGCCGATGTGGAGGTGCGCGGACTTCGGCACGTCCACCTTGTCCCACCGGATGGCGAACGAGACCTCGGTGCCGGAGATCTTGAGCGCGACCGTGGACAGGCCGTCCGGGTCTCCGGGCGTACCCACCTGGTTCGCGCCGCGTAAGCCGGCGACGAGGTAGACGTCGTCCGCGGCCGAGCTGGAAGCAGCAGCCGCCGAGCTGGAAGCCGCAGCCGCAGCCGCAGCCGCGGCGGCGGGGAGCAGGGCCGTCAGGGCCACGGCTCCGATGGCGAGGGTGCGGAACAGCATGCTTGTCACCTTTTCGCTGGAAAACCGCACCCCGCCCCCAGGGTGGTGGAGGGGCGAGGTGCGAGCCGCGTCGGCGCGGCCACCTCCATCACCTTGCGTCGCGGCGGGGGAGTGGGCACAGATCCAGAGAACGGTCGTTCCCCACCGGTAGTGGACCGGTCGCACGGCATGCGGCAGCGCGCCTCGCCCGCCGAATAACCGCAGGTCAGGCGAGTGCAGCCGACCGCTCGGCGTGGGCAGGCCCCGACGCGCGAGCAGGCTTCCGACGTGCCAGGGGCTGATCGCTCAGCGTGGGCAGGCTCCGACGTGGGTCGGGCCTGAGCGCAGCAGCAGCTTCCTGTCGAGCACCTCGGCCGCGACGTCCCTGCCCATGGCCAGCCCGTCGAGGTTGCTGAAGGAGAAGTGCAGCCCGCCGAGCACGCGCGAGCGCCCCGCGTCGGCCGCCGCCGCCGAGAAGCTCGCGAACCGCCGCCGCCACGGCTGTCCCGTCGCCGGATCGACCGGCGCCGAGTCGGTGACCAGCGTGAAGGGGATCCGGTCGGCGCAGAAGAAGCCCGCCAGGACGGCCGCGCCCGCGCCGCTGAACGAGCTGTGGCCCGAGATGTACTCGGGCGAGCTGCCCGCGCTGCCCGCCCGTGCCCGCCAGGTCTCGTCCTGCTCGGTGTACGGGTTCCCGTCCGCCCCCGCCTGCTGGATCGCCGCCTGCGGCCGCCAGTGGCGGAAGGTGAACTTGGTCAGGACCGTCGGGATCGACGTGTCGGCCAGCGCCATCCCGAGCAGGGCGAACAGCCGCGCCTTGTCCGGCAGGGTCAGCGGCCGGTCCACGCCCAGCGCGATCTTGATCCACTCGCCGGGCGGCTGGTCGCTGCCCGCGGGCAGCGACCAGTACTGGAACACGGCCGACTTGTCCGCGTCCGGGATGGCGGCGTCACCGAGCAGATCGACCTCGGCGAAGGCCGCCGCGTAGTCCAGGCTCGTCAGCGCGGGCGGGCCGCCGCCGGTGTACGGGGCCGCCGCGGCGATCCCGAACGGGGTCATGTTCCGGTACTGGACCCCGGACCAGGCCTGGGCGAACACGCCGGGCCCCGAGCCCGCGGGCTGGCTCTCCACCGGGGACGATCCGTCGCCCTGCCTGGCCGCGAACACGTCCGCGCCCACGGTCTGCCCCCAGGCGCGCCCGGCGGTGACGCGCGGCCCCGTCCCTAATCGGGCCAGGTCGGCCGTCAGCCGGTCGGAGAGCCGCTGCGCCTGGCCCGGATAGAGGCGGCTGAGCACGGCGTGGCCCGCCGCCAGGGCCGCGGCCTGCTGGTCGCCCTGCGCGGGGGCGCCCTTCTGGTCGCGTAACGCGTGCGCCCTGGCCCGGTCCCGGCGCGCCGAGGCGATGCCGTTGACGGCGTCGTACATGCCGATGTTGACCATCGCGTACGTCCGCGCGGCATCGGAGTCGGTGGCCCGCTCCAGGCGTACGACCTCCAGGGCCGCGTCGTTCCAGGACCGGACGGCGTCCACGTCCGGCGGCCCCGCCGGTTGGCCGGAGAGCGGGCCCGCCAGCGGGACGAGGACGAGCAGCGCAAGGAGCTTGTTCATGAGATCTCCCGTTCAGTGGGATAGTGAGCCCCGATTCCTCATGGACGGTGCGCCCCTTCAGCCGCTCGTGTCACTAGCCCGGCAGGCTAGGCGGCCGTGCGGCGGGCCAGGCGGTGGTCGTCGAGCGTCCTGGTGATCGTGTGCAGCGTCCTGCGCAGGGTGACCGCGTCCAGATGGCCGAAGCCGAAGACGAAGCCGTTCTTCGGGACGCTGCGCGGATGGTGGAAGTCCGCCAGCCCGGCCACCTGGATCCGGCGTTCGAGCAGCCCCGCGACCACCGACTCCGCCTTGACGTGCACCGGCAGCAGCAGCGTGGCGCCGGCGCCGGTGTCCGCGCCGAGCAGCCGGGTCTCGGGATAGGCCCCGAGCGTCTGGCGTACGAGCGCCCGCTTGGCCTCGTACAGGGCCGACAGCCGCTCCACGCGCCTGGACACGCAGCCGGACGACAGCAGGTCGGTCACCGCGAGCTGGCACGTGAACGACGGCTGGCCGTGCCCGGCCGACATGCCCTCCTCGATCTCCGCCGCCAGATGGCGCGGCACGACCGCGTACGACAGGCGCAGCGTCGGCGTCAGGACATCGCAGAACGACCCCACCATGGCCGTCGACCAGGTCTCTCCCACGGCCAGGACACTGGGCCGCGGGCTGAGCGCGGCGTTGAACAGGCCGTCGAACGCGGGCTCCAGCACCAGCCCGCCGCTCTCGCGCGCCCACGCGGCCAGGGCGCGGCGCCGTTCGATCGGCATGCGGGCGCCGAGCGGGTTCCCGCGTTCCGGCAGGACGGCCACCACGTCGCAGGCGGCGGGGATCAGGTCGGGCCGCGCGCCCGAGCCGTCGGTGCGCAGCGGCAGCACGGTGCCGAGCCGGCCGAGGGCGATCCTGAGGTGCGGCGGCGCGGGATCCTCCAGGGCGATGACCGGGGCGGGCCGGCCCTGCGCCCGCAGCAGGAGCTCCAGCGCGTCGGCGTACCCGGCCGTGACGACCACCTCGTGGCCGTCGAGCACCAGGCCGCGGGACTCGCGCAGGTGCGCGGTGATCGCCGCGCGCAGCTCGGGCAGCCCGGCCGCGGGCGGCTCCTCCAGCGGCGGCGCCTGGTGGCTGGCCCGCCGCCATGCCGCCCGCCACGCGGCCAGCGGGAACGCCTGCCCGCTCGGCCGGTCGGAGCGCAGGTCGACGACCGTCGCGCCCGAGACGGGCGCGCGGGCGGGTGCGCGGGCGGGCGCCGGCGGGCCGGCCGCCGCCGTGGGAGCCCGGCCCGAAACGTACGTGCCGGAGCCGCGCCGGCCGGCGATGTACCCCTCGGCCAGCAGCGTCTCGTAGGCCGCCAGCGCGACCCCGCGTGAGATCCCGAGCACCTCGGACAGGGTGCGGGTGGACGGCATCCGGGTGCGGGCCGTGAGCTGCCCGCGCAGGATGGCCCGCCGGAGCTGGGCGGTGAGCTGGTCCTGCAGCGGTTCGGGCAGATCCCGTTCGAGATGGATCGGCACGTTGAGTCTTTGCGGATTGCGCATAAAAGATCCCCCAGGTGAAAAGTGCTATGTGGCCCCCTCACCTGAGGGCGTGACATTCCGTTCCATGTGCCTATCTGGGCCGGTAACAGCAGCGCAGCCCCGTCTGTACGGTCGCCCGCAGCTCCTCGCCGATCGCCATGTCCACCGCGACGATGCGTGACAGCGCCCGCCTGATGGCCTTGCCGACCGCGATCCTGGCCCGCTCCTCGCTCCCCGTGAACGGCCGCGGCCGTCCCCCGATGCCCGTCGCGGCGGTCAGCTCGGACACCAGCCACTCGCGCTCCAGCCGCAGCGCCGCCGCCCGTTCCAGGTCGTGCATCGACTCCAGCTCGTCGATCTCGTCCTGCAACTGGGCCAGCCGTTGTCGGTAGGTGTCCCTGGCCAGGTCGTCGAGCAGCGGCTGGACGGGAGAGGTGCTCTCCGCCTCCCGCGTCCACGTTCCCGCGGCCAGGTCGGCGGCCAGGATCTCCTGTCCGGGGTTGGCGATCAGCGTGGCCAGGTGCGTCATGCCCACGCTGTGGTCGACCAGCACCAGCCGCCCGCCCAGCTCGACCTGCCAGTGCCGGCCGTGCCTGCGGATGCGGCAGGCCTCGCGCACCGTGGTCGCCCTGCCGACCACGGCGGGCAGCACCATGCCCAGGTCGCGCGCCTCCTGCGCGGCGGTGGCCTGCTCCACGCGCGCCGCCTTGTGCTGCGGCCCGCTGCGCAGCGCCATCGCCTGCCCGAGCCGGCAGCGCGACAGCGTGGCCGCCGGCCAGTGGCCCAGCGCGAGGTTCGCGCGCACGGCGGCCCGCAGGTGCTCGACGGCCCGGTCCAGGTCGCCGGTGGTGAGCGCGGCCATGCCCAGCGAGTGCTGCACGGAGCCGAGGCAGGCCACGCCGAGGCTGGCGATCACCGGCAGCCCCGCGTACGGCGTCAGCAACGCGTACGCGGCCGCCGCCGTGTCCGCGTCCTGCAGCAGGTGGGCGGTCTCCACGATGCAGTACATCGAGGTCAGCCACGTGCTCGACCTGGGCAGGTCCGCCAGATCCCGCCCGCGCAGCCTGGCCAGGTGGCCGGCCGCCAGCCGGCGCTCGCCCGCCGTGGCCGCGCACAGCGCCACTGCGGCCAGATAGGAGTTGTCGATCGGGCTGAGCGTGGGCGAGCTGACCAGGTCCGTGAGCAGCGGCAGGAGCTCGGCGGTGCGGCCCTGGTACCAGCGGATGGCGCCGAGCTGGCCGCCGTACCAGCCGGTCGCGTCCATGTCGCCGGCCGTGACGCCGCGCTCGAAGCACTCGCCCGCGTGCTTCTCCGCCTCGTCGAAGCGGCCGGCGCGGATGGTCAGCATGACGTCGATCGCGTTGAGCACGTACCCGACCGCGAGGTGGGCGTGGTCGGACAGGAGGCCGCGCAGCTCCTCCAGGGCACGTTCCGCGTGCGGGTCCGCGGCCAGGTAGAGGTCCACCGTCCGCCACAGCAGGCCCATCAGCAGGTCGCCCCTGCGCTCGGTGACGGCGGCCTGGCCGATCAGCTCCCTGGCCAGCTCCAGCCTGAGGGCCGCGTGCTCGGGGCCGAGCAGGCAGTGGTGCGCCAGGCTCAGCGCCTCCGCCAGCGCCAGCGCGTCGCCCGAGCCGCGCGCCTGCGCCAGCAGCCGGAGCATCGCGGCGTGCTCGCCGGCGCGGTAGTCCTCCTCACCACGCATCCGGACGCGTAATCGCAGCGCCACCGGCGAGCAGGGGTCGATCAGTGACAGCGCGTGCCGCTGCCGGGCGCGCACCGTCTCCGTCTCGGCGGACGTGCGGTGCTCGTGCACCCACACCCCGCCGAGCCCGAGTGCCGCCCGCGCCAGCGCCGGCGGATCCCCGCACTGCTCGGCCTGGCGGTAGGCCAGGTCGAACCAGCGCCGCGCGGTCTGAAGATCGCCGTTCACGAAGAGGGCGCGCTCGCCCAGCACGAGCGCCAGTCTGAGATGTGAGCTCGAAGGCGCGAGCACCCCAAGCTCTTGTGCAACGCCCACAGTTTCCGCTCCCCTGTCGGTCATCTGGGCTGAGCGTTCCGACGGTTCCCCGAATACCGTTCTAGGAGTAGGACGTCCGGCACCCCGCATTGGGTTCAATCCGGAAAGAGTTCGGGCCGGAAAAGATTGAAGCGGTATACCAGTCGCGCCGCCCGCCCGGCGCTGACCAGCTCTCACCTGCCCGTACGCTGAATGCCATGATTCGTCCCGCCACCCCCGCCGATGTCCCCGAGATCGTCAGTATGATCCGTGAACTCGCCGAATACGAGAAGGCCGCGCACGAGGTGCGCGCGACCGAGGAGGGGCTGCGCGCCACGCTCTTCTGCGACAAGCCCGCCGCCTTCGTGCACATCGCCGAGCACGACGGCGAGGTGGCCGGCTTCACACTGTGGTTCCTGACGTTCTCCACCTGGCGGGGCGTGCACGGCGTCTACATGGAAGACCTCTACGTACGTCCCCAGCACCGCGGCGGCGGCCACGGCCTGGCCCTGATGGGCGAACTGGCCGGGATCTGCGCCGAACGCGGATATCAGCGACTCGAATGGGCGGTCCTCGACTGGAACGAGCCGAGCATCGGGTTCTACGACAAGCTCGGCGCGGTGCGCCAGGACGAGTGGCTGAAGTACCGGCTCACCGACGAGCCGCTCCAGCGGCTGGCCTCCCGGTAAGGGCACGCAGGTCACGCACAGTGACGTGACCTGCGTGACATATTAGGTCACACGCCGGCATGCGACCTGGATCGCGTGCCTTCGGCGCTGTCGAACATCCCCATCTCCTGCTCTTCGAGGTCGTGGTGCGTCTCCTCCATGCGGAGCGCCACCCCGAGCGCGAAGAACGTCGGCGCCCAGTGGCCGATGAAGATCCCCCAGCGGTCGGCCCGGTCGAGGCCGGCCCGCTCGACATTCCTCGACATGAGCCACGTCGCGAAGGACAGGCCGATCGAGCAGAAGCCCGCGGTGTACGCGTGACCTGACTTGATGCCCATTTCATGGAGCTTTTTGATCATGTTCCCCCCTTGCTCTGAGTGCTGTTACCCGGGCGGGGGCCAGGTAACCGATCATTACGGGCAGGTTTCCTCCGTGACACTTGTGCGTGGCTTGTTACCGAGGTGAATCACACGTAACGAGCGCACAGCCACGGATTGTCAGAGTGCGTAACGCGAGCTTCCTACGTTGGGGATCCCCGGACGACGAACGTAGGAGAGCTCCATGGCGCGCTGGATCGCCGAGTGGCACCCCGATGACCCAGCCTTCTGGGAGAGATCAGGCAAGTCCGTCGCACGACGCAACCTGATCTTCTCCATCGCTGCCGAGCATCTCGGCTTCACCGTGTGGACGTTGTGGAGCATCGTCGCCACGAAGATGGGGGCGTACGAGTTCACCACCGACCAGCTCTTCTGGCTGGTCGCGCTGCCGAACCTGATCGGCTCGGTGCTGCGGGTCCCGTACACGTTCGGCCCCGCCAGGTTCGGCGGGCGCAACTTCACCGTGGTCAGCGCGCTGCTGCTGCTGATTCCCGCCGTGCTCCTCGGCGTGGCGGTGAACAACCCGGGCACGCCGTACTGGCTGTTCCTCGTGATCGCGGCCCTGGCCGGGGTCGGCGGCGGGAACTTCGCCTCCAGCATGGCCAACATCACCTACTTCTACCCGCGCACCAAGCAGGGCGTGGCGCTGGGGCTGAACGCGGCGGGCGGCAACGTCGGCGTCAGCTCGGTCCAGCTCGTCATGCCGCTGGTGATCGGCTCGCTCGGACTGGCCGCCGCCGGCTGGTTCTGGATCCCGTTCATCGTCGTGGCCGCCGCCTGCGCCTGGTTCTTCATGGACAACCTGACCAGCGCCAAGGCCGACCCGCGCGAGCAGCTCGCGGTGGCGGGCAAGGCCCAGACGTGGATCATGTCGTTCCTGTACATCGGGACGTTCGGCTCATTCATCGGCTACTCCACGGCCTTCCCGCTGCTGAGCAAGAGCCTCTTCCCGGAGGCGCCGTTCGCCGCGGTGGCCTTCGCCGGGCCGCTGGTCGGCTCGCTGATCAGGCCGGTGGGCGGCTGGCTGGCCGACAGGCTCGGCGGCGCCCCGGTCACGCTGTGGAACTTCGCCGGGATGGGCGGCGGCGTGCTGCTGGTCTGGGCGGCCAGCACCTCGGGCAACTTCTGGCTGTTCTTCCTGTCCTTCCAGCTCCTGTTCCTCACCTCGGGCATCGGCAACGGCTCCACGTACCGGATGATCCCGGCCATCTTCCAGGCCAAGGCGGTGGCCGAGCGGGGTGAGGGTGAAGAGGCCCTGATGTACGGCAAGCGCCAGGCGTCGGCCGCCATCGGCATCATCTCGGCGGTCGGGGCGCTCGGCGGGTTCCTCATCAACCGGGCGTTCGGCATGGCGTTCGCCGCGACCGGCAGCCCCGCGCCCGCCTTCCTCGCCTTCGGCGTCTTCTACCTGGCCTGCCTGTCCCTGACCTGGTGGTGCTACACCCGCAAGGTCGGCGTCAAGGTCGTGGAGAGCCTCGCTCATGCCAGGGTCTGATCCCGTGGGTGCGCCCGTGAAGACGCACTGCCCGTACTGCGCCCTGCAGTGCGGTATGGAGATCGGTCCCGGGCTGGCCATCCAGCCCAGGACCGACATCCCCGCCAATGCTTCCGGCGCACTGTGCCAGAAGGGCTGGACGGCGGGCGAGCTGCTCACGAACGGCGAGCGCCTGACCACCCCGCTCCTGCACGGCGAGCCCGTGGAATGGGACGTGGCGCTCGACTACGTGGCCTATCGCCTGTCCGCCATCCGCGCCGAGCACGGCCCCGACGCCGTGGCCGTGTTCGGCGGCGGCGGCCTGACCAACGAGAAGGCCTACCACCTGGGCAAGTTCGCCAGGGTCGTGCTCGGGACCAGCCAGATCGACTACAACGGCCGGTTCTGCATGTCGTCGGCCGCCGCGGCCTCGTCCAAGGCGTTCGGCATGGACCGCGGGATGCCCTTCCCGATCACCGACCTGGCCGACGCCGACGTCGTCCTCCTGGCCGGCGGGAACGTCGCGGAGACCATGCCCCCGTTCGTCCGGCACCTGTCGGGGCCCCGCATGATCGTCATCGATCCCCGGCGTACGCAGACGGCCAAGCTGGCCTGGCTGCACCTGCAGCCCACGCCCGGCACCGACCTGGCGCTCGCGCTCGGGCTGCTGCACCTGGCCATCGCGGACGACCTCGTGGACGAGGCGTACGTCGCCGCCAGGACCACCGGGTTCGACGAGGTCCGCACGTCGCTGGCCGGCTGGTGGCCGGAGCGGGTCGAGCGGATCACCGGGGTGCCCGTCTACCGGATGCGGCAGGCGGTCAGGGCGCTGGCCTCGGCCGGCAACGCCTACATCCTGACCGGGCGCGGCGCCGAGCAGCACGCCAAGGGGACCGACACGGTCAGCGCGTTCATCAACCTCGCGCTCGCGCTCGGCCTGCCCGGCAACTACGGCTCCGGCTACGGCTGCGTGACCGGGCAGGGCAACGGCCAGGGCGGCAGGGAGCACGGCCAGAAGGCCGACCAGCTCCCCGGCTACCGCAAGATCGACGATCCGGCGGCCCGCGAGCACGTGGCGGGCGTCTGGGGAGTGCGGCCCGAGGACATTCCCGGGCCCGGGCGGTCGGCGTACGAGCTGCTCGACGCCCTCGGCACCCCGGACGGGCCGCGGGCGATGCTGCTGTTCGGCTCCAACCCGGTCATCTCCGCCCCGGCCGCCGAGCACGTCGCCGAGCGCATCGGCGCCCTCGACCTGCTGGTGACCTGCGACTTCGTGATGTCGGAGACCGCCGTCCTGGCCGACGTGGTCTTTCCCGTCACGCAGTGGGCCGAGGAGAGCGGCACCATGACGAACCTCGAAGGCCGCGTCCTGCTCCGCCGCCAGGCCGTCGCGCCGCCCGAGGGCGTCAGGAGCGACCTGGAGGTGCTCGCGGGCCTGGCGGAACGGCTCGGCCACACGCTCGCGACCGAGCCGGCCGAGGTGTTCGACGAGCTGCGCAGGGCCAGCGCGGGCGGCTTGGCCGACTACTCGGGCATCACCTACGAGCGCATCGCCGCGGAGGCCGGCGTGTTCTGGCCCTGCCCGGAGCCCGGTCACCCCGGCACCCCGCGCCCCTTCCTCGACTCCTTCGCCACCCCGGACGGCCTGGCCAGGTTCGTGCCCGTCCAGCACCGGCCCCCGGCCGAGGAGATCGACGACGACTATCCCGTCTACCTGACCACCGGCCGGGTGCTCGCCCACTACCAGAGCGGCGCGCAGACGCGCAGGATCGCCGCCCTGGTCAAGGCCGCGCCCGAGCCGTTCGTCGAGCTGCATCCCGACCTCGCCGAGCAGCTCGGCATCACCGCGGGCGACGTCGTACGCGTCACCAGCAGGCGGGGCGAGGCCAAGGCGGTCGCCAGGATCAGCGACGCCATCAGGCGCGACACCGTGTTCATGCCCTTCCACTGGGAGGGCGCCAACCGGCTGACCAACCCGGCGCTCGACCCGACGTCGAAGATGCCGGAGTTCAAGGTGTGCGCCGTCAGGGTGGAGAGGGACTCATGAGGCTCGTCGTCGTGGGCAACGGAATGGCCGGATCACGGCTCGTCAGCGAGGTGCGCGCCAGGGACCCGCACATGAGGATCACCGTGCTGGGCGCGGAGACGTGCCAGCCGTACAACCGGGTGCTGCTGTCCAACGTGCTGGCCGGCAGCTCACGTCCCGACCAGGTGCGCCTGCTCGACGCCTCCTGGTACGACGCCCACAACGTGAACGCCGCCTTCGGCAGCCCGGTCGCCCACGTCGACAGGGAGACCAGGCACGTCGTGACCGAGGACGGGCGGCGCGAGCCGTACGACCTGCTGGTCCTGGCCACCGGCAGCCAGGCCATCGTGCCGCCGCTCCCGGGCGTGGAGCGGGCCATCCCGTTCCGCACGCTGGACGACTGCGAGCGCATCATGCAAGCCGCGAACCAGGCCCGCAGGGCCGTGGTCGTCGGCGGCGGGCTGCTCGGCATCGAGGCCGCCCGCGGCCTGGCCGGGCGCGGCCTGCCCGTGACGCTGCTGCACCTCGCCGGGCACCTCATGGAGCGCCAGCTCGACGTCGAGGCGGGCGAGGTGCTGGGGGAGACGCTGGCCGGGCTCGGCGTGGAGATCCGCACCGGCGTCAGCGCGGACTCCGTGCAGGCGGACGGCGTCCGGCTGGCCGGCGGCGAGCTGGTCGAGGCCGACCTCGTCGTGCTCGCCTGCGGCGTGCGGCCCGTGACGGGGCTGGCCGCCGAGGCGGGGCTGGAGGTGCGGCGCGGCGTCGTCGTGGACGACGAGCTGCGCACCGACGACCCGTCGATCTTCGCGATCGGCGAGTGCGCCGAGCACGACGGGACCGTGTACGGCCTGGTCGCCCCCGCCTGGGAGCAGGCCGCCGTGGCCGCGGACGTCATCACCGGGGGCAAGGCCCTCTACCGCGGCTCCCGGCTGGTCACCAGGCTCAAGGCCAGGAGCGTCGAGCTGGCCGCGATGGGCGAGACGCAGCTCACCGAGGAGCACGCCGAGGTGGTGCGCTTCAGCCACCGGGCCCGCGGCACCTACCGCAAGCTCGTCATCCGCGACGGCCGGCTGGTCGGCGCGATCCTGCTGGGCGAGAGCGACGCCGTCGGCACGCTCACCCAGCTCTTCGACCGTGGCGGGCCGGTGCCGGGCGACCGGGCCGGGCTGCTGTTCCCCGGGCTGGCGTCGGCTCCCGTGGCCGACAGCCCGGTGCTCATGCCCGACGCGGCCAAGGTCTGCCAGTGCAACAACGTGACCAAGGGCCAGATCAGGGCGTGCTGGGAGGCCGGGGCTCGGGACGTGGCCGGAGTCGCGGCCGCGACCAGGGCCACGACCGGATGCGGTACTTGCCGCGACGCCGTGGAGGGCATCGTCGGCTGGCTGTGCGAGCAGGAAGGGATCTCCGTATGAACAGGATCGTCGTCGTCGGATACGGTCCGACGGCCCACCGGCTCGTCGAGACCCTGGTGAGCAAGGGCTTCGACGGCCGGATCACCGTGATCGGGGAGGAGCCGCGCCCGGCCTACGACCGGGTGGCGCTGACCTCCTACCTGTCGGGCACCACCGTGGAGGATCTCACCTACCCGGTGCCCGAGGGCACGGTGACGCGGCTGAGCACGCGTGTCACCGGGATCGACAGGGACGCGCGCACGGTCACCACCGCGGACGGCGTGAGCGAGCCGTACGACGTGCTGGTGCTGGCCACCGGGTCCGCGCCGTTCGTGCCGCCGGTCCCCGGGGCCGAGCACGCCTACGTCTACCGGACGATCGACGACCTCGACGCGATCAGGGTGGCCGCCAAGGACGCGGTCGAGGGCGTCGTGGTCGGCGGTGGGCTGCTCGGCCTGGAGGCCGCCGACGCGCTGCGCTCCCTCGGGCTCAAGGCGCACATCATCGAGATGAGCCCCTGGCTGATGCCGCGGCAGGTGGACGAGGGCGGCGGCTCGGTGCTGAAGTCCCACATCGAGGGGCTCGGGCTGAGCGTGCACGCGGGCACCGGCGTCCAGGAGATCGTCACCGGCCCCGACGGGGAGGTCAAGGGCCTGCTCAAGCCCGACGGGACGCTCGTCGAGTCGCAGGTCGTGGTGTTCTCCGCGGGCATCAGGCCGCGTGACGAGCTGGCCAGGTCGTCCGGGCTGGACGTGGGCGAGCGCGGCGGCATCGTGGTGGACTCCGCGATGCGCACCTCCGATCCGTTCATCTACGCGGTCGGCGAGTGCGCGCTGGCCGGAGGCATGATCTACGGGCTGGTCGGGCCGTGCAACTCGATGGCCGAGGTGGTGGCCGACCGGATCACCGGCGGTCATTCGACCTTCGACGGCGCGGACATGTCCACCAAACTGAAGCTGCTCGGTGTGGAGGTGGCCCAGTTCGGGGCGATGTCGGGGGCGCTCGACGTCACCTACATGGACCCGGTGGGCGGCGTCTACAAGCGCCTGTTCATCAGCGACGACGCCCAGACGCTGCTCGGCGGCATCTGCGTGGGCGACGCCTCGCCGTACACGACGCTGCGGCCCTTCGTCGGCAAGCCGTTGCCCGCCGCGCCGTCCGACCTGCTGTTCAGCGGCTCGGGCGCGGCGAACCTGGACCTGCCCGACGACGCGCAGGTCTGCTCCTGCAACAACGTGTGCGCGGGCGACATCCGTACGGCCATCGGCGACAAGGGCGTCACCGACGTGCCCGGGATCAAGGCCTGCACCCGGGCCGGGACCACCTGCGGCAGCTGCGTGCCGATGCTCAAGCAGCTGCTGGAGAAGTCGGGCGTCGAGGTGAGCAAGGCGCTGTGCGAGCACTTCACGTACTCGCGGGCCGAGCTGTTCGACATCGTACGGGTCCGTAAGATCGCCACGTTCTCCCAGCTCATCTCCGAGCACGGGCAGGGCAGGGGCTGCGACATCTGCAAGCCGGCCGTGGCCTCGATCCTGGCCTCGCTGCACAACGGGCACGTGCTCGAAGGCGAGCGGGCCGCGCTGCAGGACACCAACGACGCCTTCCTCGCCAACATCCAGAAGAACGGCACCTACTCGGTCGTCCCGCGCATCCCCGGCGGCGAGATCACGCCCGACAAGCTGATCGTGATCGGCGAGGTGGCCCGCGACTTCGGCCTCTACACCAAGATCACCGGTGGGCAGCGGATCGACCTGTTCGGCGCCCGGGTCGAGCAGCTCCCGGAGATCTGGCAGCGGCTCGTGGACGCCGGTTTCGAGTCAGGGCACGCCTACGGCAAGGCGCTGCGCACGGTGAAGTCGTGCGTGGGCTCCACCTGGTGCCGCTACGGCGTGCAGGACTCGGTGGGCATGGCCATCGCGCTGGAGCTGCGCTACCGCGGCCTGCGCTCGCCGCACAAGCTCAAGTCGGCCGTCTCCGGCTGCGCCCGCGAGTGCGCGGAGGCCAGGTCGAAGGACTTCGGGATCATCGCCACCGAGCAGGGCTGGAACCTCTACGTCGGCGGCAACGGCGGCTTCAAGCCCCGCCACGCCGACCTCCTGGCGAACGACCTGACCACCGACGAGCTGATCAGGACCATCGACCGGTTCCTGATGTTCTACATCCGCACCGCCGACCGGCTGCAACGCACCGCCGCCTGGATCGAGTCGCTCGACGGCGGGCTCGGCTACCTCCGTGAGGTGATCATGGAAGACTCGCTCGGCATCTGCGCCGACCTGGACGCGCAGATGGACAACCACATCGCCACGTACGCCGACGAGTGGCAGGCGACGCTGGACGACCCGGAGAAGCTGAGCCGGTTCGTCAGCTTCGTCAACGCGCCCGGCGTCCCCGACCCGTCGATCGTGTTCGGCAGCGAGCGCGGCCAGATCAAGCCGGTGATGGCGTGATGAGCTGGACGCCGGTCTGCGACTTCTCGGCCATGCTGCCCGAACGCGGTGTCTGTGCCCTCGTGCAGGGCCTGCAGGTGGCCGTCTTCCGCACCCACGACGGCGCGGTGCACGCACTGGGCAACCTGGACCCGTTCAGCGGGGCGTACGTGCTCTCGCGCGGCATCGTGGGCACCAGGAAGGGCGAGCCGACCGTGGCCTCGCCGCTGCACAAGCAGGTGTTCTCACTGGTGTCCGGGATGTGCCTGGACGAGGACAAGGTGTCGGTGCCCGTCTATGCCGTGCGGGTGGCGGACGGGTACGTGGAGGTGAGCGTCTGACGCCCGCATGACCCCGTACACGACACAACCGCCGCTGCGTGCGGCGGTTGTGTCGTTGGGGGCTGCGCGCGGGGCGTCCTGCGGCTATGCTCTGCCCTCTATCGGTGGGTACACGTGTGAGCTCCGGTGTGCCACTGGTAACACACAGCGACGGTCGGAGTCCACGCTGTCGCAGCGTTCGGCGTCCTCGCGGTGAGGCAGGGGCTCGGGTTTCGCCTGGGTTCGCGGCACTGGACGGACGTTATAGGCGGTTCCTGCCGGGCTGGTCTCGGTGCGGCAACGATCGCAGCTCTGAACGGTCTCTCCAATTCCAGTGAACCGTTACCGTGAGTAATACCGGGACCAGGTAAAGGCGTCGTGCGAAGTGCATAAACCGCGCATTCGCTCTGGTCCGGCGGGGGCATCAAAGCGGCCATGAGCAAGATTTCTCAGCGCAGGGCACTCCTGCTGGCCGCGATCGTCCCCGTCATCCTCGTCGGGGGCTGCTCCGCGGGAGGCGGCAACACTCAGGCGATGAAGGGGGCGGCGAGCCCGGGCACGCCCACGGACACGGGCTCCATGTCGCCCGAGGAGACGGACTCCGGCTCCGCCTCTCCGACGGACACGGGCATGGACTCCGCCTCCCCGTCGGCGACGGACACCGGCGGCGGCGGGGGCGCCGGCGGCCAGGCGCGGGCGGTGGTGCAGGGCTACTTCAGCGCGCTCAAGTCGGGCAACGTGGACCAGGTCGTCAGCGCGTTCGCCGACGACGCGGTGGTCGCCGTGGACGGGGAGGCCACGGCGGAGGGCACCCAGGCGATCCGCACGCTGTTCCAGGGGCAGCTTCAGGGGTCGAACGACCAGGCGCAGGCCACTCACACCATCGACGAGGCCCGTACGGCCGGCAGTGAGGACGCCATCGTCAGGTCGACGAGCAAGCAGGGGGACGAGACGCGCCGCGAGCTGTTCATCCTGTCGAAGGACGGCGAGTGGAAGATCTCGCAGTTCATGAACAACCAGGCTTCCTGATCTAGCAGGCTCTCTGAACTCATGAACTCGTGAGCGAGCAGGCTTTCTGAACGACCTGACAACCCAGGCGGAGCCGGGGCGGAGGCCGAGGCCGGAGGGGCGGCCGATGCCCGGCTCGTGGGTTGTCCAGCGGTTCGCCCGAGCCGGGCCCTGGCGACCTAGTCTGGGGTCATGCCGGATTTGTCGCAGTTCCAGAATCCACGTTTCGCGCGGATGTACGAGCGGGTCAGCGTGGAGTCCGATCGCTTCGGGGCGTCCGAGCACCGGCGGAGGCTGCTGGCCGGGCTGTCCGGCCGGGTGGTGGAGATCGGCGCGGGCAACGGCCTGAACTTCGCCCATTACCCTCCCGCGGTGCGCGAGGTCGTCGCGATCGAGCCGGAGGACCGGCTGCGGGCGCTGGCGGAGCGGGAGGCGGGCAGGGTGGCTGGCAGGGTGGCTGGCAGGGCGGCGCTGCCCGTACGCGTGCTCGCCGGTCATGGCGAGGAGCTGCCCGTGGAGGACGACGGGTTCGACGCGGCCGTGGTGTCCCTGGTGCTGTGCTCCGTGCCCCACCAGGCCGTGGCGCTGGCCGAGGTGCGCAGGGTGCTCAGGGCGGGCGGGGAGCTGCGGTTCTTCGAGCACGTGCGGTCGGCCCATCGGGGAGTCGCGCTGGTGCAGCATGTCGTCACGCCGTTGTGGCGGCGGTTCGGGGGCGGGTGCCGGCTCAACCGGGACACCGGGCGGGCCATCGCGGCGAGCGGGCTGGTGGTCGAGGAGATGGAACGCTTCTCCTTCAAAGCCCTTCCGTCGTCACCGGCATTGCCGCACATTTTGGGACGCGCTCGAAACCCGGCCGCGTAACTGGGCGTTTAGCGCGCTGGTAAAGGCGCGACATATCGAGAAATGTCGGGCTTAGTGTGATGTGTGGCCTGGGTGGGCCGTGCCGGGCCTAATTCTGGGTGGTGTCGCCGGGGATGCGCGGCCTGATGCGGCGCTGGTCGACTAGCGCGAGATAGACGGCGAACGCGCCCCGCGCCCACATCTCGGCCTGCTGCGTGGACAGGCTGATCTCCTCGCCCTCGTGCGAGACGATCATGTATTCGCCCAGAGGCATTCGTCGCCACGCAACCAATACGTTCTCGTAAACGAGCACGTCGAGCATCGCAGTCAGATATTCGCGTCCGGCGGCGGACACGGCGCAAGCCTCCTCGCTCCTCGCCGAATTGTCGCCATGACTCCATTGTGCGCGCCGCACCGGAAAATGTCGCACCCTCCTGGCACATTATCGGCATGCCGGCGAACATTCCCGTTTCCCGATGGCCGTCCCGTGGATCGGTCGCGTCGTCTGGTGGAACCTGGCGCGCGCACCCGGTGTATCAACATCGGAGGTGGTCCCATGAAGACGATTCGAGCCGGGCTGGGCGCGGCGTTCATGACCGCGCTCGTGGCCGTGGTGGCGCTGGTCCTCGGGGGTGTCCCGGCCGCCGCTGCGAAGGGTGCGTGGGCGGTGACCTACCTGGATCCGCCGCCGTCCCGGTTCGCGGGCGGGACGTCGTACGCGCTGGGGTTCTGGGTGCTGCAGCACGGCACCCATCCGTTCGGGGGGCAGCTGGGGCCCGTCGGGCTGCGGCTGACGGGGGAGGGCGGGAAGAGCCTGCTGTTCAACGGCACGGCCCTGCCCGAGGCGGGGCATTACGTCACGTCGATGGTCGTTCCCGAGGGCGTGTGGAAGGTGGAGGGCATGCAGGGCATGTTCCAGCCGCACGTCGTGGGGACGCTGACCGTTCCCGGCGCGCTCAAGGTCGACCCGCTGCGTCCTGAGCTGGTCGCGGAGATCAAGGCGAGCGAGCAGACCTACTGGGGCGCCGTACGCCCGCCGGGCTTCCCACCCGGTGCGGCGGCCGCCACGGCTTCGCCGCCGGGTGCGGTGGCGCAGGGGCTCGGGCAAGCGCAGTCCGGCTCCGAGGCCGGGACCGGTGTCGATGCCGGGACCGAGACTGGGACCGGGGTCGATGCTGGGGTCGGGGCTGCGCTTGAAGGTGCCGGGAAGGCTGGGAATGTGGTTGGCGGGGATGGGCAGGGCGTCGGCGGGATCCCGGCGTACGCGCTGTTGCTCGCCGCCTTCGGTGGTGCGCTGCTCGCGGTGGCGGCGCTGCGGCTGCCGGTCCTGGCGCGGCAGCGGATCCTTCCGGAGCTGCGGGCCCTTCGGGAGCCGCAGGCCCTTCCGGGGTTGCCGGTCCTGGCACGGGTCTCGCGCCTGGTCCGGCCGTCGCGTCGCCGGGAGGACGAGCCAGAGCCACCACCGGATTCTGTGGCGGACTCCGCGCCGGATTCTGTGGCGGATTCGACGGCGCACTCTGCGACAGGCCCTGTGAGGGACTCTGCGGAGGACTCTGTGACGGGCACTGCGGCGGGCACTGTGACGGGCACTGCATCGGGCCCTGTGACGGAGACGATCGTCATTTCGGGTAGGTGATCGGGGGGTGAGCACCGGGGTGTGCCTGCGACGCTGTTCGTCCCGAGCGGCCCTCGTCGCAGGCCACCCCGGCTTTACCGCACCTGTCAGCTGACCGGATCTGCGGGGAATCGCTGATTTCGGTCGATCTGTCGAGGTGGCGATTGTTGCGGTGGAGCCTGGGCACTACTGGCGTCAGTAGCTGGGTTTGGCGGTGAGTGGTGTGGGTGCTGTGCTGGGGCTCGTCGGCCTGCTCGCCGTCGGCGTGGCCGGAATCTACGCGGTTTCGGCCTTCCTGGGGCTTCGCGGGGTGGTCGAGGTGGGGCCGTTCCTGTCGGGGGCACGGCCCCAGGAGCACGCGCTGTCCCGGTTCCACGTGCGGTGGTACGCGGTGACGCTGATCTTTCTCGCCTTCGACATGGAGATGGTCTTCATGTATCCGTGGGCGCTCGTCGTGGCCGAGGTGGGGGTCGTGGCGGTGGTGGAGATGTTCGTCTTCCTGGGGTTGTTGCTGGTGGGGGTGCTCTATGCCTGGCGGGAGGGGGCGTTCCGGTGGGTTTGAGCGGGTGGCTGCTCCGGCAGGCGGCCCACCGGCCTCGGGTGCTCGTCGTCGGGTGCCCGTACGGCACGCGGGCCCGGCTGCTCGTCGAGGCGGAAATTGATCGGCGGGGATGGGCGGTTGCACTGTCGCCTGCTGAGGCTGGGGTGCTGGTGGTGTGCGGTACGCCGGGGGAAGGGCTTCGGGAGGCCGTTCACGTGGTCTGGGGGGAGATGCCGGAGCCTCGGGCGCTGGTTGAGCTGCCGTCGGATGTCTCGGCTGGTGGGGTGGGGGCTGCCTTGGACGGGGCGGTCGAGGTGCTGAGGGATCCGGGGGCCTGGTCCGGTGCTGATGACCTACGGGGGCGAGGGGAGGAGACGGCCGGCTGGCATCAGGGGGAGCAGGGCGTCCATGGCGGTCGTGCAGGCGGTGAAAGTCGTGCGGGCCGTGGCGATGAGGGCTCGCGTGGCGGGCATGAGGGGCACATGGGGATGCCTGGTGGGGTGGCCATGGCGGAGCGGGGGGCGGATCGGGATGGGCTGAGGCTCGATCGGCTGCATGTCCCGCTCGGACCCGTACTCGCTGACTGGCCTGCGGGGCTGATCGTGGAGATGGTGCTGCAGGGGGATGTGATCCAGGAGGCTGCGGTGCGTGTCGCCCCCGCCGGTGAGCTCGGGGTGACCTTCTGGGGTGGGCCTTGGCGGCGCGACGGCGGAGTGCGCCGGGGTGAGGTGGAGCGGCGGAGGGCGGCGGCGCATCTGGACAGTCTCGGGAGGTTGCTCGGCGTGGCCGGGTGGGCTGCGGCGGCCAGGGAGGCCCGGGGGCTGCGCGACCGGCTGCTCGCCGGTGCCGCCGAGGTCGCCGGTGCCGACGGTGCCGCCGAGGTCGCCGGGGTCACCGAGGGCTTCGGGGCCTGCGGGGGCTCCCAGGCTTCCCAGAGCTCCCAGGGCTCCGCGGGATCCCAGGGCTCCGGGGGGTTCGCGGGCCTCGGGGGCTCCGAGGGCGAGGTGGCTCGGGATTATGCGAGGTTCGCACGGCGGGTACGCAGGTCCAAGGTCTTGCGGTGGACGCTGCGTGGGGCGGGCGTGATCGAGCCTGGCCCCGGCGTGCCGGGCTGGATGCGCGGGGATGCGCTCGAACGGTGCTATCGATGGATCGAGCGGGCTGCTGTCGCGATCGACGAGCTGGGCGATTCGGAGCCGGGGGCCAGGTCAGGGGACATGAGCCCCGGACCGGAAGCGGGAGCGGGCGCGCAAGCCGAAGAGGGCGCGGAAGCGAGGTCCGGGTTCGGGGCCAGGGCGAGGGCCGGGGCGGGGGCCGGGGCGGGGGCGGCTGGGCCGGGGGTGGCTGGGGTTGAACCGGTGGCAGGGGCTGGGCCGGGGACGGCTGGGGCTGAATCGGTGGCAGGGGCTGGGTCGGAGGGGGCTGGGTGGCGGGGGTCGGCGGTTGCGGTGGCGATGCTGCCGGGGCTGCTGGTCGGGGTTGAGCTGGGCGTGGGGCGGTTGATCGTGGCGAGTCTCGATCCGGACGTTGACGAGGTGCTGGACGGGACGGTGGTGCCAGGTGAGTGAGGCGTTGGTGCCGGGGCTGTTGGTCGGGATTGAGTGGGGGCGGTTGGTCGTGGTGAGTCTCGGCCCGGAGCTTGACGAGGTGCTGGACGCGGCGGTGGTGCCGGGTGGGTGAGGCGGTGGTGCTGGTTCTGGCGATGGCCGTGCTCGTGTGGGGGGTGGCGGCCGTTGACGGGCTGCTGGGCGGGGTCCCGGCTCGGGCGGCTGTGGGGGCGCCGCTCCGGGAGGCGGCGCGGCTCGTCGTTCAGCGCAGGCGGCGCACGGTGGTGCCCGACACCCTGCTCGTCCGTGCCGGCATCGTGACCCTGTTGCTCGCCGCCCTGCTCGCCGCCGTCGCGTTGCCGCTCGGCAGCACGCCCGTGATCGACATGAGCGTGGGGATTGTCTGGTTCAACGCCATGGAGGTCTGCGTCTGGGCGGCGTTGTGGCTCATCGGGTGGGGCGTCAACTCCGTCTACCCGCTGATCGGCGGGTATCGGTTCGTCGCCCAGGGGATGGGGTACGAGCTGCCGCACATGTTCGCGCTGATCACCGTCGCGCTGGGAGCCGGGTCGTTGCGGATCGGCGACGTGGTGGCGGCGCAGCAGGGGCTGTGGTTCGTGGTGTGGATGCCGGTCGCCTTCGTCGTCTACCTGATCTCGGCGCTGGCGATGGCGTTCTGGGGTCCGATGGGGCAACCGCTCGGCCGGGACGTCGCCGGCGGCGTGCCGGGGGAGCTGGCGGGGGCGGACCGGTTGCTGTTCCTGATCGGCCGGTACGCGGTGCTCGTCGTGGCGGCCGCCGCCGCGGTGCCGATGTTCCTGGGCGGCGGCGCCGGGCCCTGGCTGCCCGGCTGGGGGTGGGTGGTGGTCAAGACCGTGGCCGTGCTGGGGGTGCTGGTGCTGGTCAAGCATCGGGTGCCCGTTGTGCGGATCGAGCGGTTCGTGGAGTTCGCGTGGGTGGTGCTGATCCCGCTCATGCTGGTGCAACTGCTCGTCGCCGGAATCGTGGTGGTCTCATGACCATCGCCTTCTGGGCGCTCGCCGTGATCGCCGTGGCGGGCGGGATCAGCGTGTTCATGGTCGACTCGATGGCGCGGGCCACGTTCGGGCTGCTGACCTCGCTGCTGGCCGCGGGCGGGACGTTGCTGCTCATCGATCTGCACTACCTGGGCATGCTGATCATCTTGATGATGGTCATGGAGATGCTCGTCATGGCCGTGTTCATGATCATGTACATGATGAACCCGGCCGGCCTCATGCCCATGAAGATGGTGCACAACAAGCGCGGCGCGGCGATCATCGCGGGCGCGGTCTTCGTCCTGCTCTGCGCAGGGATCCTGCTGGGCTCCTGGCCAGAGCGGAAAGGGCGGCCGCCCGTCGATCCGGCGCACGCGCTCGGCCTGTCCATCATGGGGCCGAAGATGCTGGTGATGATGGTCATCGGGGTCGCCATCCTGGCGACCATGATCTCCACGGTGGTGCTCGCCACGCAGCGGGGGAGATACGACCGATGACTCTGCAGGCCTTTCTGCTGCTGGCCGCCGCGCTGTTCTCCGCCGGCCTGTACGGCGCTCTCTCCCAGCAGTCGATCGTCATGCTCATGATGGGCCTGGAGCTGATGATCAACGGGCTGATCGTGGCCGGGGGCGCCTTCTGGTACCACGTCGCCCCTCAGACCGCCGACGGCCAGGTCCTCGTGCTGGTCGCCGTCACCGTGATGGCGCTGGAGATGGCGATGGGGTTCGCGGTCACCACCGCCATCTTCCGCGCCCGCGACGTGGACATGGCCGACGACGCGGGAGACCTCAAGGGGTGAACGCTCTCCTGTGGCTCCTGCCCGGCCTCCCCGCCTGCGCGGGCGGCCTGCTGCTCATCGTGCGGCGGGCCGGCAGGGCGGTGGCCATCACTGTGGCCATACTGACGCTGGGTTTGGCCTGGTACGCGGCCGTGACCAGGCCCGCCGTGACGACCCGGCTGTTCTTCCGCGAAGGGCTGGCCGTGGACGGGCTGTCCGCGGTCATGGTGGTCACCGTGGCGGCGGTGGCGCTGGCCGTGCTGGTGTTCGCGGCCGGTGAGCTCCGGGAGGCCAGGTTCTACGGGCTCATGCTGATCTTCGTCGGCGCGATGCTGACGACGGTGACGGCGGCCGACCTCGTCCTGCTGCTGATGGGGTGGGAGGTCATGGGCGCCATGTCGTACGCGCTGATCGGCTACTGGTGGCACGACCCCGGACGCGTGTGGTCCGGCACCATCGCCTTCCTCACCACCCGCGCCGGGGACCTGGGCCTGTACGTGGCCGCCGGAGCGGCGCTCGCCGGCGCGGGCGGCGTACCGGGGGCTTTGTCGCTGGACCTGCTGGCAGGGGCGGACGGACGGGACCTGATCGCGGCCGGGATCGTGCTCGCCGCGCTGGGGAAGTCGGCGCAGCTGCCGTTCTCGTTCTGGCTGTCGCGGGCGATGGACGGGCCGAGCCCGGTGTCGGCGTTGCTGCATTCGGCCACCATGGTCGCGGCGGGGGCGTACCTGCTGCTGCGGACGCAGCCGCTGCTCGCCGCGACCGGGTGGGCGGCGGTGGTCGTGGCGTGGGCGGGCGCGCTGACGGCGGTGCTGCTCGGCGGCGTGGCGGTCACCCAGCGGGATCTCAAGCAGCTGCTCGCGGCCTCCACGTGCGCGCAGATCGGGTTCATGGTGGCGGCGGCGGGGGTCGCGGCGGTGGCCGGCGGGGTCGCTCAGCTCGTCGCGCACGCGGCGGTGAAGTGCCTGCTCTTTCTCGGGGCGGGGGCCTGGCTGTCGGCCCTCGGGACCAAGGACCTGGGTGAGCTGGGCGCGGCCGGGCGGAGGTTCCCGCTGGTCGGGGTCTCGTTCGGGGTGGGCGCGCTGGCGCTGGCCGGGGTGCCGCCGCTGGCGCTGTGGGTGACGAAGGACGCGATCCTGGCGGCGGTGCCGGCGCCGCTGTATGTCGCCCTGCTCGCCGCCGGGCTGCTGGCCGCGGCCTACTCGGCCAAGGCGCTGGCTGCGGTGTGGCGGCGGCGGCCGGTCGGCGAGGTCGCGGGGAGAGCGGTCTCCGTGTGGGAGAAGGCGCCGATGCCGGTGCTCGCCTTGGGGGCGGCCGGGCTCGGGGTGGTGGGGGTGCCTGCGGTGTTCGGGTGGTGGGCTCGTCTGGTGGGCGATCCCCAGGCTGCCGGTCCGGCGCTCGGTGAGCTGGTCCTGTCCGGGGCGCTCGCCGCCGTGGTGGTGCTGGTCGTGATGGCGGTACGGCTTCGCGCCCCCGCGCCGGCGGCCGGGCGGCTGGAAAGGGGGCTACCTCGTGGGGTGGGCGGTGCTTCTGGGGTACGGGCCGGTGAGCTGGGCGGTTCTTCAAGGGCGCGAGCCGGTGGGATCTTCGGGGAGTGGTTGTGGTTGGAGCGGGGGGCGCTCCTTCTTGTGTGGCGGCCCGTCATGGCGTTGGCCGGGGCGGTCGCGTGGTTCGACGACCGCGTCCTGGACGCTGCGGTCAATGCCGTGCCCCGCCTGGGGCTGGCCGCAGCCCGCGTCGCCAGGAGTCCGTTCGAGGCGGGCGTGGACGGGGTCGTACGAGCCGTCGCCGCGGCGGCCGGGCGGCTCGGCGCGCTGGCCAGACGGCCGCAGACCGGGCAGGTGCACACCTACTTCGCCCAGGCCGCCGTGGCCCTCATCGTGCTGGCCGTCGCATTCGCGATCTTGAGGTGAGCGTGCTCTCCATAGTGATCTTCCTGCCTCTGGCGGCGGCCGCGTCGCTGGCCCTGCCCGGTATCGGCCGGGCTCCGGCGCGGGTGGCCACCTGGATCTGGATCGCCGCGACCGCCGCCGATCTCGTCCTGGTCGTCGTCATGTGGGCCGGATACCGGGGCGGGATCGCGTACGAGACCAGGCTGCGGTGGATGCCGTCCGTCGGCGCGGGCTACCACGTCGGCGTGGACGGCCTGTCGCTGCCGCTGATCGCCATGACCGCGCTGCTCTTCCTCCTCTGCGCCGTCTACTCGCTCCGTGAGACCCGCCGGCCGCGGGCGTACGCGGCGCTGTTCCTGTTCCTGCAGACCGTCTGCCTCGGGCTGTTCGCGGCGCTGGACCTGCTGCTGTTCTTCGTGTTCTTCGACCTGTCGATCGTCGGCATGTACTTCGTGATCGTCGGCTGGGGGCACGGGGACCGGGCGCGGTCGGGGCTGAAGTTCTTCCTCTACACGTTCCTGGGGTCGCTGGCGCTGCTGCTCGGGTTCATCGGCCTTTACCTGGCCGCGGAGCCGCACACGTTCGACCTGGCGGACCTCGCCGCGAGCCCGCCGCCGGCCGGTGCGCTGGTGCTGCTCGCGGTCGGAATCGGGCTCGCGGTCAAGACGCCGGTGGTGCCCGTGCACACGTGGCTGCCGCCCGCGCACACCGACGCGCCCGCCGCGGGCTCGGCGATCCTGGCCGGGGTGCTGCTCAAGATGGGCACGTACGGCTTCGCGCGCATCGCCATGCCCCTGCTCCCCGGTCCCTGGCAGGCGTACGCGTGGCCGATCATCGTGGTCGGCGTCGTCAGCGTCCTGTACGGCGCCCTCGTCGCCCTGGCCCAGACGAACCTGAAACGCCTCGTCGCCTACACCTCCGTCAACCACATGGGCTACATCGTGCTGGCGCTCGGCGCAGCCGGGCTGGCGGGCGGGCACGCGCAGGCCAAGGAGCTGGCGGTCAGCGGGGCGGTCACGCAGATGGTCAGCCATGGGCTGGTCACCGGTGCGCTGTTCCTGATCACCGGCGTGCTGTGGGACCGGGCGGGGAGCTACGAGATCGGGAAATATGGCGGCATAGCGGGCAGGGCTCCGGTTTTGACGGGGTTGATGGCGGTGGCGGTGTTCGCGTCGCTGGGGTTGCCCGGGTTGTCGGGGTTCATCGCGGAGTTCCAGATCTTCACCGGGGTCATCGGCGCGGGCGCGGTGGTCGCCGGCGCGCTGTCCGTCGTGGGCATCCTGATCACGGCCGCCCTCCTCCTGCGGGTCCTGCAACACGCCTTCCTGGGCCGCCCGGCCGGCCCCGGTCCGCCTGAGCCGGCCGGTCCCGATCCGGCCGGCCCGGGTCGGCGCGAGCCGGTCGACCACGGTCCGCGTGCGCCTGGCGACCGGGTCGCCGGCCTTCGCCCCCACGGCCTGACCGGGCTGGTCACCGATGCTCGGCCGCATGAGCTGGCCGCGATCGCTCCCCTGCTGGTCCTGTCGCTCGTCATCGGGATCGCGCCCCGCTGGCTGCTCGACCTGATCGAGCCCGCCGCCCAGGCCGTCGTCACCCTGGTCGGCCGATGACGGCGATGAACCCCCTCGACCTCCTGCCCGAGCTGCTGATCCTGGCGGGTGCGGTGGCCGGGCTGGTCACCGGGCTCTTCGTCCCGCGCGACCGCCAGCGCGTGGTGGCCTGGATCAACGCCGTGGCGCTGGCCGGATCGGCCGTCGCCACCGCTGCGGTCATGACAAATCAGGACAAGATGGCATTCGAGGCGTACGCCATCGACCTCGTCACGAACGTCACCCGCCTCACCGTCGCCCTCGCCACCCTCCTCGTCATCCCCCTGGCGGCGGCCTGGGCCGCAGGGACCAAGCGGGAGAGCGAGCTGTACACGCTGCTCGCCCTGGCCGCACTCGGCACGATCGTCCTCGCGGGGGCCGACGACCTGCTCGTGCTCGTGGCGGCGTACCTCCTGGCGAGCATCCCCGCTTACACGCTGGCCGGGTTCGCCAAGGACGCGCCCGGCACCGAGGCGGCGCTCAAGTACTACCTGATGGGCGCGTTCCTCGGCGTGCTCATGCTGGCGGGCGTCACCCTCGCGTACGGCCTCGCGGGCGCCACCGCCTACCCGCAGGCCCGCGTACCGGCCGTGGCCGCCGTCCTGCTGCTGGCCGGGCTGCTGTTCAAGGCGGGTGCGGCGCCCGCGCACTTCTGGGTGCCCGACGTGGCCGAGGGGGCGTCGCGGCCGGTGGCGGCGTTCGTGACGACGGTGCCGAAGATCGGGGCGTTCGCGGCGCTGTACCGGCTGGCGGTGGAGGTGCTCAACGAGCCCGCCCTGCTCGCCGTCGTCGCGGTGGTCACGATGACGCTGGGCAACCTGGCCGCGTTCCACCAGGCGAACGTGCGCCGCCTGCTCGCGTACTCGACCATCAGCCAGGCCGGCTACCTGCTGGTGCCCGTGGTGGTGGCCGGGCGGAGCGAGCTGGCCGAGCCGGCGCTGCTGTACTACCTGGCCGCGTACGCGATCACGAACCTGGGCGCGTTCGCCGTCGTGGCCGGCGTCGGCAAGGACGCGCTGGCCGACTACGCGGGCCTGGCCAGACGTGCGCCGTGGACGGCGGCGGCGCTGGTCGTGTGCCTGCTGGGGCTGATCGGGACGCCGCCGACGGCCGTGTTCGCCGGCAAACTGCTGATGTTCGCGGCGGCGTGGGACGGCGGCTACGGCTGGCTCGCGGTGGTGGCCGCCGCGAACACGGTGGCCAGCGTCTTCTACTACCTGCGCTGGATCCGGCCCGTGTTCGCCCAGGAAGGGGCGGGGGAGGGCCGGGCGGGGCCGGTCGCGCTGCTCGCCGCCGCCTGCTCCATCGCGCTGGGACTGGCCGGAGGGATCATCCTCCTCATCTAACGCATCCTGACGATCAGCCGGCGGATCTTGCGCAGGTCACGCAGCCTGTGTTCGTACGTCGCGCCCGTGAACAGCAGGAACGCGCCCGCCAGCGCGATCGGCAGCCAGCGCGGCCCCTCGCCCACCAGCTCGGCCAGGGCCGGCGCGAACTCGTGCGCCGCCGTCACCACCAGCACCGCCCCGCCGAGGAGCAACGGCGCCTGCAGCCGCGCCCGCGCGCCGGCCAGGGTGGCGGCGAACGCGGCCACCCCCAGCAGCAGCGGCCTGACCAGGCCGGGGTCGTTCCAGGCGGCGTACGCGCTGGGCAGGAACGTCAGCGCCAGCGCCGTGCCGTAGCCCAGCCACGAGGACACGCCCGGATCGCGCCGCCTGGCCAGCCACGCCACGACCAGCCCGGCCACCGACAGCGGCACGGTGTACGCCTCGGGCGCCGTGACGTCCCACACCGCCAGCCGGATCCAGAGGGCGACCTGCAGCAGGCCCAGCCCGAGCCACGCGGCCCACCGCCGATCCCGCCGCAGCGCGACGGCCAGGGCGAGCACGCCGGAGCAGGCCAGCGCCAGGCACAGCAGTCCGGCGTCCCTGACGGTCATGACGATTGCCGCCCAGGCCAGGCACCACCCGGGCACCTCGACCCCCAGCGACACCGCGCCGCCGGCGGGACGTAACGTGTCGGGCGCGGCGGCCACGAGGAAGGCCGTCGCCACGACCACGAGCACCGCGAACGCCGCCTGCTCCACCGGGAGCCCGGCCGCCAGCGCGCCCGCCGCG
>NZ_BAABDQ010000036.1:0-140693 GCF_039539705.1 Nonomuraea rosea | reverse complement strand
TCCGCGATGCGGAGCATGACGATCGAGTCCTTGCCCCCGGAGAAGAGCAGACATGGACGCTCGAACTCGGCCGCCACTTCGCGCATGATGTGGATGGCCTCGGCTTCGAGCACGTCGAGCTGCGACGTCGTGTAGTCGCGCTGGAGCATGGGAGCTTTCCTCCGGCGTTAGCGGTGCAGGTCCCGAATCCCGGCGAGCAGGGATGTCGCCAGCTCCGGTAGGGAAACAAGGATATCGGGTAGTGAGGGGTCGGCTTGGTTGTAGGTCAGCTCGGAGCCGTCGATCCGGCTCGCGTGGGCCCCCGCGGCCAGGGCCACGGCGGCCGGCGCGGCGGAATCCCACTCGTACTGGCCCCCGGCGTGTACGTACGCCTCGACGTCGCCGGTGAGCACCGCGGCGATCTTCGCGCCGGCCGAGCCGATGGGCACGAGATCGGCGCCCACGAGGTAGGCGAGCTTCTGCACGAACTCGGGCGGCCTGCTGCGGCTCACCGCGATCCGGAACCGGCCCTTCTCGAAGGCGGGCAGCTTGGGCGGCTCGCCCGTCGTCAGCGTACGGCCCTGGGCGGGCAGCGCCACCGCGCCCGCGGCCAGCCTGCCGCGCTCCCACAGCGCCACGTGCACGGCCCAGTCGGACCTGCCCCGCACCGCTCCCCCGGGCCCGTCCTGCTCCGCCCGCTCGGAGAACTCCCTGGTGCCGTCGAGCGGATCGACGATCCACACCCGGTCCGCGCTGAGCCGGCGCGGATCGAGCCGCTCCTCGCGCGTGGCCTCTTCGGACAGGATGCTGTCACTGGGCCGCAACCTGCCCAGCGCCTCCATCAGGAAGACGTGGGAGGAGCGGTCGCCCTCCGCCTTGAGTGCGCGGGAGTCGTCGAACCCCATGCGCTCGCGGACGCGCAGCAGCCGCTCGCCGGCCTCGGTCGCCAAGTCGGCGGCGAGGGCGTGGTCGTCGCGAATCGTCATCAATAAGCTCCTTGCCCGCGGGCGACGGCCGACCAAGTCTTCCACAGGATCTGGAGATCCAAAGTGAGGGACCAGTTCTCCACGTAACGCAGGTCGAGACGCACGGATTCCTCCCACGATAGGTCAGATCTGCCACTGACCTGCCACAGCCCGGTCAGCCCAGGGCGTACGAGGAGTCGTCTGCGCACGTCGTCACCGTAGCGCGCGACCTCCTCCGGCAGCGGCGGCCGGGGCCCGACGAGCGACATGTGGCCGCGTACCACGTTGAGGAGCTGCGGCAGCTCGTCCAGTGAGTGGCGGCGCATCAGCGTGCCGAGCGGCGTGACGCGTGGATCATTCCTGATTTTGAACAACAGCCCGTCCCGCTCGCTGACCAAAGTGATCTTCTGCTGCTCCGAGCCACGCCGCATGGTACGGAACTTGACGATGGTGAACAACCGCCCGTCCCTGCCGACCCTGGTCTGCCTGAACAGCGCGGGCCCGGGGCTCGTCACGCGTACGGCGGCCGCCAGCACCCCCAGCGCCGGCGACAGGAGCACCAGCAGCAGGACGGCCACCAGCCGGTCGAAGACGTTCTTGACCAGTTGCCTGGCCCCGGTCAGCTCGGGATGCTCCACGTGCAGGAGCGGCAGCCCGGCGACCGGTCTGATCATCGTGCGCGGCCCCGCCACGTCCATCAGGGCCGGGGCGACGACCAGCTCGGTGTGCGTGCGCTCCAGCCGCCAGGCCAGCCGGCGCAGCGCCTGCCCGTCCATCTCGGGGCAGGCCAGCACGGCCACGGTGTCGGCGCGGACCTGGTCGACCACGATCGGCACGTCGCTGAGGTCGCCGCCGACGGGCACCTCGCCCACGTGCTCCCCCGGCGCGCCGCCGGGCAGGCAGGCCGCCACGACGTCCATGCCGTGGTGGCGCTCCCTGCGGAAGAGCTGGACCAGCTCGGCGACCGAGGCCGCGTGCCCGACCGCGACCACCTTGCGCATGCAGTCGCCCGCCGCCCTGCGCCGGTGCAGCGCGCGGCGCAGGGCGTACCTGAGGATCAGGGTGAGCAGGGTGACCAGCGGCAGCGCGAGCACGACGTAGCCGCGGGCGACGTCGGTCTTGGTGACGTAGGAGCCGATGGCGGTGCCCGCGGTCAGCGCGACGCCCGCCTGGACGACCCGGCGGAACTCCTCGGAGCCGACGCCGAGCATGCGCGGCTCGTACGCCCGGTTGAGCGCCATCGCGCAGCACCACACCACCGGCAACGCCAGGCTGACCAGCAGGTACGGCAGCACGTACGGGGTGAGCCCGCCGAACCTGACCAGGAACGCGGCACAGGCACCGGCGCTCGCCCCGCACAGATCGGCCAGCATGGCGCGCACGCGATAAGAGCGGACCCATACGGGCGTGCGCGGGCTGACCCGCCAGGAGGCGGCCCAGGAAGCGGTCCAGGAGACGCCGTCGCCGGAGCCGACGACGGTCATGAGCCCCTGACCGCGAGGTTGGCCGCGCACGCGTGCCTCCAGGTGACCAATCCCGACAGGACAGTCACAGATCGTAGCCACGAGAGCGCGCTCGAACCGGCGAACGACCCAATGTGGGGATCAGCGAGGAGGGCCGGAAATGTTCAGATCAGACCGGTGGAAGTCGTTCTGGGTGGTCTCCAGGCCGCGAGCCATCAGCGACTCCACGACGTCGGCCGCGCGGTCGACGAGGAAGGGCAGGTCCTTGCGCTCCATCGTGGCGAAGTCCCTGAGCACGAAGGAGGCGGCGTCCATGCGGCCGGGCGGCCGCCCGATGCCGAAGCGGACCCGCAGGTAGTCGCGGGTGGCGAGGACCTTGGTGATGGACTTGAGCCCGTTGTGGCCGTTGTCGCCGCCACCGAGCTTGGCCCGCAGCGCGCCGTAGGGCACGTCCAGCTCGTCGTGGACGACGATCAGCCGGTCGACGCCGATCTTGTAGAAGTCGGAGAGCGCCTTGACCGGACCGCCCGACAGGTTCATGTACGTCAGCGGCTTGGCCAGGATGGCGGCGCTCGTCTCGCACACCTCGGCCCTGCTCTTGTGCGCCTTGAAGCGCCCGCCGGCCCTGGCGGCCAGCTCGTCGAGCACCATGAAGCCCGCGTTGTGCCTGTTGCCGGCGTATTCGGGCCCCGGGTTGCCCAGTCCGGCGATCAGCCAGCGGTCCATGCGCTCCCCTTGTAGCAGAACGGGGCGGCTCTCGCAGGGCCGCCCCGTTCAGTGGAAACTCGTAGCCCAGCCTTACTCGGCGGAGGCCTCGGCGCTCTCGCCCTCGGCAGCGGCCTCGGCGGTCTCGCCCTCGGCGGCCTCGGTCTCCTCCGACACTTCCTCGGTCGGCTTGGCGATGACGTGGAGGACCACGACCTCCGGGTCGGCGATCAGCGTCGTGCCCTGGGGCAGCTTCAGGTCGGCGCCCGTGACCACGGAGCCGATGACCAGGCCCTCGACGTCGACCTCGACGCCGGTCGGGATGTGGGTGGCCTCGGCCTCCACGGCGATGGAGACGAGCTGCTGGTCGAGCAGGCCCTCGGAGTTGACGTCGCCGACGGTGGTGACCGGGATTTCGACGGTGACCTTCTCACCGCTCCTGACCAGGATCAGGTCGACGTGCTCGACGAAGCCCTTGATCGGGTCGCGCTGGACGCCCTTGGGCAGCGCGAGCTCGTCCACGCCCTCACCGGCGAGGCGGATGAGCACGTTGGGCGTGCGCAGCGCCAGCAGCACCTCGTGACCGGGCAGGGTCAGGTGCTTGGGGTCGGTGCCGTGCCCGTAGAGGACGGCGGGCACCTTGTCGGCGCGGCGGATCTTGCGAGCGGCGCCCTTGCCGAACGAGGTGCGGGGCTCGGCTGCGATACGTACTTCAGGCACGACATCTCCTAGGGATGCTTTATGTCTCGGATGGTTGACGCTCCCCCTCACCCGCCCTAGCGGAAGGCGTTACGAGCGCAACCTGTTCAGTCTACTGCGTCGATGACCGCGCTCCGCCCGGAAGCGCGGTGACGGACCTCTGGCTCAGATGTCGGACCTCTGGCTCAGATGTCGGACCTCTGGCTCAGATGTCGGACCTCTGGCTCAGGTGTCGCCCTCGAACAGGCTCGTGACCGACCCGTCGGTGAAGACCTCGGTGATGGCCCTGGCGATGAGCGGCGCGATCGACAGGACCGTGAGCTTGTCGAACCGATTGGCCTGCGCCAGCGGCAGCGTGTTGGTGACGATGACCTCGGAGATCCGGGAGTTCTTCAGCCGGTCGACCGCTGGGTCGGAGAAGACCGCGTGGGTGGCGGCGGTGATCACGTTGGTCGCGCCCTGCTCGTAGAGGGCGTCGGCGGCCTTGCAGATCGTGCCGGCCGTGTCGATCATGTCGTCGATGAGCACGCAGGTGCGGCCGCGTACTTTGCCGACGACCTCGCTGACCTTCACGGAGTTGGCCACGTCGAGGTCGCGGCGCTTGTGGATGAAGGCCAGCGGCGTGCCCAGCGTGTCGGCCCAGCGCTCGGACAGCCGCACGCGGCCGGTGTCGGGCGAGACGATGGTGGTGTTGGCCAGGTCGAGCTTGTTCTTGAGATAGCTCTCCAGCACCGGCATGGCGAACAGGTGGTCGACGGGGCCGTCGAAGAAGCCCTGGATCTGCGAGGTGTGCAGATCGATCGACATGAGCCGGTCGGCGCCCGCGGTCTTGAACATGTCGGCCATCAGCCTGGCCGTGATGGGCTCGCGGCCGCGGCCCTTCTTGTCCTGGCGGGCGTAGCCGAAGAACGGCATGACCACGGTGATGCGCTTGGCGGAGGCCCGCTTCAGCGCGTCGACCATGATGAGCTGTTCCATGATCCACTTGTTGATGGGACCGGTGTGGCTCTGGATCACGAACGCGTCGCAGCCGCGTACGGACTCCAGGTAGCGGGCGTAGATCTCGCCGTTGGCGAAATCGATGAGTTTGGTGGGGGTGAGGGAGACGCCGACGTGCTCGGCGACCTCCTCGGCCAGCTCCGGATAGGCCCGGCCGGAGAAGAGCATGAGGTTCTTCTCGCCCGGCTGCTTGATGCTGGTCACTGCGTGTTCTCCTGCTGCTCTTCGGCCAGCGCCCGCTCGGCGGCGGCGGCCGATTTCGTGCCCGCGCGCCTGCGCAAGACCCATTTCTCGATGTTGCGCTGTCGCGCTCTTGCCACCCCGATGGCTCCTGGGGGAACGTCTCCGTCGATGACGGACCCGGCGGCCGTGTAGGCGCCCGCTCCGATCGTCACCGGGGCGACGAGCATGGTGTCGCATCCCACGAACGCGCCGTCGCGCACGGTGGAGCGATGTTTGTTGACCCCGTCGTAGTTGACGAACACCACGGCGGCGCCGATGTTGACGTCGTCGCCGATCGTCGCGTCACCCGCGTAGGACAGGTGGGGCACCTTGGACCGCTCGCCGACCTGGGAGTTTTTCATCTCGACGAACGTGCCGGCCTTGGACTTGCGCCCCAGCACGGTGCCCGGCCGCAGGTAGGCGTAGGGGCCGACGCTGGCCTCCGGGCCGATCTCGGCGCTGTCGCAGACGGCGTTGCGCACGATCGCGCCCTCGCCCACGCGGGTGTCGGTCAGCGTGGTGCCGGGGCCGATTTCCGCGCCGCCCTCGATGACGGTGCTGCCGTGCAGCTGGGTGCCGGGGTGGACGACGGCGTCGGGCGCGATGCGCACGCCCACGTCGATCCAGGTGCTGCCGGGATCGATGATCGTGACGCCGCCGCGCATGTGCTCCTCCAGCAGGCGCCCGTTGAGCACCTTGCGGGCGGCGGCCAGCTGCACGCGGTCGTTGACGCCCTCGACCTCGACGAAGTCGCCCGCGACGCAGGCGCCGACCCGGTGGCCGTCGCCGCGCAGGATCGACAGCACGTCGGTGAGGTATTCCTCGCCCTGGGCGTTGTCGGTGGACACGCGCTTGACCGCGTCGGCGAGCAGGAGGCCGTCGAAGGCGTAGATGCCGGAGTTCATCTCCTTGATGGCACGCTGGGCCGCGCTGGCGTCCTTCTCCTCGACGATCTCCAGCACCGCGCCGGCCTCGTCGCGGATGATCCGCCCATAGCCGGTCGGGTCGGGCACTTCGGCCGTCAGCACCGTGACCGCGTTGCCGTCGGCGGTGTGTCGTTCGAGCAGGCCGGTGAGGGTCTGGGTGCGCAGCAGCGGCACGTCGCCGTAGGTGACCAGGACCGTGCCCGAGATCGGGCCGACCTCTTCGAGCACGGTGCGCACGGCGTGTCCGGTGCCGCGCTGGTCATGCTGGACGACGGCCCGCGCGTCGGGGCTGGTGGCGGCCAGGTGGCCGCCGACCTGTTCGAGCGCGTGGCCGATGACGACGATGAGCTGCTCGGGACCCAGGTCGCGAGCGGCTGTGAGCATATGGTCGACGAGCGCGCGACCGCACAGCTCGTGCAGGACTTTCGGGGTCTGGCTCTTCATCCGGGCGCCCTCGCCGGCGGCGAGGACGATGACGGCTGCCGGGCGCGGCACACTCACGGACTGAGGCTCCCTGTGGCTGGACGGATCAGGGCGACTGGTACGGCTACCGCACCGCCACCCTCCCGACACCGTGAGGATACCTGGCCGTGCCCCGCACATTCTGCCCGGGGCACGCCGCAAGCTCCCGGAAGAGGACTCGAACCCCTACAAAGTGGACCAAAACCACTTGTCCTGCCGATTAGACGATCCGGGACGGGTCGCACACGTGGTGTCCGACACTCTCCTACGATACCGAGCCCGCGCCCGGGCGCGCGCCCGTAATTGCACCGCACCTCCGGCTCCTTGGCGAAGTTCCCTGGTCGAAGGGGGTGTGCCAGGCCTCAGGCCGCATAACAGACCGCCCGAAAGGCCGCAAGCCACGAACCCCACCCACCTTCCACGGCAGAGTGTCACGTTCCCCACATTCACGGCTTAGGTCTTCCTTACTTACGCTGGCGTAGGTTACGGTTGCGTAGCTTGGACATTCGACCTCATACATGTCGTTGGAGGTAGCCCATGACCGTTCTCTCCGAACGCGCTGCACCTGCCCCGAAGCCCGACTTCGAGCCCGAACCGAAATCCAAGGCGGAGCTCGTCATCTTCGGACTCGTCGTCGGCCTGCCCTTGGTCGCGGTCGCCGCAGCTGTGCCGCTCGCCTGGGGATGGGGGCTGGGCTGGACCGACATCGCGATCGCGTTCGTCTTCTACATGGTCTCCGGCCTCGGCGTCACCGTCGGGCTGCACCGCTACTTCACGCACGGCTCCTTCAAGGCCAAGCGTCCGCTGAAGATCGCCATGGGCATCGCGGGCAGCCTGTCCCTGGAGATGTCCGTGCTGGACTGGGTGGCCACGCACCGCAAGCACCACAAGTTCTCCGACAAGGAGGGCGACCCGCACTCGCCGTGGCGTTTCGGCCCCGGCTTCAAGTCGATGTCCAAGGGCCTGCTGTACGCCCATATGGGCTGGCTGTTCGAGAGCGAGCGCACCAACAGGGAGAAGTACGCCCCCGACCTGTGCAAGGACGAGGACATCGTCAAGCTGCACAAGTGGTTCGGCGCGATGGCCCTCACCTCGATCCTGCTCCCCGGCGTGCTCGGCCTGCTGCTCACCTGGTCCTGGCAGGGCGGCCTGACCGCGCTGTTCTGGGGCTCGCTGATCCGCATCGGCCTGCTGCACCACGTGACCTGGTCCATCAACTCCATCTGCCACGTCTTCGGCGAAGAGGACTTCCAGGTACGCGACAAGTCCCGCAACGTGTGGTGGCTGGCCATCCCGTCCTTCGGCGAGTCGTGGCACAACCTGCACCACTCCGACCCCACCTGCGCCAGGCACGGCGCCCTGAAGGGGCAGATCGACCTGAGTGCCGGTCTCATCCGCATCTTCGAGAAGCTGGGCTGGGTGTCCGACGTGCGCTGGCCGACGCCGGAACGCCTGGCGGCGAAGCGCATTGCCTGACTCTGTCACCAAACAACCGATGAGCGGCCATACATCCGTGGCCGTCATTATGGAGACCGTGACCGAACCCCGATCTCGCAGGCGTATGTCCGGCAGCGAGCGTAGAGAGCAACTGATCCGCATCAGTCGCACTCTCTTCGCGGAGAAGGGGTTCGACGGGACCTCTATCGAGGAAATTGCCGCTACCGCACAGGTGTCGAAGCCCGTGGTATACGAACATTTCGGTGGAAAAGAAGGCCTCTACGCGGTCGTGGTGGACCGCGAGATGCAGAAGCTGCTCACCCTGATCACCGAAGCCCTCTCCGCCACGCATTCCCTGATCAAGCTGGAGCGCGCCGCGCTGGCGCTGCTCCAGTACGTCGAGGAGAGCAGCGAGGGCTTCCGCATCCTGGTCCGCGACTCGCACGCCGCTTCCGGCACCGGCTCGTTCGCGAGCCTGATCAGCGAGATCGCCAGCCAGGTCGAGGACGTGCTGGCCGACGAGTTCTCCTCCCGCGGCTACGACCCCATGCTCGCGCCGATGTACGCCCAGATGCTCGTCGGCATGGTCGCGCTGACCGGCCAGTGGTGGCTCGACGTGCGCAAACCCCCACGCGAGGAGGTCGCGGCCCACCTGGTCAACCTGGCCTGGAACGGCCTGACCGGGCTCAACCCCAACCCCGCGATCACCGCCGCGACCCGCGAGCACTCGGCGACCGTCAAGCCGCGCACCAGCGAGAAGGAGCTGCGCGACCTGGAGAAGGCGCGCGAGAAGGAGCTCAAGGAGGCCGAGAAGGTCCGTCAGCGCGAGCTGAAGGAGGCCGAGAAGGCCAGGGTCCGCGAGCTGAAGGAGCGCGAGCGGCTGCTGAAGGAGGCGGAGAAGGCCCGCGAGCGCGAGGAGAAGATCCGCCAGCGGGAGGCGCGGCTGGCCGAACGCGCCGCCCGGCTCGAACAGGTCGACCATCCCGAGTGATGTCCGCCCGGAGCTGGGCAGACCCTTCGGTGTGAGTCGTTGCGGCTACGTTAACGTTCTGTTCAACCAAACGGGGCAATATACGCGATATGTCCGCGGAACCGTTCCACCCAGCAAATGACCTACCCCTGCCACAGGAGCGGTTCCTCAACCGTGAGGAGAGTTGGCTCCAGTTCAACGAGCGGGTTCTGGAACTTGCCGAGGACCCGTCGCTCCCGCTGCTGGAGCGGGTGCGCTTTCTGGCCATCTTCGCGAGCAACCTGGATGAGTTCTTCCGCGTCCGCGTGGCCGGGCTCAAGCGGCGCATGGCCACGGGCCTGCTGCTGCGCACCAAGAGCGGGCTGAAGCCGCGCGAGGAGCTGGCCAGGATCGCGACGATCGCGAACGAGCTGGCCAGACGGCACGCCGCGGCCTTCCATCAGCAGATCTGCCCGCAGCTGGCGAGTGAGGGCATCGAGATCGCCCGCTGGGACGATCTGGGCCGCGAGGAGCGCACGGAGCTGCGCAAGCTGTTCAGGGAGCGCATCAGGCCGGTCCTGACGCCCTTGGCCGTGGACCCCGCCCACCCATTTCCCTATATTTCGGGGTTGAGCCTGAATCTTGCGGTTCTGGTGCGGAATCCGGCGACCGACCACACGGTTTTCGCACGGGTCAAGGTTCCTTCGCAGTTGCCGAGATTCGTCCCGGCTTCCAAGGAGCGATTCGTACCGCTAGAGGATGTTATTGCGGCACATTTGGGCCAGCTCTTCAAGGGCATGGAGATCCTCCAGCACCACGTCTTCCGCGTCACCAGGAACGAGGATCTCGACGTCGACGAGGACGTCACCGAGAACCTCATGCAGGCCCTGGAGAAGGAGCTGCTGAAGCGGCGCTTCGGCCCGCCCGTCCGGCTGGAGGTCGAGGACACGATCACGCCGGAGGTGCTGGCCCCGCTCGTGGAGGAGCTGGAGCTGGCGCCGCACGAGATCTACCGGCTGCCCGGTCCGCTCGACCTGTCGGGCCTGCACGCCATCGGCGACCTGGACCGGGGGGAGCTCAGCTATCGCCCGTTCGTGCCGGCGGAGGTGATCAACGCCGAGGACGACCTCTTCTCCATCCTGCGCGAGCGCGACGTGCTGCTGCACCACCCGTACGACTCGTTCGCCACGAGTGTGCAGCGCTTCATCGAGGCGGCCGCGGCCGACCCGAGAGTGCTGGCGATCAAGCAGACCCTCTACCGGACCAGCGGCGACTCCCCCATCGTGGACTTCCTGATCGACGCGGCCGAGGCGGGCAAGCAGGTCGTGGTGGTCGTGGAGATCAAGGCCCGCTTCGACGAGCACGCGAACATCTCCTGGGCCCGCAAGCTGGAGCGCGCCGGCTGCCACGTCGTCTACGGCGTGGTCGGCCTGAAGACCCACTGCAAGCTGGCCCTCGTCGTCCGCCAGGAGGCCTCGGGCGAGCTGCGCCGCTACTGCCACATCGGCACCGGCAACTACAACCCCAAGACCGCTCGGCACTACGAGGACTTCGGCCTGCTCACGGCCGATCCGCTGGTCGGCGAGGACGTCACGGACCTGTTCATCCACCTGACCGGCTACTCCAACCACTCCGCCTACCGCAGGCTGCTCGTCGCGCCGCACTCGATGCGCAGCGGGCTGCTGGCCAGGATCGAGCGGGAGATCGCGCACCAGCAGGCCGGCCGGCCCGCGCGCATCAGGATCAAGACGAACTCGCTGGTGGACGAGCCGCTCATCGACGCGCTCTACCGGGCGTCCAGGGCAGGCGTCCCGGTCGACCTGTGGGTGCGGGGTGTCTGCATCCTCCGCCCAGGCATCCCAGATTTGTCCGAAAATATCCGCGTAAGGTCGGTCTTGGGGCGGTTCCTTGAGCATTCCCGGGTCTACGAGTTCGGCCTCGGCCGCCGGCCCGAGGTGTGGATCGGCAGCGCCGACCTGATGCGCAGGAACCTGGACCGCCGCGTCGAAGCCCTGGTCAAGGTGACGTCGCAGCAGCACAAGGCCTATCTCATCGAGCTGATGGATCTGGCCATGGCCGAGACCACGAACGCGTGGTGGCTGAACTCCGATGGCGCCTGGACCCGCCACCCCGGCGAGGATCTGCAGAGCCATCTCATCGGTACCCGCCGCTGGAGGACCGTTGATGACTGACCTGCTCCGCGCCGCCGGAGCCGTGGTCTGGAGAGGCGCTGCGAGCCGTCCCGAGGTGGCCGTCATCCACCGCCCCGCGTACGACGACTGGACCTTCCCCAAGGGCAAGCTGAAGTCCGGCGAGCACGTCATCGCCGCGGCGCTGCGCGAGGTGCGCGAGGAGACCGGTCTGAGCGTCCTGCTCGGCCGCGCGCTGCCGCCCACCCACTACATGAGCGCCGGCCGGCTCAAGCGGGTCGACTACTGGACGGCCCGGGTGAGCGGCGACGACGGGTTCTCGGTCAACGACGAGGTGGACGCGCTGCGCTGGCTGCCGGTGGACGAGGCCAGGCTGCTGCTGACGTACGAATGGGATGCGGGGATGCTGCGCGCGCTCGGTGCGGCGCCGCTGGAGACCGTGCCCCTGGTCCTCGTCCGGCACGGCGCGGCCGGCTCCAGGAGCGAGTGGCCGCACGACGACGCGCTACGGCCGCTCGACGCCGTCGGGGCCACCCAGGCGGCCAACCTGGCCACGGCGCTGCCCGCGTACCGGCCCGAGGTGCTGATGAGCTCGCCCAGTGCCCGCTGCGTCCAGACGCTGGCGCCGTACGCAAGCTCATACGGAAGCTCGTACGGCGGCTCACATGAAGGCTCACATGAAGGCTCGCACGGCGGTTCGCACGGCGGTTCGCACGGCGGTTCGCACGGCGGCGAGATCAGGATCGAGCCGCTGCTCAGCGAGGAGAGCCAGGATCCGAAGAAGACGCCCGCGCTCGTCGGCGACCTCTCCGTGCCCGCGGCCGTGTGCAGCCACGGCAAGGTGCTGCCCGGCCTGATCCGGACGCTCAGCGGCAAGGACGTGCACCTGCGCAAGGGCGCGTTCGCCGTCCTGCACCGGGCCGGCGAGCAGGTGGTCAGCGTCGAGCGCTACGCGACCTGACGCCTCCTCACGTCTGGCCCCTCCTCACCAGGTGACGGGCAGCTCGGCGAACCCTTCCGTGATGCGCGCCTCGGTGCGCGGCAGCTCCTCGACCGGCACGGTCAGCCGCAGGCCGGGCAGCCGCTGGAACAGCCTGCCGAACACGGCCTCCAGCTCCACCCTGGCCAGGCTGGCGCCGACGCAGAAGCGCGGGCCGTACCCGAAGCCCAGGTGCGGGTCCGTTTGCGGACGGCGGATGTCGAACACGTCCGGATCCGGATAGATCCGCTCGTCCCGGTTCGCCGCGGGCGTCGTGATCACCACGGCCTCGCCCTTGCTGATCGTGATGCCGCCGTACTCGATGTCCTCGTGGGCGTACCTGGGCAGGCCGTGCAGGCTCGGCGCGGCCATCCGCAGGATCTCCTCGACCGCGGCCTTCGCCAGCCCCGGGTCCGCCTTGAGCAGGTCGAGCTGATCGGGGTTGCCGAGCAGGAGCAGCACGCCGTAGTCGATGCGGTTGACCGTGGTCTCGTGCCCCGCGAACAGCAGTCCGCCCGCGAGCTGGGAGATCTTCCCGTCGTCGTCCAGCTCGTCCACCAGGTCGGACAGCACGTCCTCGCCCGGCTCGTGCCGCTTGCGCTCGATCAGGCCCGCCATGTACGCGCCCATCTCCTCGCGGGCGGCCAGGCCCTTCTGCTCGTCGAGCAGGTCGCCCATGCGGGCCGAGACGCCGCTGAAGTACTCCCTGTCCTCGTACGGCACGCCGAGCAGCCGGCAGATCACCAGCACGGGCAGCGGGAACGACAGCTCGGCGTGCAGGTCGGCCGGCGGCGTGAGCCCGGCGAGCCGCTCCAGCCGCTCGTCGACCAGCGCACCGACGTCCTCGCCGAGCGCCTTCATCCGGCGGGCCGAGAAGGACGGCATGAACAGCTTGCGCATGTGGTCGTGCTCGGCCTTCTCCGTGGCCGCCTCGCCCTGCGGGCCGCCGATCAGCGCCGAGGCCGACACGCGGGCGGCCTTCTCCGGCTCAGGATGCGAGCGGCCGAGCCGTCTGTCGTTGAACAGTGCGCGCGCGTCCTCGTAGCCGCTGACCAGCCAGACCTCGTCGCCCACCTGGGTGCGTACCTTCGCGATGCCCTCCTTGGCCCGCAGGTCCCGATACGCCGTGGGGACCTCCAGCGGATTGCTGCGTTCGAAGGGTATGACCGGTCTGCTCATAGCACCTTCCTCACTGCCTCGACCGTCTTCGCCCACACGCTGGGGAACTCGGCGTGCGCCCGTTCGGCTGCGTTGCGCTCGATCCCGATGAGCAGCCCGTACGTGAACGTGTCCTCGCCGGCCTGCCTGGCACTCTCCGCCTCTTTGGCCAGCGTCTCCTGGGCGACCACACCGTCCTGATGCGTCCCCAGTATCTCCTGGATGTCCTCGGCCAGCTTGGCCAGTTTGGCCATGTTCTTGCCGAGGGTGGGCTGGAGCGCTTCCGCGGTGTATCGAGCGCGTTTGGCCGCCTTGCGCACGTCGTGCATGGCGATCTCGCGACGTTCCAGGTCGTCGATGGCCTGCGCGGTGTCGTACGCCTTGGTCACCCGGTCCCAGTTGGCCGCCGCGATGGTGTTGAGCCGCTCCTCGGCCGGCTTGGCCGCCGCCTTGCCCAGGTTCGGGACGGCTACGAGCTCGTCGAGGGCGTTCAGGAGGGTGTAGTAGCGATCGCCGCTCAGCGCGTCCTTGATGCGCTCGTACGCCTCATCCTCCTGTTTGTGCAGATCCGTGCCGAGCCTGATCTGGATCGGGCCGGTGACCAGCTCAGGGGCCAGCCCGGCGAGCTCCTTGCCGAACCTGGCTCTGATCACCTCCAGGTCCCGCGCCTCGCCGAGCACCGCCCCGAGCCACTGCAGCTCCTCCTGGAGCCGTTCTGTGTCGGTGACGACGGTCTTGAACGCCTTCAGCGCGCTGCGCAGCCTGCGGGCGGCCACGCGCATCTGGTGCACGGCGTCCTCCTCCGCCCTGCGCACCCGCGGGTCCTGCGACAGGAGGGCGGCGACCTGGCTCGCCAGGTAGTCGACGACGGTCTCTCCGGCCGTGCCCGGTTTCGTGGCGGCCTTGGGGAGTGGAGCGGGTTCGAGCAGCTTCGCGAGCTTGCTCGTGGCCTCCGACGGGGTGGCCCCCGCCTTCCTGAGCCGCTTGCCGACCTTGGCCAGCAGCGCCTGGTCCCCGCCGTCGAGCAGCTCCGCCTCGACCTCGCGCCACCGTACGATCCTGACGTCGTCGCCGTAGACGGTGCCCTTGACGCGGTCGTCGGCGACCTCGACCAGCCCGGTCTCGCCGTCGCGCAGGACCGTGACGTTCCTGCGCGTCTCGAGCTCCGCGACCACCTCGAGGTCGGCGCCGCGGGCGTAGGCGCGGACGAGTTCGGCCAGTTCCGCGGGCACGACCTTGGTGCTGCGCGTGAGCGGATGCGTGATCTCCTGGCGCACGCCCTTGGCCTTGGGCAGCTTCAGATGCCAGCCGGCGTCGGAGCCTCCGCGTCTTCGCCTGAGCGTCACGCCGCGGGCGGCGAGCCGCAGGTCCGGCGTGTCGAAGTAGAGCGCCACGAGCTGGTGACTCTTCGGCCCCACGACGTCGGCCAGACCGCTCAGATCCGGAATCACATACTCCGAAGGAACGTCGAACTTGTCCTCGATCTCGATGCCCACTGCACCTCACAAGAGTCCGATTTCGGACAATCATGCCACTGCAGGGTGAACATCACACCGGTTGCAGGAGCTCGATTCTGTTGCCGACCGGGTCGGTGACGTAGATCCGCCGGTATCCGGGGAAGAGGTCGTCGGCCACCGCACCGGGGATCCGGGCGGCGTAGGCGTCGAGGTCGTCCACCAGGAACGCGGGGTGCGCCTTGCGGGCCGGCCTGAAGTCGTCCTCGATGCCGAGGTGGACCTCCACGCCCTCGCCCCTGAACCAGGCACCGCCGCGTCTGGCCAGCTCAGGCGGCTTGGGCACCTCCCGAAGGCCCAGCACGCCTTCGTAGAACTCCCGTAACAACGGCTCGCTGCCCTTGGGGGCGGCGAGCTGCACGTGGTGCAGCGCTTCGATCTTCATTTCTGGACCACCACGAAGATCCGCCTGAACGGGAAGGGGGTGCCGAAGCTCATGGCCGGATACGCCTCGGCGAGCGGCTTGGCGAGGTCCTGCTTGAACTTCCGCTGCTCGTCCGGCGAGAGCCGGTCGAAGATCGGGCGCAGGGCGGTGCCGGACACCCAGTCGAGCACCGGGTTCTCGCCGTGGAGCACGTGCACGTAGGTCGTCTCCCAGGTGTCCACCTGGGAGCCGCCGTGGTTGAGCAGGTCGAGATATTCGATGGGGTCGCCGACCGGCTTGCCCCTGGAGACGTTGCCGAGCCGGTCGGACCAGGTGCGGGAGGCGCACAGCTCCCGGATCGCGACGTGGCTGGGGGCGTCGAAGTTGCCCGGCACCTGGAAGGCCAGCCAGCCGCCCGGGGCCAGCTCCTCGACCCAGTGCTCCAGCACGTCGCGGTGCTCCGGCACCCACTGCAGGACGGCGTTCGAGATGATCACGTCCATGGGCCTGTCCGGACGCCACATGGCCACGTCGGCGACCGCGAACCTGACCGACGTCTCCAGCTGGCGGGCCTTCGTGATCATCGCCGGCGAGGAGTCGAACCCCTCCACCGTCGCGTCTGGCCAGCGATTGCCCAGCTCGACGGTGAGCTCGCCGCTGCCGCAGCCGGCGTCCACGACATAATCGGGGTTGACCGCCCCCACTCTGGAGATCAGCTCGATGAACGGCCGCGACCGCTCGTCCGCGTAGACGGCGTAAGTGACTGGGTCCCAGATATCTCTTGACATGAAGATAATTGATATCGAGAGAGATATCTCGATGTCAAGACAGTACACTCTTATCTCATGACGGAGGATGCTAGAGACGAGGTTGACCGCCTGGTCGCGGCTTGGCGCGCGGAACGTCCTGACCTCGACGTCGAGCCGCTCCAGGTGCTCTCTAGGGTGTCACGACTGGCCAAACATCTCGACCGCGCCAGGCGGGCGGCGTTCGCCGAACACGATCTGGAGCCGTGGGAGTTCGACGTGCTGACGGCCTTGCGGCGGGCGGGGAAACCGTACGAGCTGAGCCCTGGGGCGCTGCTGCGGGCCACGCTGGTCACGTCGGGGACCATGACGAACCGCATCGACCGCCTGGCCGCGGCGGGCTTCGTCCGCCGCCGCCCCGACCCCGAGGACCGGCGGGGGGTGCTGGTGTCGCTCACGGACACGGGGCTGGCCAGGGTGGACGCGGCTTTCGCGGGGTTGCTGCGGCGCGAGCACGACCTGCTCTCCGGCCTCGAACTCGCCGACCAACGCTCCCTCGCCGCCCTCCTCCGCACCCTCCTCGCACCCTTCGACAGCCGTTAACCCATTTTCTTTTTTTACGGTGGCCCAAGTGGGCGCGGACCGCCGACGCGGGCCTGCCTCTGTCGAGCGTCGGCCAGGAGGGCTCACGGGGTTCTCACCGTTACGAGCGCATCCTGGGCCGTCTTCTTCGCCGAACCGGCAACCTTCCGCCCGGTTCGGCAGGCGGGCGTGTCGGCCCGGCCAAACCCGCCCAGCATCCCCGAGAACATCTGTCAGACCCCTCAACCGCCCAAACGGCCCCCCGACAAGAGCCCGCCCATCGGCCCCGGCCCCGAGCTCCTGCGTCCGCCCGCCACCCAGCCGACGCCCCAACGGCGGGATCAACCACTCATGCAACGCGACCACCCAGGCCGGAGGGGAGCCCGGTCGCCCAGCCCTGGAGGGACGCTCACTCGCCCAGGCCGGAGGAGAGCCCAGTCACCCAGCTGGGAGCAACACTCAGCCGTCCAGGCCGAAAGGGAGCCCAGTTGCCCAACCGAGAGCAACACTCGAAGGGGAGCCCAGCCGCCCAGGCCGAAGGGGAGGCCAATCGCCTCGGCGGGAGGGCGGCTCAGTCGCCCAAGCGGTCGGCGGCCTCCAGCCACTCGGCTTCGATCGTGTCCTTCTGGACGTTGATCTCGCGGAGCTGGGCGTCGAGGGAGCCGAGCTTGGCGTAGTCGCTGGCTGCCTCGGCCATGGCGGCGTGGAGCCGGGCCTCCTGGTCGGTCAGCTTGTCGAGCTGCCGTTCGAGGCGGTTGAGCTCCTTGCGGAGTTCGCGTTCCTCCTTGGCCGACAGCCCCGCGGCCCCGTCCTGGCCAGGCGAGCCCGGGATGGATCCCCCGGACGCCGGCCCCTGCGTGCCGTCCGCCCCGGCAGGCCCGGATGCGGCACCACCGGAACGGCCGGACGCGCCGTCGGCTCCAGCTCCGCCCGGACGAGTGGTCGTGGTCGTGGTGGTGGCCCCGTTGCCCAGACGGGCGGTCAGGGCGGTCCCGGCCGCGCGCCGTTCGAGGTATTCGTCCACCCCGCCCGGCAGCATCGCCAGCTTGCCGTCACCCAGCAGCGCCACGCACCGATCGGTCACCCGCTCCAGGAAGTAGCGGTCGTGGCTGACCAGGATCAGCGTGCCGGGCCAGCCGTCCAGCAGGTCTTCGAGCTCGTTGAGCGTCTCGATGTCGAGGTCGTTGGTGGGCTCGTCGAGCAGCAGGACGTTGGGGTCGTCCATGAGCAGCCTGAGCAGCTGCAGGCGCCGCCGCTCACCGCCGGACAGGTCGCCGATGACCTTCCATTGTGCGTCGCCCTTGAACCCCAGGCGTTCGAGCAGCTGGGAGGCCGTCCACTCCCGCTTGCCGAGCAGGAGGTACTTGCGTATCTCCTCCACCGACTCCAGCACCCGCCGTGTCGGGTCAAGCTCGGTCAGCTCCTGCGACAGGTGCGCGAGGCGCACGGTCTTGCCCTTGATCAGGCGACCCGAGTCGGGCTTGACCGTGCCGGCGAGCAGCCGCAGCACGGTCGACTTGCCGGACCCGTTGACCCCGATCAGCCCGATCCGGTCCCCCGGGCCGAACTGCCACGTGAGGTGATCGAGCACCAGCGGCCCGCTGCCCGGCCCACCGGCGTGCAGGGTGACGTCATCGAGGTCGTAAACGGTCTTGCCGAGCCTGGCCGCCGCGAACCTCATCAGCTCGACGCTCTCGCGTGCCGGCGGCTCGTTCGCGATCAGGGCCTGGGCGGCATCGATGCGGAACTTCGGCTTGGACGTACGGGCGGGCGGCCCGCGCCGCAGCCACGCGATCTCCTTGCGCATGAGGTTCTGGCGGCGCTCTTCCGCGGCCTGGGCGATGCGCGCCCGCTCCGCCTTGGCTAGCACGTAAGCGGCATATCCGCCTTCATACCGTTCGACCCGTCCATCCACGACCTCCCACGTACGCGTGGAGACGGCGTCGAGGAACCACCGGTCGTGCGTCACGACCACCAGCGCGCTCTTCCGCCCGGCCAGATGCCTGGCCAGCCACGCGATGGCCTCGATGTCGAGGTGGTTCGTGGGCTCGTCCAGCATGATCAGGTCGTGGTCGTCGATGAGCAGCTGCGCCAGCGCCGTACGCCTGCGCTCTCCGCCGGAGAGGTCGGTGGCCTTAGCGGTGAGGTCGAGGTCGCCGATCAGGTTGGCGAGGATCTCGCGAACCCGCTGATCCCCCGCCCACTCGTGCTCGGCCAGCTCACCCAGAACGATCTCGCCCACGGTGGCGCCCGGATCGAGGGTGTCCTGCTGTGACAGGGACCCGACCCGCAGCCCGCGGCTGTGGGTGACCCGTCCGCTATCGGGGCGTATGTCTCCCGCGATGACGGAGATAAGGGTCGTTTTGCCGCCCCCGTTACGTCCGACGACACCGATGCGCTCGCCGGCTTCTACGCCGAGCGAGATGTCGCTGAGGAGTGGCTTGGGCCCATAAGCATGGGAAACCGACTCAAGATTGACCAGATTCATGGCCTTCTCAGGGTATCGGCTTCCGCCCCACCTCCCGCCCACTCAGCTTCTGGGGGCGGGATGGGGGTGGCTGACGACCAGAGAAGAGCGCCACCTTCATGCGCGAGCGGGCAACGAAGAGGAGGCGGCGAACGGGATCCCCTGCTGGGGACGGGGTGAGGACGGCCAGAAGCAAAGTCCCGCGTCGGCGTGCGGACGGCGGGAGGAAAGAGGGCGGGACCGTTGGGGGTGGGAAGAGGGCGGGACCGCTAGAGGTGAAGCGGGAAGGGACGGGGGACGGAGTCAGACGAGGGTGGCGCCTTGGACGGGGCCGTGGGCGGCGACCGCCGTGTGGGCGGCGCCGGTGGTCGTCAGGCTGAGGGCCAGGTCGCGGGCGTGGGTGGCATCGATGGCCAGGAAGGCGCAGGTCGGACCTGAGCCGGAGACGATCGCTCCCAGCGCGCCGTGCTGGTGACCGGCGTCGAGGGTGGGGGCGAGTTCGGGGCGGAGGTTGAGGGTGGCGGCCTGGAGGTCGTTGCTCAGGTGTGAGCCGAGAGCGTAGGCGTCGCCGGTGCCCAGGGCTTCCATGAGCGAGTCGTTCAGCTTGGGCCAGGGGACTTCGGACGCCGAGGCCTCGCGGAGACGGTCGCATTCGGCGTAGACGCTGGCCGTGGACAGACCGCCGTTCGCCAGTGCGAACACCCAGTGGAACGTACCGCCCGTGGGCAGCTCGCTCAACTGCTCGCCCCGGCCGGTGCCGACCGCTGTGCCGCCGAGCAGCGAGAACGGGACATCGCTGCCGAGGTCTCCCGCGATCTCCATGAGATCTTCGAACGGCAGCCCGAGCCCCCACAGCTCATTGCAGGCGACCAGCGCGCCGGCGGCGTCTGCGCTGCCGCCCGCCATTCCGCCCGCCACGGGGATGTCCTTCTGGATGATCAGGTCCGCGCCGTAGGTGCGCCCGGCATGCTTGGCAAGCGCTCGGGCGGCCCGGATCGCCAGGTTGCTGTCGTCGAGGGGCACCTGGTCGGACCACTTGCCGTTCACCACGACGGTGATCGACTCGGACTCCTTCGCCACCACCTCATCGAAGATCGACACGGCGTGGAAGACGTTGACCAGGTCGTGGTAGCCATCTTCCCTGAGCGGGCCGACAGAAAGCTGCACGTTGACCTTCGCGGGCACACGTACGGTCACCGAACTCATCGATCTTCTGCCACTCTCATCACTTGCCGGGGTCAAGGACACTCGATGCTATCGGGGCTCGCTCCCCTGACATGCGGTTCTTGAAATATGACGCTGGGGATGGGCCTCGCCGCAACACGCAGAGTCAGGTTAGGGGATATTTACACTGTTCCTCGAACGGTGACAAAGAGTGCTCGGGTTTGGGGAGGCGTGGCTCCCCGGTTCGACCCGAGCCAGCTCGTCATTCCAGTGATCGAGCCTCCCGGGTGAGTGGTGAACAAAGCCTCCCCGGCTGAACGGTGGCCAAGCCTTCCGGGTGAAAGGTGACCAAGCCTTCCGGGCGCGTGGTCGATCGTCTCGGGTGAGCAGTGGTCGAGCCTCCCGGTGAGCAGTGGTCGAGCCTCCTGGGTGAACGGTGGCCGAGTTTCGGAGGCGGGCGGTCCTCGAGTTTCTGGGGTGATGGTCCTGCCCCCAGGTGATCGACCCATTCCTGGGGGATGATCCCGTTCCGCTCCCGGATGAGGCCGAGTTTCTGATTGGTGGCTGCGGCCCCGGGCGGAAGTGCCGTTTCCGGGCGGAGGTCTCTCCTTCCTAGCGGAGGTTCCGTTTCTTGGTTGCGGTCCTGCTCTGGGGTGGGGGTGTCTGTGGGAACGGGTTTGGGGCTGGGGTGGTTGGTTGTGATTGTGTGTCGTTGCTGCCCCCACGTGGTGGCGGATTTGCGGTTGGAGGAGGGTGTGTTGTCGGAGGTCACGGTTGTTGAGGTGCCGCAGTGGCGGGGGTCTGGGGCGCGTACGGCGGAGCGGTTGCGGGAAGGGGCCCGGCTGCTGGCCGGCATGGTGAAGGCGGATCGCCGGGTGCGGGTGGAGGTCGATGATGACGATCTGGCCGTCACGGCTGCCCGGGTTCGTACGGCGGTTGCTGAGGCGGGCGACGGGCTGCTGGTCACCGCGGGCGGGGATTGCGGTGTCGAGCTGGAGCCGGTTGCCGCGGCGCGGAGGCGGTACGGGGATCGGCTGGTCGTGGTTTGGTTCGATGCTCATGGGGACTTGAACACGCCTGAGTCCTCGCCCTCCGGGGCCTATCACGGGATGGTGCTGCGGGCGCTCACGGGGGAAGGGCCTGAGGGGCTGGTGGCCGGGGAGCCTGTCGAGGCGCGTCAGATCGTGTTGGCCGGGGTGCGGGATCTCGATGCTGCTGAGGCGGCGTTCGTCGAGGCGCACGGGGTGCGTCATCTTTCGGTTGTGGATGCCGATGCGCTGCTGGCGGGGATCGAGGCGTCTGGTCCTGCCGGCGGGGAGGCTGCTGTTTACGTGCACATCGACTTCGATGTCCTCGACCCTCGGATCTTCGAGAGTGTGGGGTGTCCTACGCCTGGAGGGATGCAGCCTGATCACCTCCTTGCGCTGGTTCGTGCCGTTGCGGGGCGGTTCGAGGTGGCTGGGCTTGGGCTTATGGAGTACGAGCCCTCTCGGGCGGAGGATCAGGAGCTCCTTTCTCGGCTGGTGGGGGAATTGGTGGAGGTCTGCGCTCGGCGGTGAGGTGGTCTGCTCTCTCTCATCAGCCTGGGCGGACGGCGCCGCGGAAGGTGGTGCGGAAGTAGGACGAGGTTAGGAAGTTCGTCTTTTTCACGACGTCGCCTGTCTTCGGAGAGTGGATCATGAGCCCTCCGTGCAGGAAGAGGGCTACGTGGGTGGGATCGCCTGTGCCGCCGCCGAAGAAGAGCAGGTCGCCCATGCGTCGCGCGCGCAGGGCGATCCTGCGGCCTTGGCGGAATTGGGCGCCTGTGTAGTGGCTGAGCTTTATGCCGGCTCTGGACCAGGCGTAGAGGGTGAGGCCGCTGCAGTCGAAGCCTCTGGTTCTGGCGCCTCTTCCGATGCCGAGGGTGGGGCCTTTCGCGGAGCCGCCGCCCCAGGAGAAGGAGACGCCCAGTTGGGTTAGGGCTGCGGTGGCGGCGATCTTTCCCTTGGTGGTGTCGGCCAGGAGGGCGGCGAGTTGCCTGGATGTTGCGGGGGTGGGGGTGGCGGAGGTGGGGGTGGCGCTCGCTTGGGCGGGGGTGGAGGTCGCGTGGGCGGGTGGAGAGGTGAGGGCTGGGGAGGTGGGGCCCGAGGAGGTGAGGGCTGGGGAGGTGGAGACTGCGGCCTGGGCGGCAGCGGGGAAGAAGGCGGACAGGGCTGAGAGGGCGGCCAAGGTGAACAGGGTGCACAGGGCTGCGACGAGGCATCCGACGAGCTTGGTGAGTGCGCTGGGGGAAACGGCCTTCCCGGGGGTCTGGTGTCCCAGGGTCGTGTGGATGATCATGGTTGGCCTCCCGTGCTGTGAGGGTGGGAAGCCAGGATCATGCGGCGAGGTGGCATGGCGCGGGGCCGAGCGCGGTTCTGTGGAAGAGCGGTGCTGGGTGGGGGTGAGCCTGTGGAAAAGTGCGGCGTCCTAAGTGGTCAGTCTCGTCTCGCGTGGGCAGTGCCGTCTCGCGTGGGCAGTCTCATTCCCCGCGGTCGGTGCCGTTCCGCGCAGCCGGTTCCCTCCCGCGTGGGCAGTGCCCTCCCCCGTGATCGGTCTCATCTCGCGCGGTCGGGTGCTGTCCCGCGCAGCCGGTTCTCCGTGGTCAGCGCCGTCCTCCCTGGTGAGCGCCGTCCCGCGTGGTGAGTGCCGTCCCGCGTGGTGAGTGCCTTCCCGCAGGGTCGGTGTCTGTCCCGCGCTGTGTACGTCCCGCAGGGTTGGGGCGCGTCCGTAGAGACGGTGTGCGTCCCGCAGGGGCATCCGTGGCGTCAGGTGTGGTCAGGGCTTGGCTTCGGCTATGCGGGCGAAGGAGGTGACGTCGAGCTCCTCGCCGCGGGCCGAAGGGTTCACGCCGGCTGCCCGGAGGGCTTCTTCCGCCAGGGGCGGGCTGCCGGCCCAGGAGGCCAGGGCCGCGCGCAGGGTTTTGCGGCGCTGGGCGAAGGCGGCGTCCACCACCGCGAACACCTCCTCGCGCGATGCCGTCGTCTCAGGCGGTTCGCGGCGGGTGAGGGAGACGAGGCCGGAATCGACGTTGGGGACGGGCCAGAAGACGGTACGGCCCACAGGTCCGGCCCTGCGTACGTCCGCGTACCAGGCCGCCTTGACCGACGGCACGCCGTACACCTTGGAGCCCGGCCCCGCCGCCAGGCGGTCGGCCACCTCCAGTTGCACCATGATCAGGCCCTTGCGCAGGGACGGGAGCTCCTGAAGGAGGTGCAGGACCACCGGGACGGCCACGTTGTAGGGGAGGTTCGCGACCAGGGCCGTGGGGGCGTGGCCCAGCAGGTCATCAAGGGTGATCTTCATGGCGTCGGCGTTCAGGACGGTCAGTTTGTCCGCCCCGTCCCGCTCTGCGACGGTGATGGGGAGCTGTTCGGCCAGGACCGGATCGATCTCTACGGCAACCACGTGCTCAGCCGGCTCCAGGAGCGCTAGCGTGAGCGAGCCAAGGCCCGGACCCACCTCGATGACCACGTCATCGGGGGACAAATCGGCCACGCGGACGATCCTCCGGACGGTCCCTGCGTCGATCACGAAGTTCTGGCCTAGCTTTTTTGTCGGACGTAGATCTAGCTTGTTCGCCAAAATACGTATTTCTGCAGGGCCCAACAGCCTCATCATCCAACCAGTCTCCCGCATCGAAGAACCTGCGATGGCGGATGGGGAGACCAAAGGAGAGGATGGCGTGGAACAGGAAGGGACGTCCCTCATGGAGCCAACGGGCGCCGCGCCGCTCCGCCCGACGGACTTGCGGGAAATCGGGCCGTACCGGCTGCTGGGCCGCCTCGGTGAAGGCGGCATGGGAACAGTGTTCCTGGCCAGAGCGCCGACGGGCCGGTTCGTCGCGCTCAAGGTCGTGAAGGCGGAGTTCGCCAACCAGGAGGGGTTCGCGGCCAGGTTCCATGCGGAGGTGGAGAACGCTCGCCGGGTGGCGTCGTTCTGTACGGCACAGGTGCTGGACAACGGCAACACCGGTGACGGGCGACCGTACATGGTGACCGAATACATAGCGGGCACTCCGCTGTCCGACCAGATCTCGAATTTCGGGGCTCTGGAGCCGGGGCCGCTGCACGGTGTGGCTCTCGGCGTGGCGGCGGCGCTGGCGGCCATCCACGTGGCCGGGCTGGTGCACAGGGATCTGAAGCCGGCGAACGTGATCCTGTCCCTGTCCGGGCCGAGGGTGATCGACTTCGGGATCGCCAGGGCGCTCGACAGGGAGACCGGGTTCACGCTCTCCGGCGAACTGCTGGGGAGCCCGGGCTGGTGGGCCCCCGAGCAGGTACGCGGCCAGGTCGTCAGCCCGGCGGCGGACATCTTCGCCTGGGGCTGCCTGATCGCGTACTCGGGCAACGGGCGGCATCCGTTCGGCCGTGGCGACCCCATCACGCTGGCCACGCGCGTGCTGAACAACCCGCCGGACCTGGGCGCCCTGCCCGCGCCGCTCAACGAGCTCGTACGGCGGGCCACCTCCATGGAGGCGACGGTCCGGCCCACGGCGCAGGAGCTGCTGATCGCCCTGGTGGGAGGGACTTCGCCTGGGCTGACGATCGATCCGCCCACCTTGGTCGCGAACGAGATGCTGAACGAGTGGCAGCCGCCGCAGAACGTGGTGGACGAGCCGGACATCACGGCGACGTTCACGACGCCGCCGCCGAGCGACACCATGAGTAGCAGGGCGCCGAGCCAGGCCGGTGGTCCCAGTCAGGCCGGTGGTCCCAGTCAAGCTGGTGGCTCCAGCCAGGCCGGCCGACCCGCCCAATCCGGGCAATCTGGTCAGCCGAGCCAGCCGGGTCAGGCTGGTCGGCCCGGTCAGCCCAGCCAGTCCACCCGGCCCGGCGGGCCCGATCAGCTCGGGCCGCCCAATCAGCTCAACCAGCCCAACCGGCCCGCCGTCTCGCGGCAGCCGACGAGCGGGTCCAATCCTGGCGCGCCGACGCAAGGACAGCCCTCGGTCGAGGAGCTGGCGCGGCGTGAGGAGCAGGCGGCGAAGGAGGAGTTCGCCCGCTGGGAGGCCGAGAACCAGGCCAAGCAGCAACAGCCGGCGAAGAAGCGGGGCAAGAAGGGGCAGCGCGGACCGGTCACGCCGGACGTTCCGCAGGAGACGCCGTCTCGGCCCGGGGGCTCGTTAGGCACCCAGACCAGGCCGGGCGAGCAGGCCGTACCCCTCGGTACGGGAGCTTCGCTCGGGGACGAGCCCGACACCATCGGCGGCACAAGGACGACCGGCACCCGGTGGCTCATCGCCGCCGCTGCCGCCGTGCTGGCCATCGTCGTGACCGTGGCCGTGCTGATCGTCACCTCCGGTCGCAACACGCCCACCACGGCCACCGGCAATCCGTCCGAGGCCGCCACCACGGCCGGGCCGAACGACGTCGGCCGCAGATTCGCCCTGGGCGCCAACTTCGACGACCCCATCGCGATCGTGGCGACGGCGCCGGAGTGCGGGCTGAAGGAGTATGAGGGCACGACCTCCGCCAAGGGGCAGCTCTGCGTGATCCGCTGGACGATGATCAACCCCGGTGGTGAGCGCAGGCAGCTGATCCAGCCCGTGGTCACCATGATCGACGACCGTGGCGGCGAGCATGATCCGGCCACCGTCACCCTGCCCCCGGCCATCCTGCCCGGCGGACGGGTGGACAGCGCGTTCGTGTTCGATCTGGCGACGTATCGCAAACCCGTCAAGATGACGGCGACCATGCTCGAGAACGGCAAGCAGATCGAGGTCGGGCTGTGAACGCGGTGAGGGGGCTGAGGGGTTCGCGGGGGCCGGCGGCCGGGCTCGGGCCGTGGGTCGTCCGGGCGGCGATGCTCGTGGCGGCGCTCATGCTGGCCGGCTCAGTGGTGTCCCCCGCCACAGCCGGCACAGTGACGGCCAGCGCACAAACGGCCGGCGCACAGACCGCAAGCGCACAGACCGCAAGCGCACAGACCGCCTGTGCCGGTGCCGCCGACTTCGACGGTGACGGCGTGGACGACGTGGCCGTGGGCGACCCGTTCGCGGACGACGAGAAGGGCTCGGTGCACGTCCTGTCGGGCGCCAAAGTGGTCCCCGTCACCGTGCCCGACCTGGCCAAGGGCGATGCCTTCGGCTGGTCGGTACGCCTGGCGAAGGTGGACGCCGACCCCTGCGCCGACCTCGTGATCGGCGCCCCGTACACGGACCTGGACGGCGCCGAGGACGCCGGGGCCGCGTACGTCGTCTATGGCGGCGGCAGCAAGCCTCCGCAGCGCCTGACCGCCGCCGAGCCCCAGCGTTTCGCGCACTTCGGGTGGTCGCTGGCGGCGCGCGACGACCTGGTGGCGATCAGCGCCCCGTACGAGGACGAGGGCTCGCTGCTCGACGTGGGCGCCATCTACGTGCGCAAGGGCACGGCCGAGCTGCGCAGGATCAGCCAGGAGTCCGTGGACGTGCGCGGCAACAGCGAGGTGGGCGATCAGTTCGGCTGGGCGATGGCGTTCGGGCCGAAGAACGGGCTGGTCGTCGGCGTTCCGTACGAGAACGACGACGGCGCGGGCCGGCAGGTCGAAGCGGGCAAGATCAACTCGGGCTCGGTCGTCTTCATCGACGACGTGCTGTCGTCCAAGCTCACGACGTTGAAGCTGGACTCGCCGACCGCCGCCTCCGGCGACCGGTACGGCTACGCGGTGGCCTACTCCGAGGGCTCCGGTTACGCCCTGAGCTCACCAGGCCCCGGATACGTGCAGCTGCTCGACCCGGCCAGGAAGCCCACCAGGAGGGTCACACAGGGCGGGAAGCAGGCGTTCGGGTTCTCGATGGCCGCGTCGGCGGACGGCAGGCTGGCCATCGGCGCCCCGTACGGCGGCGGCGTCCGGATCGTCTCCTGGAAGAACGCGGCCGAGGACAAGAAGCTGGCCACGGACGCCGGCCTGTTCGGGTGGTCGGTGGCCTTCAGCGGCAACAAGCTGTTCGTGGGACAGCCGGACGCGCTGCCGTTCGGCAGGGTCGGGGTGGCCGCGCGCAACTCCGACGATCTCCAGCAGCTCCAGCCGCCCAAGGGGGCCGACTTCGGGGTGTCCGTAGCCGGTTGACCGGAGCGCGGGCGATCAGGTGAACAGGGTGGCGCCGCAGTTGGGCCACTGGCTCTGCCAGCGGCCCTCCACCTGCTGGTAGAGGAGCTGAGCCCGGTACGTCTGCTCCTCCGCCGGCCAGGTGCTCGGCAGCCCCATCCCGCCCACGGCCTGCCACATGGCCAGGCTGAACTGGTACATCCCGTAGTACGGCCCCTCCGCGTTGTACGCCTGCGGGTTCCCGTGGGCCTCGCACTCCGCCAGGGCCCGCCAGTTGAGCCGCAGGATGGCCTGCCTGATCTGTACGGAACGCGGCGGCGTGACCGTGATGACCGTCCCGTCCTTCGGAAAGCTGCCGAGCGGCGGGCTCACCTGGTAGCCGCGCTGCAGGGCGACGCGTTGCTGCCTGAGCACCTGGCGGACCGTTCTGGCCGTCGTACGGGAGGTGAGCCTGGTGGTGCCCGCGACCACGTACACCTTGCGCCTGGTGTAGAGCGTCAGCTCCATCCCCGACAGCGGCACCGCGTCGTCGGGCGGGGCGGAGAGGCGGCCGGCGGCGGGGGCGATGTCCAGCTCGGCCAGGGCATCGCCGACGTTCGTGGCGGTGACGAGGTGCCTGCTGGTGCGGCCGTCCAGGGTGAGCGTGATGGGGCGCGCACGGCGTACCTCGATGGTGGCGCCGTCGGAGACCTCCTCCTGGCCGGCCGGGCGTACGACGTCGCCGAAGCCGAGCGCGACCCCGGCGTCGCCGAGCACGCCGTGCACCGTGCCGGCGAAGCTGCGCACGGCCACCGGCCGGCCGTCGACCACCACGACCACGTCTTTGACCAGGAACGACACCACGACCAGCGTGCCGACGGCCAGCGCACCGGCCAGGCACACCACGGGCGTCCACGGGGAACGCCACGGGATCGGCGGACGCGGCGCACGCCTCTTGCCTCGCACGAACCACCTCCGGTAGCGGGGCTGGACCGCCCGAACGCTAGCGGCGGCCGCAGGCCCGCATCCACCGGTTCACCAAAAGATGGTCACCACTCGCCGAAGACCGTGACTCCGTTCGCGCTGATCGCCTCGCACAACTGGTCCGGATGGACCCCCTTGACCTCGGCGAGGCAGCGCAGGGTGAGCGGGATGAGGTAGGGGGCGTTGGGCTTGCCCCGGTGCGGGACCGGCGGGAGGTAGGGGGCGTCGGTCTCGACCAGCATGAGCTCCATGGGCGCGACCTCGGCCGCCGCACGGAGATAGGCGGCGTTCTTGTACGTCACCGGACCGGAAAAAGACATGAAATATCCGGCTTCGACGCACTTTTTCGCCATCTCGGGATCGCCCGAGAAGCTGTGGAACACCACCTTGTCCGGCGCCCCCTCGGCGGCCAGCACCTTCAGCACGTCGTCGTGCGCGTCCCGATCGTGGATGACCAGCGCCTTCCCGGTGCGCTTGGCGATCTCCACGTGCGCGCGGAAGCTCGCGTGCTGGTCGTCCTTGCTCGCCCAGTCGCGGTAGTAGTCGAGCCCGGTCTCCCCCACCGCCCGCACCTCCGGCCGCCCCGCCAGGGCCTCGATCTCGGCCAGCACCCCCGGGGTGGCCTCGTGCGCCTCGTTCGGGTGGATGGCCACCCCGGCGTACACGCCTTCCTGCTCCCCCGCCACCTCCGCGTTCCAGCGGGAGGACTTCAGGTCGTAGCCGATCGTGACCAGCCGGGTCACCCCGACCTCCCTGGCCTCCTCCAGGATGCTCCGGACACTGGCCGCCGCCGCCTGCGCGGCCTGCGCCACCGGGTCGCCCGAGGACGCCTGCCGGTTGCCGACCATGATGTCGAGGTGGCAGTGGCTGTCGAACACAGGAGCGGAAAGCGGCTCTGGAGCGGCGGGAAGCTTGGTCACGCACTCTAAAGTAGCCTCCATGCGGTTCGGCGTTCTCGGCACCACCCGCGCCTGGCGTGCGGACGGCACCGAGGTGCCGCTCGGCGGGCCGGTCAGGCGCGCGCTGCTGGCGCTCCTGCTGCTGCGGCCCGGCGCGGTCGTCTCCCCTGATCGGCTCATCGAGGCCCTGTACGGCGACCGGATCCCCAAGGACGCCACGCACGCGCTGCACTCGCAGGTGTCCAGGCTCAGGCGCGACGGGATCTCCGTGGAGCTGACCGCGGCCGGTTACCGGCTGCCTGTGGAGCCCGAGGACGTCGACGCCCAGCGGTTCCTGGGGCTGGCCGACGCGGGACGGGCGGCGGGCGATCCCGTACGAGCCGCGGCGGTGCTCCGCGAGGCGCTGGCGTTGTGGCGGGGACCTGCCTTCGCCGACCTCGACCCCGCTCAGGGGGCCTGGCTGGAGGAGCGGCGGCTGGGCGCGGTCGAGGACCGGATCGAGGCCGAGCTGCGGTGCGGCGCGGATCGGGAGCTCATCGCCGAGCTGGGCGAGCTCGTCGAACGCCACCCGTTGCGGGAACGGCTGCGCGCGCTCCTCATGCGGGCCCTGTCCGCGGCCGGGCGGCCGGCGGAGGCGCTGGTGGCGTACGAGGAGGCGCGGCGGCTGCTGGCGGACGAGCTGGGCGCGGACCCGTCGCCCGAGCTGGCCGAGCTGCACCGGAGCCTGCTGCGCGGGACGGCCGCCACGCCCAGGGCACTGCCCGGCCGGCTGACCAGCTTCGTGGGCCGGGACGACGACGTGGCCTCGGTCACCGCGCTGCTGGCCGCGGCCCGGCTGGTGACGCTGCTGGGGCCGGGCGGCGCGGGCAAGACCAGGCTGGCGATCGAGGTCGCCCGCCCGGACCCCGCCACGGTCGTCGTGGAGCTGGCGACGGTGGATGCGGAGGCCGACCTGGCGCAGGTGGTGCTCCACGCGCTGGGTGTGCGCGAGAGCGGCCTGCTGAGCGGCCCGGGGCTGGGCGGCGCCGAGCGGCCCGGCTCGGTGTCCCGCCTGATCGCCGCCCTGGCCGAGCGGCCCCTGCTGCTGATCCTCGACAACTGCGAGCACCTCGTGCACGCCGTCGCGATCCTGGCCGAGCGCCTGCTCGCCGCCTGTCCCGCGCTCCGCGTCCTCGCCACCAGCCGCGAGCCGCTCGGCATCACCCCCGAACACCTCTGGCCGGTACGCCCGCTCGCCCCCGAAGCCGCCGCGGCCCTCTTCACCGACAGGGCCAGGGCGGCCCGCCCGGATTTCGTGCCGGATGAGGCGGTCGGCCGGATCTGCGCCGCGCTCGACGGCCTCCCGCTGGCGATCGAGCTGGCGGCCGCCCGGTTGCGTACGCACGAGACCGGCGAGCTGGCCGAACGGCTCACGGCCCAGGACCGGTTCCGCCTCCTGTCGCGCGGCAGCCGCACCTCCGACGCCCGGCACCAGACCCTGCGCGCCGTGGTCGGCTGGAGCTGGGACCTGCTCACCGAACCGGAACAGGCCATGGCCGCCCGCCTGACCGTCTTCTCCGGAGGCGCCACCGCCCGGGCCGCCGCCGAGGTGTGTGGGCCGGCGGAGGCCGAGGAGCTGCTCGACTCCCTCGCCGACAAGTCCCTCCTGGAGGCGTCTGGCGGCCGCTACCGCATGCTGGAGACGATCCGCGCCTTCTGCGCCGAGCGGCTCGGGGACGACGCTCCGGCCGTGCGCAGGGCGCATGCGACGTACTTCCTCGATCTCGTGGAGCGGGCCGAGCCGCAGCTGCGCGGGGCGGGGCAGGTGCGGTGGCTCGACCGGCTGGCCGCCGAGCACGACAACCTGCAGGCGGCGCTGCGCTGGGCGGTGGAATCCGGTGAGGTGGCGCTCGGCATGCGGTTGCTGGCGGCGCAGTCGACGTACCTGTGGATGCGCGGCACGCGCGCCACGACCACCGGCGCCGCGATCGCCCTGCTGGAGGCGGCGGGTCCCGAGCCGGATCCGGCGCTCGGCGACGCGTACGTGCTGTGCCTGCTGGCCACCACCGGCGACGACGCGGCCCGGCCGTCCTGGGAGCGGCACCGGTCGCGGGCCGAGACGATGGTCACGGACGGGCCTGGCTCATCCAGCACGCACCGGTATCCGATCGTCACGTACCTGTGGCCGATGATCACGGCGGGGACCCTCGCCTCCAGTGTGGCGCTCAAGATGCTCCGGCGGGCGGCGCGCGCGTCCGATCCGTGGGAGCGGGCCGCCGCGCGGTTGATCTGGGCGTATCCGCAGATGGCCGCGGGTGAGTTCGCCGCCGCTGAGGCGGAGCTGACGGGGGCGCTGGAGGGTTTCCGTTCGCTCGGCGACCGCTGGGGGTCGGCGCTGGCGCTGGACGGGCTGTCGTGGCTGGCGGCCACCCGTGGTGACGAGGCCGCCGCCCTGGCCCACACGGAGGAGGCGCTGGCGCTGGCCGAGCAGCTCGGCGCCGAGGAGGACATGACGGACCTGCTCTGCAACAGGGGCGACCATCGCATCGGGAGCGACCTCGACGGCGCTCGGGCCGACTACGAGCGGGCCGCCGAGCTGGCCAGGCGGGCCGGCCTGCCGATCTACCTGGCCTCCGCGCTGCGCGGGCTGGGCGACGTGGCGGCACGGGAGGGGGATCTGGGGCGGGCTCGGGAGCTGTACGAGCAGGCGCTGCGGCAGTCGGACCCGCAGTGGGTCAAGACCTCGGGCAACCGGACGCGGCTCATGGTGGGCCTGGGGCAGCTGGCGGAGGCCGAGGGCGATCGTGGCGCGGCCCGTACTCACTACCGCGAGGCGGTCGAGAACGCGGTCCGCACGGGCGCGCTGGCGGAAAGCGCCCGAGCGGTCGAAGCCCTGGCCGCCCTGGCACTCACCGACGGCGACGCCGTTGAGGGTGCTCTGCTGTGTGCCACTTTGCTGGGGGCCGCGACCGCCATGCGAGGTGTCATGCTGCCGGGCGAGTCCGAGGCCGCGCGGGAAGCGCGGGTCGTGCTGGGCGAGCGCGCGTTCGCCAGGGCGCGGCGCGCGGGCGCGCAGCTCTCCCACCGGGAGTCGCTGCGCCTCGTCGGCATTCCCGACGAGATCATCGACCGGTCACCGCTGAACGAGCTCACCACCTTCACCGGCGAACTGGCCACACTCCCGGACGACCCGCGGTGAGCGGGCGGTGAGGGCCCAGTGAGGGCGCGGTGAGGGCGCGGTGAGGGCGCGGTGAGGGCGCGGTGAGCGGGCCCGGTCAGGCTCTGCGGCATGGACATTCTGATCTCCGGCGCGAGCGTCGCCGGTCCCGCCCTGGCACTCTGGCTCAACCGGTACGGCCACCGCACCACCGTCGTCGAGCGCGCCCCCGCCCTTCGCGAAGGCGGCTACTCGGTCGACTTCCGCGGTGACGCCCACCTGAGCGTGCTGCGCAAGATGGGCATACTCCCCGGCATCGAACGCGCCCAGACCCACATGGGCTCGATGTGGAACGTCAACGAGGCCGGCAAGAAGCTGGTCGCGATGCCCGCCGACCTGTTCGCCGGCGACGTCGAGATCCTGCGCGGCGACCTGGCCCGCATCCTCTACGACGCCACCAGCGCCCGCACCGAGTACGTCTTCGGCGATTCGATCACCTCGATCGCGCAGGACGCGGACGGGGTGACGGTGACGTTCGAGCGAGGGCCGGAGCGGCGCTTCGACCTGGTGGTGGGAGCGGACGGCCTGCACTCGAACGTGCGGTCCCTGGCGTTCGGCCCGGAGCAGGACCACTTGTCCTACCTGGGGCTCCATTGCGCCGTGTTCACGACCGGCAACTATCTCGGCCTGGACTACACCGGGCACGCCTACAGCACCCCGGGCAAGATGGTCTCGCTCTACAGCGCCAAGCAGAACACCGAGGCCAAGGCGGTGTTCTGGTTCGGCTCGCCGCCGCTGGACTACGACAGGCGCGACCTCGACCGCCAGCGGGAGCTGCTGGCCGAGGCGTACCAAGGGGTCGGATGGGAGACGCCGGAGCTGCTGCGCAGGATGTGGCAGGCGGACGACTTCTACTTCGACTCGGTCAGCCAGGTGCGGCTGGACTCGTGGTCACGCGGCCGGGTGGTGCTGCTCGGCGACGCCGCCTGCTGCGCCTCGCCGCTGTCCGGCATGGGCACCGGGCTGGCCATGGTCAGCGCGTACGTGCTGGCCGGCGAGCTGGCAGCGGCCGGCGGGGATCACCGCGCCGCCTTCGGCGCCTACGAGCGGGCGGTGCGCGACTACGCCGCCGGCTGCCAGCAGTCGGCCGTGGGCGTCAGCAAGTGGATGGTCCCGGAGAGCAGATTCATGGCCTGGTTCATGAACCAGAACTACAAGCTGCTGCCCTACCTGCCATGGAAGGGGCTGATGGCGAAGTCGGTCAGGAAGACCGCGAGCGCCATCAGCCTCAAGGACTATGGAGTCAGTCGGCCAGCCGGGCCAGCTCTTCGTCGACGACCTTCGGGTCGAGCTTCTTGAACAGCGGCACCGGCGGCGCGAGCGGAGTGCCCGGCTTGATCGGCTGGTGCTCCCAGCGCGCCCCGCCGTTGTATTCGCCGGTGATCACCGGGTAAGGGGTGCCGCCGTCCTCGTCGACCTCGCGGATCTCCGGCATGCCCGACCACACGCCCTCGCCGCCCAGCATGGCGTGGACCTTGTTGGACGAGCCGGGCAGGAACGGGGTGAGCATCGTCTTGGCGTCGTCGACGACCTGGAGCGCGACGTGCAGGATCGACTTCTGCCGCGCGGGGTCGTCCTTGAGCTTCCACGGCTCCTGGTCGGCCAGGTATTTGTTGGCGTCGCGGACCACGTCGAACGCCTCGGTGATGGCGTTCTTGAACCTCGACCTGCCGAGCTCCGCGCCCACCGGGGCGAACGCGTTGCGCGAGCGCTCCAGCAGGGCCCGGTCGGCGTCGGTCAGGTCGCCGGCCTCGGGGACGGCCCCGAAGTTCTTCGCCGCCATCGAGATCGACCGGTTGACCAGGTTGCCCCAGGCGGCGACCAGCTCGCCGTTGTTGCGGTTGACGAACTCCTGCCAGGTGAAGTCGGTGTCCTGGTTTTCCGGGCCGGCCACCGAGATGTAGTAGCGCAGCGCGTCGGCGTCGTAGCGGGCGAGGAAGTCGCGCACGTAGATGACGATCTGGCGGGAGGAGGAGAACTTCTTGCCCTCCATCGTCAGGAACTCGCTGGAGACCACCTCGGAGGGCACGTCGAGCTTGCCCAGCGCACCGGGCGAGCCGTCGCGCGCGCCGATGCCGCTGTAGCCGAACAGCATGGCCGGCCAGATCTCGGCGTGGAAGACGATGTTGTCCTTGCCCATGAAGTAGTAGCCGCGGGCGTCGGGGTTTTGCCACCACTGACGCCACGCGTCCGGGTCGCCGGAGCGCCTGGCCCACTCGATGGAGGCGGACAGGTAGCCGATCACCGCGTCGAACCAGACGTAGAGCCGCTTGTTGGGCTGGTCGCGCCAGCCGTCGAGCGGGATCGGCACGCCCCAGTCGAGGTCGCGGCTGATCGCCCTGGGCTGCAGGTCACCGAGCAGGTTGAGGGCGAACTTCAGCACGTTGGGCCGCCACTCGCCCTGCTTGGACTGCAGGTAGGAGCCGAGCACCTCGGCGAAGGCGGGCAGGTCGAGCATGAAGTGCTCGGTCTCGGCGAACACCGGGGTCTCGCCGTTGATGCGGCTCTTGGGGTTGATCAGCTCGATCGGGTCGAGCTGGTTGCCGCAGTTGTCGCACTGGTCGCCGCGGGCGCCGTCGTAGCCGCAGATGGGGCAGGTGCCCTCGATGTAGCGGTCGGGCAGGGTGCGGCCGGTCGAGGGCGAGATCGCGCCCATCGTGGTCTTGGGGAAGATGTAGCCGTTGTCGAAGAGGCCCTTGAAGATCTGCTGCGTGACGGCGTAGTGGTTTTTCGTCGTGGTCCTGGTGAACAGGTCGTAGGACAGGCCCAGCCCGGTGAGGTCTTCGGCGATGACGCGGTTGTAGCGGTCGGCCAGCTCCCTGGCGCTCACGCCCTCCTTGTCGGCCTGCACCTGGATGGGCGTGCCGTGCTCGTCGGTGCCGGAGACCATCAGCACCTTGTTGCCCGCCATCCGCTGGTAGCGGCTGAAGACGTCGGACGGCACGCCGAATCCGGAGACGTGCCCGATGTGGCGGGGGCCGTTAGCGTACGGCCACGCGACGGCGGTCAAGATGTGCTGGGACATGGATGTAAGCCTATCTGCGCGGCCCCGCGCCAAAAGCCTGCCGACCCCGAGACCCGCCTCCTCCACGCGGCTCACCGCGTGAAGGAGGTGGTCATCAGTGCTTGGACTTCTCCAGCTTGACGGCCTCTGCGGCCTCTTCCGCGGCCTTGGCGGCGACGTCGATGGAGCTCTCGCGGGTGCGGCGGATGCCGAGGATGCTGATGAACAGCGCGGCGAAGATCGTCTGGAAACTCATGATCAACGCCGTCGCGGAGGGCACGACGATACGCAGCGACTCACGCGGGTCGAGCTCGCCGAAGCTGCGCACCTGCCAGTGCACCAGCGACATGACCAGGCCGATCAGACCGGCCAGGGCGAGCAGCCCGCCGACCACGAGGCCCTTCTCCAGGCTCACGATGTCGATGAGCTTGCGGATGCGCGGCGACTCGGGCAGGAAGCCCTCCTCGGCCGCGTAGACCTTGGTGAAGACCGCGAACAGCGCCGCCTGGAAGCCGATCACCACCAGCGCCGACGATCCGACCAGGGTGTCGACGTCGAAGGCCAGCTCGCCGATCTCCACGGGCCCGAACGTCAGCGCCGTCCCGGCCGCCAGGCCGAGGACCATCATCAGCACGCCGGGGTAGAAGAACAGCCACTTCGGGCTGTAGAGGAGCAGGAAGCGCAGGTGGCGCCAGCCGTCACGCCACGAGCGCAGGTGCGGCGGGCGGGAGCGGCCGTCGGGCGAGAGCGTGGTGGGCACCTCGCGCACGTCGAGCCCGGACAGCGTGGAGCGGACCACCATCTCCGAGGCGAACTCCATGCCGCCCGTCTGGAGCTGCAGGCGCAGGATCGAGTCGCGCCGGAAACCACGCAGCCCGCAGTGGAAGTCCTTGATCGCCGAGGGAAAGAACAGCCGCCCGATGAAGGACAGCACCGGGTTGCCCAGATAGCGGTGCAGCGGGGGCATCGCGCCCGGGGAGATGCCGCCCCTGAAGCGGTTGCCCATCACCAGGTCGGCACCGTCGCGCAGCTCCTCGACGAACGGCAGCAGCGCGGTGAAATCGTAGGAATCGTCAGCGTCGCCCATGATGACGTATGTGCCGCGCGCCGCTCGGATCCCGCCCATGAGGGCGTTGCCGTAGCCCTTCTCATCGACGTGGACCACGCGGGCGCCGGCGTCTCGGGCGAGCTGTTGAGAGCCGTCCGTGCTGCCGTTGTCGGCGATCAGGACCTCGCCCTCGATGCCGTGCTCCGCCATGCACGCCAGTGCTTTGCGTACACAGACTTCCACGGTCTCCGCCTCATTGAGGCAGGGCATGACCACCGTCAGTTCCACGTGTCTACCCTTCAGTTAAGGCTCTTCCAGTGAACCATCATGCCCTGTGCCCACGGATGCTCGGGTCAAGACCCAAAAACGACTGGCATTCTTTACAGCATGGTGAGAGTCGCGGAGATTACCCCTGTGGACCACTCCGCCCCTGGCTGGGCAGCACGCCTGCTGTCCATGGTGGGCCGGCACCGCGCGTTCGCCGCGGCCTTCGGCGTCGGCGCCCTGCTGCGGCTCATCACCATGCTCGGCTACGGACCCGCCATGTGGTTCAACGACTCCTACGAGTACGTCTCGGTGTCGTTGCACCTGCGGCCGCATCCGATCAGGCCCGACGGCTACAGCTTCTGGCTGATGCTGCTCAAGCCGTTCCACAGCTTCTCGCTGGTGATCTTCACGCAGCACCTGATGGGGCTCGCCACGGCCTGCCTGATCTACGCGCTGCTGCGCATCAAGTTCAGGCTGCCGAAGTGGGGGGCCACGCTGGCGGCGGCGCCGGTGCTGTTCGACGCCTACCAGATCCAGCTCGAACAGCTCGTGATGTCCGACACGCTGTTCACGCTGCTGGTGGTGGGTGTGATCACGCTGGTGCTGTGGAAGCGGCGGCTGTCGTGGAAGGCGGGCGCGGTCGTCGGGTTCCTGCTGGCGCTGACCTGGCTGACCCGCTCCATCGGCATGCCGATCCTCGCGCTGGTGGTGCTCTATCTGCTGGTCAAGCGGACGGGCTGGCGGCCGATCGTGGCGGTGCTCACCGCGTGCGCGATCCCGGTCATGGCGTACATGGGGTGGTTCGCCTCCGCGTACGGCAAATTCGCGATGACCAACAGCGACGGGCTCATCCTCTACATGCGCACCGCGATCTTCGCCGACTGCAACAAGATGGAGTTCGACAAGTACAAAGAGGTCCAGCTCCTGCTGCTGTGCATCAACGAACCGGTCGATGCCCGTAAGGAATACGCACAGTGGTACCTGTGGGGCCAGGGCAGCCACAACGGCACGGCCACCGGCGAGGTGCTGCACCGGTGGGGCGTCAACAAGAAGTGGAGCGAGATCACCAACGACGCGGCGAGCGCGTTCGCCACGCGGGCGATCCTGTCTCAGCCGGGCGACTACCTCCAGGTGGTCGTGCGTGACTTCTTCCGCTCGTTCCACTGGGCGCGGCCGCGCTTCCCGGACGAGTCGACGTACAACATGTACCAGTTCAAGCCCTACGTGGAGCTGGACGAGAACGGGCAGCCCAAGCGGCTGCCGAAGTGGTCGTCGTACGCGGGCGGCCGGACCGACACCGATGCGTTCAGCTACGAGCAGGGCCCGCCCGAGACGAGGATCGTGCAGCCGTGGGCGAGCATCATGAGCGGCTACCAGCAGGTGTTCTACCTGCGCGGCATCATGCTCGGCGGCATCCTGCTCGTCGGCCTGTACGGCGTCGCGGTCCGCTGGCGCAAGTTCGGCGGCCCGGTGGTGCTGCCGTGGCTGGGCGCGGTCGGCCTGCTGCTCGCGCCGGCCGCGACGGCGGAGTTCGACTACCGCTATGTGCTGCCGGCCGTGCCGCTGGCCTGCATCGCGGCGGCGATCACGCTGCGCAAGGGCGTCACTTGGGCGCGGCGGTCACCCAAGAACGCATCAGCATCCGAGCCCACCACTCTGCCTGTGTGATCGTCTCGGCGGTCAGCACCGGCTGGAGCCACCAGAAGTTGATCAGCACGATCAGCGCGAACCCTCCCACCGCCGCGGCCCCCGCCGACCGCCGCCCGGAGGACGCCCCCGCCCTGCCCAGGACGAGCCCCGCCGCCAGCACGATCGCCAGCACCATGAAGGGCACCACGGGGATCATGTAGAACAGGTACATCGTCCGGTTGCCGGCGATGGCGTAGTAGAACCACGGCAGCCAGCCGGCCCCGAACCCCAGCAGCGTCGCCCCGGCCCGCCAGTCGCGGGTGGCCACGTACCAGGTGATGATCGCGATCAGCGCGAGGACGGCGCCGTACCAGAGCGCGGGGGTGCCGACCCCGAGCACGGCCTGCGAGCAGTCGTTCGCCCCGCACGCCGAGGCCGGCAGGTCCGGGGGGTAGTAGAAGGAGACCGGGCGTAAGAGCAGCGGCCACTGCCAGGGCTCCGACATGTAGGGGTGGTAGGCCTCCAGGCCGCTGTGATAGCCGAGCACCTGCGTCTGATACTTCAGCCACGACCGCGCCGAGTCGATCACGAAGAAGAACGGCCCGGCGGAGGTGGCCTGCTCCCAGTTGCGCCCCCACCCTCCCGCCGTGACGAACCACCCGGTCCACGACGCCAGGAACGTCACCGCAGGCGCGACGGCCAGCGCCGCGAACCCGCCCGGCACGTCGTACGAGAGCGCCCCCCGGTACGGCTGCCGCAGCCCCAGCGCCCGCCTGGCCCCCATGTCCCACATCACGCTCATGACCGCGAACGCGATCAGGAAGAAGATCCCCGACCACTTGACCGCGCACGCGGCCCCCAGGCACACTCCCGCCGCGACCCGCCACGGCCTGAGCCCGAGCCGCGGCCCGAGCTCGCTGATCGGCGCGCTCTCGTACCAGCCGGCCAGCCGCCGCCGCGCCCAGTCCCGATCGGCCACCAGGCAGGCGAACCCGGCCAGCACCCAGAACATCAGGAAGATGTCCAGCAGCGCCGTGCGCGAGAGCACCAGGTGCAGCCCGTCGAGCGCGAGCAGCAGCCCGCCCAGGCACCCGAGCAGCGTCGAGCGCGTCATCCTGCGCGCGACCCTGGCCATGATCAGGATCGACAGCGTGCCGACAAGCGCCGCGGCGAAGCGCCAGCCGAACGGGGTCATCCCGAACAGCCACTCGCCCGCGCCGATCATCCACTTGCCCAGCGGCGGGTGGGCCACGAAGGACGCGCAGTCCACCTGCTTCGGGCAGTGCTGGAAGATGTCCAGGTTGCCGGTGATGAGGCGCTTGTCGGCGATGGGGTTGTCGGCGTTGCCGAGCATGGTGCGCTCGACGCCGTGCTTGAGCAGGGAGTAGGCGTCCTTGATGTAGAAGGTCTCGTCGAAGACGACCGCTTTGGGCTCGCCGAGCCTGACGAAGCGGAGGATGCCGCCGAAGAGTGCGATCAGGAGCGGCCCCGCCCAGCCCGCCAGGGCGCCGCCCTGGATCGGCGGGACCAGGCGCTGCGCCACGACCCCCCTGTTCCTCACGATGCGCACCCTATGGCGTGGTGGTCCGCCTGTGAACCAGGTCGTACAGCTCGCGTTTGGGCACCCCCGCGCCCTTCGCGACGTCGGCGATGGCGAGCTTGCGCTGGGTCCCCTCCGCGACCCTGCGGTCCACCTCCGCGACGAGCTCGTCCAGGTCCGGCTCTTCGTCTCCGGCCACGTGGCCGGAGACCACGACCGTGATCTCGCCCTTGACGCCCGCGGCGGCCCACTCGGCCAGCTCGCCGAGCCCGCCCCTGCGCACCTCCTCGTACGTCTTGGTCAGCTCGCGGCACACGGCGGCCTCCCGGTCGGAACCGAAGGCCTCCGCCATGGCCGCCAGCGAGGTCGCCAGCCGGTGTGGCGCCTCGAAGAAGACCATCGTGCGCTCCTCCTCCGCCAGGGCCGACAGGCGGCGGGCCCGCTCGCCGGGCTTGCGCGGCAGGAACCCCTCGAAGCAGAACCGGTCGCTGGCCAGCCCGGACACCGCCAGCGCGGTCGTGACGGCGCTCGGCCCCGGCAGCGCGGTCACCGTGACGCCCTCCTCGACCGCGAGGCGCGTCAGCCGGTAGCCGGGGTCGGAGACGCCGGGCATGCCCGCGTCCGTGATCACCACGACCGTGCGGCCCTCCTTGAGCGTCTCGATGAGCTCCTGGGCCCGGCCGGCCTCGTTCTGGTCGTAGTAGGACACCACCCGGCCGGTGATCTGCACGCCGAGCTCGTTCGCGAGCCTGCGCAGCCGCCGGGTGTCCTCGGCGGCCACCACGTCGGCGCTTTCGAGCACTTCACGCAGTCGCGGCGAGACGTCGCCCGCCTGGCCTATGGGCGCCCCTGCCAGCACCAACCTGCCGTCGTTAGTCACCTGACCATTGTGGCAGGGCATCCCAATTAGACCGTGTTTCTTGGGTAAGGACCGCCTTGGGGCCCGTACGATGTCCGAATGGCGGTGACCGATTCCCCGTACCAGGCCTACGAAAGCCCGGAGGCCGGCGTGAGCCAGCCCCAGACGCGGTCCGTACGCGATCGGGTGATACCTCCTATGCGGGGCAGCATCCTGTGGGGGTGGATCGGCCCACTGCTGATCACCGTCTTCGGCGGCATCCTGCGCTTCGTCAACCTCGGCCATCCCAAGGCCGTGGTGTTCGACGAGACCTACTACATGAAGGACGCCTTCTCCCTGATCACGTGGGGGGTCGAGCGCGTCACGATCAAGGACGCCGACAAGGCGATCCTGGCCAACAACACCGACATCTGGCAGTCGTGCACGGCCGAGACCCTCGACAAGTGCGCCTCCTACGTGGTGCACCCGCCGCTGGGCAAGTGGATGATCGGCGCGGGCGAGTGGCTGTTCGGGCTCAACCCGTTCGGCTGGCGCTTCGCCGCCGCCCTGATCGGCACCCTGTCGATCCTGGTCCTGGCCAGGGTCGCGCGCCGGATGACCCGCTCGACGCTGCTCGGCTGCTTCGCCGGCCTGCTGCTGGCCCTGGACGGCCTGCACTACGTGCTCTCGCGCACGGCGCTGCTGGACATCTTCCTGATGTTCTGGGTGCTGGCCGCGTTCGCCTGCCTGGTGGCCGATCGCGACCAGGCTCGGGAACGGCTCGTCACCTGGTACGAGAAGTCGCCCCTGTCATCGCACGGCCCCTCGCTCGGGATCAGGTGGTGGCGGATCGGCGCCGGTGTCTGCCTGGCCCTGGCGATGTCGGTCAAGTGGTCGGGGCTGGCGTTCGCGGTCGCGTTCGCGATCATGTCGCTGCTGTGGGACTTCGGGGCGCGCCGGGCCATCGGCCTGCGCAACCCGTACGTGGGCGCGTTCAACAAGGACGTGCCGCAGGGGGTCCTGGCGTTCGCGGTGGTGCCGTTCGTGACGTACATGGCCACCTGGACGGGCTGGTTCGCCACGGCCACGGGCTACGGGCGCGACTGGGACCAGGCCACCTCGGCGGGCAATCCGCTCTTCTTCCTGTTCGACTCGATGCGGTCGTGGATCAAGTACCAGTGGCAGGTCTTCACCTTCCACAGCGACCTGGCGACCTCGCATCCCTATATGTCCGAGCCGTGGCAATGGCCGCTGCTGCTGCGTCCCGTCGCCTTCTACTACGAGGGCAAGCAGAACGCCTGCGGCGTCAAGGACTGCTCGGAGGCGGTGCTCGGGGTGGGCACGCCGGTGATCTGGTTCGGCGCGGTGGCCGCGCTGGTCGCGCTGATCACCTGGTACTTCTCCTCGCGCGACTGGCGGGCCGGCGCCGTGGTGGTGGCGTACGCGATGGGCTGGCTCCCTTGGTTCTACTTCGCCATCGCCGACAACCGCACGATGTTCCTGTTCTACGCCATCCCGATGGTGCCGTTCATGGTGCTGGCCATCACGCTGTGCGCCGGGCTGCTGATCGGCCCGTCCACACCGACCGCCGCGGGCACCATGCCGGTACGGCGTACCGTCGGGGCGGCCGTCGTCGGCGCGTTCGCGCTGCTCGTTGTGATCAACTTCTGGTGGCTCCACCCGATCCTGTCGGCCGAGTTGATCCCCTACACCGAATGGAAGGCTCGCATGCTCTTCGAAAAACGGTGGATATGATCACGCTACACTTGGCTCAATAGTGGTTTCTTAGGGTAGTCGCTGTGCAAGACCCAATACGCACCGGATTCGGTCATCGTCAGGCCCGGGGTCGATACGGCAAACTTCGAGGCATGAGTGCACCGGATGTCACCGCCCTTCTCGCCGAGTTGGAGCGTTCTCAGCCGGACCTGGCCGAAGAGGCCAGGACCGCCGTCGAATGGTTGACGGGTGGCGAACCGTTGGAGACGGTGACCCAGCTCGACGTCTGCGAGTTCCTCTGGTACACCCTGCCGATCAAGGTGGGGCCGCTGAAGCCCGGCGGCGACCACGAGCGCCTGGCGCGGTCGCTCGGGCGGCTGCTCCAGCTCGGCGGGATGGAGCGGTACGCCGCGTTGTGCGTGTCGCCCACGACCCAGCAGATCCTGCGCACCTACGCCCGCGAGGGCGAGGACGCGGGGACCAGCGCCTATCAGCAGGCGCTCGAGGCCACGGGTGTGCTTCCGCCCGATGTGCCGGAGCTGCAGTGGAGCATGATCATGGGGCCGGAGGAGCTGGGCGCGCACATCGCCTGCTCGGCCGCCCTGGAGCTGGGGATCGTCTCCGGCGAGCCGATCGACCGCACCGCCCTGACCCGGCGCTGGCTCACCGAGCCGCGCGCCGAGCTGGGCGGCGACAGCTGGCTCAACCGGGTGCACGGCGAGCGGCTCAACCGCTGGGTGCTGGGCCGCGGCCCGGCCAGGCGGAAGCTGGCTCAGCCGTTCGAAGTGCGCCTGCACGCGCCGGTGAGCCCGCAACCCCTGCCCGCTCTGCGCGGGCTGCTGTCCCTGGCCGCCAGGGAGGGCAGCCTGCCCCTGCGGCTGGCGCCCTCGCCGGAGGCGCTCCGGCTGCGGGAGCTGGCCGAGCGGGAGCTGGGCGCGATCAGCAGGGACGGCCAGAAGCTGTCCATCACCGAGCACGGCAGGCGGCTGCTCGACTCCCCTGACGCCATGTGGTCGGCGGTCACCCGGCTGCTGCTGGCCAGGGGCGAGCACGAGTTCGAGGTGTCGGCCCGTGAGGCCGCGCTCCTGCTGCTGGCCGACGGCACCCTGATGTCGCCGGCCGAGCTGCGCGAGCGGGTGGCCGAGGTGGTCGGCGGGGAGGGCTGGCATCCGACGACGAGCCTGGAGGACGTGGTCAGGCCGGTGACGGAGCTGATCGCCCAGCTCACGGCGCTGGGGCTGGCGTTCAGCGACGAGCTGGCGGTACGCATGGACCGGCCGGGGCAGTTCGCGGCCCTGGCGGCGTTGCGGGCCCATGCGCTGCGGCCCAGAAAATACGTCAGCTCAGGGTGACCCCCTGACCGGCTGACAGCCGGTCAGGCTTCCTGACCGGCTGTCAGCCGTTGGGCACCCTGCCTACGGCGCGCTTGAACTCGGGGCACTCGACCAGCGGATCGTGCTCGCAGACGGCCGCGTGGCGCAGGCTGTCGCGCAGCCGGGTGAGCTGCGCGACGCGCGCGTCCACCTCGCGCTCCTTGACGGCCATGCGCTCGCGCAGCCGCGCGTCGGACGGCCTGGCGCGCAGGAACTCGGCGATCTCCGACAACGAGAACCCCGCGTCGCGGGCGCAGGCGATGAGCGCCAGACGGTCGAGCGTCTCCGGCCGGTACGCCCGCCGCAGCCCGTTTCGCCCCTCGGCCGCGATGAGCCCCTTACGCTCGTAGAAGCGCAGCGCCGACGCGGCCAGCCCGGTCCGCCTGGACACCTCGCCGATGTCCACCAACACGTCGTCCACTCCGACTCCTTGACTTGAACCGCACTTCAAGTTGCAGTCTAGTCGGCATGCGAATTCATCATCTCAATGTCGGTTCCATGCGCGAGGTCGACGCGCTCGACGGCTCGGCGCCCGCCCGCGCGGTGTGCCACGCCCTGCTGATCGAGACCCCCGCCTCCGGGCTCGTGCTGGTGGAGGCCGGGCTCGGCCTGGACGACGTGGCCAAGCCCGCGGAGCTGCTCGACCGCGAGTGGACGGAACTGGTCGGCCCGGTCCTCGCCCCCGCCGAGACGGCCGTGCGGCAGGTCGCCGCGCTCGGGCACGACCCCGCCGACGTACGCCACATTCTGCTCACCCATCTGGACGTGGACCACAGCGGCGGGCTGCCCGACTTCCCGCACGCCCAGGTGCACGTCATGGAGGCGGAGCTGGAGGACGCGCTGGCGCAGGCCCCGAACCGGCGCTACCGTCCCGGCCACTGGGCGCACGGCCCCCGCTGGCAGACCTATCCGGGCACGGGCACGCGCTGGCTCGGCGTGGACGGGGTCCAGCCTGCGGCGGGCCTGCCGGAGGACATCCTGCTCGTCCCGCTCGGCGGCCACACCCGCGGGCATGCCGGGGTGGCGGTCAACGACGGCGAACGGTGGCTGCTGCACGCCGGGGACGCGTACTTCTACCACGGCGAGCTGGCCCGCGACCCGCAGTCACACCCGATGTTCGACATCGTCCAGAACGACGCCCAGGTGGACCCCGAACGCCGCGTGTCCAGCCAGGAGACGCTGCGCTCGCTCGTGCACGACCACGGGGTGACCGTCATCTCCGCCCACGACCCCTGGGAGCTGGCCGAACACACCCGGTAGTTAGGATGGCCTGAAGAGCTCTACGCCGGAGGGGGACCGTCATGGAGCTGTTCCCGGCCATGCCGCTCGCTGAGTGGGCCGAGACCAAGGAGACTTTTCACCGGTTCGCGCAGATCGTCGGCAAGATACGGCTGACGGCGAGCAACCGGCGCAACCATTGGTGGCAGGTTCCGTTCCATCCGACCGGCCGGGGGCTCACCACGCGGCCCATGGGCGGGCTCGGCGAGCAGCCGCTGTACGCCATCGACTTCGACCTCGTACGCCACCGCCTGGTGGTGGACGTGCTCGACGGCCGCAGCGCGGAGTTCAGCCTGATCGGCAGGTCGGTGGCGTCGTTCCACGATCGCCTCTTCGAGACGCTGGCCGGGCTGGGCATCCGGCCCGAGATCTGGGCGGTGCCGTTCGACCTGGGGGACGACACTCCGTTCGCCGAGGACACGCTGCACGCTCGCTACGACCCCATGCTGATCAACCGGTATTGGCGGATCCTGTCGCAGGTGACGCAGCTGCTCGACCGGTTCGCCGCGGACTTCGCCGGCAAGACCAGCCCGGTGCACCACTTCTGGCACACGTTCGACATCGCGGTCACGCGGTTCACCGGGCGGGTGGTCAAGGTCTCGCCGGAGGCCGATCCCGTCACCCGTGAGGCGTACAGCTGGGAGGTCATCAGCGCGGGGTTCTGGTTCGGCGACAAGGAGCGGCCGTGGCCGGCCTTCTACTCCTACACCGCGCCGGAGCCCAAGGGGCTGGAGCAGGAGCCGCTGCGGCCCGAACAGGCCGAGTGGCTGCCCGCCCGGGGCAGCCATCTGGCCGTGCTGCGGTACGACGACGTCCGGGCGTCGGGGGATCCGGTCGGGACGGTGCTGGAGTTCCTGGACAGCGCCTACCGGGCCGGCGCCAGGCTGACCGAGGTCGACGCGGAGGCGCTGAGCAGCCCCGGCGGCGTCACCGACCCCTATTACGCGAAGCTCAAGACGTGACGCTCAGGACATAAAACGAACGCCCGCCCTCCGGAGAGGGCGGGCGCTCTTACGAGTGCGTACCGGTGTGCGTGTCGCCTCTCGGCGAAAGGCACAACGCGGCTCCAGCCGAACGGTAGTCCGCGAAGGCAATAGGTGAGGCCCGGGGACACTGGGCACACCGGCCACGATTCATGTAACCACACCCGGCCGCCGGACATTCCCCCGCGCGCGCGTTTTCTCGCGACGAATTCTCCGGCCCGGTCTTCAGGAACGGGCAGCTGGGGTGCGATCCGCCGCCGCGGGACGGGCCACGGTCACGTCACGCATGAGGAGGATGGACGCCAGCGCGAGCAGGCCCGCGACGCCACCGATCCAGGCGACCGTGGAGCCCACGCCCGCCGCCGTGATCCGCGCCCCGTGCCCGGCGACCAGCGACTGGGCGCAGGCCAGGCCGAACGACCCGCCGAGCTGCTTGGTGAGCGCCGACCCGGCGGTGGCCGCGCCCATGTCGGCACGGGGCACGGCGTTCTGGCTGGCGATCGTGATGCCGCCCATCCCGGGACCGGTGCCCAGCCCGATGACCAGCAGGAACGCGCCGGTCATGAACAGCGGCGTGTCCGGGCCCAGCGTGACGAACGCCACCGTGCCGGCCGTGATCAGACCGGCCCCGGCCAGCAGGGGCGGCTTGGTGTGTCCCGATCGCCGGATGAGGACCGCCGTGAGCCTGTTGCCCGCCACCATCCCGGCCAGCAGCGGGAGCAGGAGCAGGCCGGAGGCGGTGGCGGACTGGCCGCGTGCGTGCTGGAGGTAGAGCGGCAGGAAGACGCCCACCGGCAGGGCCGCGAGCTGGAAGAAGAACCCGCCCGCGAGCAGCGCCGCATAGGTGCGGCGGCGCAGCAGGTGCGGCGGGAGCACCGGCGTGGCGGCCCGCCGCTCGACGGGTACGAGCGCCGCCAGCAGGGCCAGGCCCGCGAGCAGGGTGCCGAGCACGGCCGGGTCCCACCAGCCGCGGCCGGTGTTGCCCTTGAGGCTGAGCCCGATCAGGACCAGCGACAGGCCGGTGGCCAGCAGGGCGATCCCGGCCACGTCCAGCCGGCCGGGCGCGGCGTCCGGGTCGCGGCGCTGGGGCAGCGCCACGGCGATCACGGCGGCGGCCACCGCGCCGATGGGCAGGTTGATCAGGAACGCCCAGCGCCAGCTCGCATGATCGGTCAGCAGGCCGCCGAGCAGCGGGCCGCCCACCATGCCGGCGATCATCATGGCGGCCATCAGCGTCTGCATCCTGATCATGCCCTCGGCGCGGCTGGGCGGATGCAGGTCCCTGATCAGCGCCATGCCGAGGGTGAGCAGCGCGCCCGCGCCCAGGCCCTGGAAGGCTCTGCTGACGATCAGGAACTCCATCGAACCCGCCGCACCGCAGGCCAGCGAGCCGATCAGGAAGATCGCCACGCCGGAGAGTAGGAGGCGGCGGCGGCCGTACAGGTCGGAGAAGCGGCCGTAGATGGGGACGCTCACGGAGGAGGTGAGCAGGTAGGCCGTGATCAGCCACACGTACCAGGAGTCGGTCCCGCCCACCTGCTCGACGATGCGCGGGAGGGCGGTGCCGATCACGGTCCCGTCGAGCATGCCCAGGAAGGCGCAGCCGAGCAGGGCGTAGGTCACTGCCGTGCGGCTGCGGGCGGGCAGGTCCTCGTAGAGGTCCTTCACCTGGTCTCGTCGTCCTTGATCGCGCCGTGCAGGAACAGGTCGACCAGCTCGGCCGAGGTGAGCGGGGACGGCCCCCGGCCGGCCGCCATCACGAGGAACTGGAACGCCTCCGCGAGGCGCTCGGGGGCCAGCCTGAGGGCGTCCTGGTCGGGCTCGAACAGGCCGGCCAGCACGTCGCGCGTGGCCGCCATCGAAGCATCCCGCGCGGACCTCATCCCCGCACCGCCGGCCTCCGCTCCAGCGCCCCCGGCCCCCGCCTGCGGGACCTCGCCGACGGAGGCCGCCTCGCTGCCCAGTGCCCTCGCGCCGCGCAGGGCCGCCTCGCCGCCCGGGGCCCTTGCGTCGCGCAGGGCCGCTTCGCCGCCGGAGGCCGCCTCGCTGCCCAGGGCTCTTGCGTCGCGCAGGGCCGCTTCGCCGGAGGCTGCCTCGTCGCGTAGGGCGGCCGCGCTGCGTAGGGTCGCTTCGCTGCGGCGGAGGCCGCCGGAGGCGGCGAGTGCGCCCGCGACCGCGCCCATCCGGGACAGGTAGCCGCGCAGCGTCTCCGTCGCCTCGATCAGCCGCTCGGCCAGCGGCAGGTCCAGCGAGATCCCCGCCACATGGGCGAGCGTGTCGTCCGGCCGCTGCGCCTCCGCCATGCAGGCGGCCAGCAGCGCGTCCTTGTCGCCGAACGCCCGGAAGATCGTGCCCTCACCGATCCCCGCCGCACGGGCGACCTGGGCGGTGGTCACGGAGGTGCCGTACTCGACCACCAGAGGAAGGGCCGCCCGCACGATCATCTCGCGGCGCTGTTCCGGGCTCATCGCCGGCGCTCGACGCCGGCCTGTGGAGTTCATCATGCCTCCGACAGTACGGAGTGAGTACTCACTCCGTCAAGCATGATTGAGTAGGGGCATGGGAATGACCTCGTGGGTCACGGGCGGCCCCGTCAATTCGCCCTTCGCCTCCCCATCCGGCCTGCTCGGCCGCCTGGCCGGGCGCTTCATGTTCTGGACCAACCGCCAGGCCGACGTCCTGCCCGTCCTCGACGTACGCCCCGGCGATCACGTACTGGAGGTCGGGTACGGCCCCGGCGCCCTCATCGAGCTGCTCGCCATGACCGGCGCCGGGCGGATCTGCGGCGTGGACCCGTCGCCGGAGATGCGTACCCAGGCCGCCCGCCGCACCGGCACCGCCGACCTGCGCCTGGGCAGCGCGTCCGAGACCGGCTTCCCCGACGAGAGCTTCGACCGCGTCGTGTCGGTGAACACCGTGGCGCTCTGGCCCGGCCTCGAAACCGGCCTGGCCGAGCTGCGCCGCGTCACCCGCAGGGGCGGCCGCCTGGTGCTCGCCTGGCACGGGGGCACCGCGCCCTCGTTCATCGCCCGGGGGCTGCGGCTGCCCGAGGACAAGCTGGCGCGCATCCGGAGCGGGCTGGACGAGCTGTTCGACGACGTCGAGCGGCACGAGCTGAAGACGCTGACGGTGTTCGCGGCAAGCTGACCCCTGAGGACGAATCGGGCGCACGTACGGCCCGCTACGCCATCGGCTGCGGCGCACCGCGATCACCCTGCGCCACATCAGACTCGGCTGAGCCGCCATCCGGTTCAGGCCGGGTCCTTCAGGTTGGCCGCCCTCGCGTGCAGGTAGCGCTGCTGCGGGTAGCTCATCGCGCGCCTGGCCGCCTCCTCGTACGCCGCGCGGGCGGCGCCCGGCTCCCCCGCCATCTCCAGCAGGTGCGCCCTGACCGCGTGCAGCCGGTGATCGCCGGCGAGGTGGTCGTCGTGCTGGAGGCGTTCGAGCAGGTCGAGCCCCGCGCGGGGACCGCGCGCCATGGCCACGGCGACGGCGTGGTTGAGCGCCACCATGGGGTTGCCCGCGATGCGCATCAGCGCCTCGTACAGCGCCGTGATCTGCGGCCAGTCGGTCTCCTCCGCGCTCGGCGCCTCGTCGTGCACCGCCGCGATGGCCGCCTGCAGCTGGTACGGCCCCGGCGTCCCCCGGGGCAGCGCCTCGGTGATCAGCTCGATGCCCTCCGCGATCTGGCCGGCGTCCCACAGGATGCGGTCCTGCTCGGCCATGGGGATCAGCGCGCCGTCCTGACCTGTACGCGCCGGTCGCCGGGCGTCGGTGAGCAGCATGAGCGCGAGCAGGCCGGCCACCTCGGTGTCGCCGGGCAGGAGCCGGTGCACCATGCGGGTCAGCCTGATGGCCTCGGCCGCCAGCTCCGCGCGCTGCAGGTCGGGGCCGGACGTGCTGGCGTACCCCTCATTGAAGATCAGGTAGAGCACGTGCAGGACCGCGCCGAGCCGATCCGCGCGCTCGGCGGCGCGCGGCAGCCGGAACGGCACGCCGCTGTCCTTGACGCGCTGCTTGGCCCGGGTGATGCGGCGCGTCATGGTCCCCTCGGGCACCAGGAACGCGCGGGCGATCTCCGCCGTGGTCAGGCCGCCGACCGCGCGCAGCGTGAGGGCGATCTGCGCGGCCGGCGACAGCGACGGATGGCAGCACATGAACAGCAGGACGAGCGTGTCGTCCGAGGCCGGGACCGGCTGGTCGGCGGCGGGCGCCAGCCATTCGTCGGGCAGCCGCCAGGCCGCGACCTCGTCCTCGCGGCGCCGGCGCGCCTGCTCGGCGCGGAGCAGGTCGGTCAGCCGGCGGGCGGCCACGGTGATGAGCCAGCCCCGGGGATTGTCCGGTACGCCCTCCTTCGGCCACTGCACGGAGGCGGCGAGCAGCGCTTCCTGGGTGGCGTCCTCGGCGGTGGCGAAATGCCCGAACCGCCGGACGACCGCGCCGAGGACCTGCGGCGCCAGCTCGCGCAGCAGGCTCTCGGCCTCGGGGTCACGCATGTCAGGACCGGCTCAGAAGCCCATGTCGGCCTGGGAGTCGATGATCGGCCGGATGTCGGCCACGGCGTTGTCGTAGACGTTCCCGGGGTACGGGCACTTCGACAGGCGGGCGGCGATCTCGGTCGCCCGGTCGAAGCTCTCGCACTCGACGATCCAATAGCCGGCGAGCACCTCCTGCGTCTCCGCGTACGGCCCGTCGGTGACGGTGGGGACGCCGTCCTTGGTGTGGAGGCGCCTCGTGTGCACGGGCGCGGCCAGCCCGCGGGTCTCGACCAGCTCCCCCGCCTCCTCCAGCTCCTTGTTGAACGACGCCATGAACTCGACCATCGCCCCCACGTCCTCGGGAGCCCAGGCGGTCTGGCCCGCGGCGTCCTTGCCGGCCAGAACGTCGTAGTCCGCCTGCGAACCGTAGGAAAGGATCATGTACTTCATTGGTTTCGTCCTCTCTCGGGGTGCTTTCACGAGGGACGTCGGAGCCATGCCCGCGCTTCGGACATCTTCTCCCAGAAATTCTTTTTCCCGGGTTCCGTGTCCCGTCCATCGCACGGCGTGCGGCACCATCGGGGTGTGTCTTACGCAACCGCTCCCGACGGCGTCAAGCTGTCCTACCAGGTCCGCGGCAGCGGGCCGCCCCTCCTGCTCCTGCCCGGGCAGGCCAACTCGCACCACTGGTGGGACCCCGTGCGCGCGGACTTCGACGGGGACTACTCGACGATCACCTTCGACTACCGGGGCACCGGTGGCAGCGGCAAACCGGATGAGCCGTACACCACCCGGGGCTTCGCCGCCGACGCGCTGGCCGTGCTCGACGAGGTGGGGGCGGGGCGCGCGTACGTGTACGGGACCTCGATGGGCGGGCGGGTGGCCCAGTGGCTCGCGGCCGACCGGCCGGAGCGGGTGGAGGCGCTGGTGCTGGGCTGCACCTCGCCGGGCGGCGCCCACGGGATCGAGCGGAGCAACGACGTACGCAGGTCGCTGGCCCAGCCGGACCGGCAGGCGGCCGAGCGGGCGCTGCTGGAGCTCATGTACACGCCCGCCTGGCTCGCCGCGCACCCCGGCCCGTACCACACGGTCGGCGACCCCGGCATGCCCGCGCACGCCCGCCGCCGCCACCTGGCCGCCAGCGCGGGCCACGACAGCTGGGCCGCGTTGCCCGCCATCACCGCGCCCACGCTGATCGTCCACGGGACCGACGACGTGTTCAACCCGGCCGCCAACGCCCCGCTGCTGGCCGAGCGCATCCCCGGGGCGGGGCTGCGGCTGATCGAGGGGGCGCGGCACGCGTACTTCGAGGAGTTCCGCGAGGTTGCGAGCCCGCTGGTGCTGGGCTTCCTGGCCGGCGCTACCCCGCGGCACGGGTGAGGCGGGCGGCCAGCGCGCGCAGGTGCGCGGCCAGCTCCGGCGGCTCGTGCACCTCGAACTCGCAGCCCAGCGTGAACAACCTGACGACCAGCCAGTCGAGCGTGTCGGCGGGCATGCGCAGCCGGCAGGTCCGTTCGTCGATCGCGGTGACCTCGCCGATCCCGCCGATCACCTCGGTCACGGGGGTGTGCAGGGTGACGACGGCCTCGTACGTGGGGGCGAGCGAGTAGAGCTGCGCCTCGACGTACGCGGCGGCGCCCCCGGCGGGCGGCTCGCGCGGCGTGCTCCTGGCGCCCGTCGGCCGCAGGTCGGCGATGCGGTCGATGCGGAAGATGCGCCAGTCGTCGCGGTCGAGGTCGTGCGCGAGGAGGTACCAGCGCCGCCCGGCGGCGACGAGACGGTGCGGATCGACCAGGCGGGTGCCGGTCGTCCCGTCGTTCGAGCGGTACCCGAAGCGCACCCGTTCCCGGTTCGCCACCGCCACCGCCAGCGCGGTGAGCTGCTCGGGATCGACCTCCGGCCCGCCCATGGAGGGCATCGGCACAGTGGCGCCGCCCAGCGATCTCACCCGGTAGCGCAGGCGGGACGGCAGCACCTGCTCCAGCTTCGCCAGCGCCCGCACCGACGCCTCCTCGATGCCCTGCACCGGATGCCTGGCCGCGGTGGACAGGCCGACCGTGATGGCCACCGCCTCCTCGTCGTCCAGCAGCAGCGGCGGCATGGCCGTGCCGGCCACCAGGCGGTATCCGCCCTCGGAGCCCATGCTCGCCTCGACGGGGTAGCCGAGGTCACGCAGGCGTTCGACGTCGCGCCGGATCGTACGGCGGCTGACCCCGAGCCGGTCCGCCAGCTCGCCGCCCGGCCATTCGCGTGGGGTCTGGAGGAGCGAGAGCAGCGCCAGGAGCCGGGATTCACTCATAAATTCCATGATGCCGGACATGTAGGACAAGTCCTGACCTACTGGCTGTTTACCGTGGTCAGCACGTACCCGTCCACCAGGAGGAACATCATGACCGTCAAGTCCACCCCCGAGGGCTACACCAGCGTGACGCCGTGGATCATCTCCCGCGACACGGCCGGGCTGATCGACTGGCTCAAGACCGCGTACGCCGCCGTGGAGCTGGGTCGCATGACGGACGAGAACGGCCGGATCGGCCACGCGGAGGTACGGATCGGGGACGCGGTCGTGATGCTGTTCGACTCCCCGCCCGAATGGCCGGAGACGCCCGCCTTCCTGCGCCTGTACGTTCCTGACGCCGACGCCACCCACCGCCGGGCCGTCGAGGCGGGCGGCACGTCGGTGACCGAGGTGACGCACCTGTTCTTCGGCGACCGGGTGGGGCGGATCAGGGATCCGTTCGGCAACCTGTGGTGGATCCAGACGCACCTGGAGGACGTCGCGCCGGAGGAGCTGGAGCGCCGGCTGAGCGACCCGGAGTTCGTGAAGGCGATGGAGTACGTCCAGAGCGCCCGGTTCTTCGAGTAGGCGGATATCGGCTGGACGTGGCGGGCCGGGCCTTGCTAAGTTGCCCGTCATGTCCAGCCCCGAGGCGTCAAGACGCTAGCCACCGGTCGTCCGGTGGCTCTTCCGCGTGGTCGGTTCCCGCTGCCCCTGAGGCCGGGATGCCGTATTTCTCCCGCGACCGCTCGCCACTCCGGATCACCGTGTTGAGGGCTCTTTCCTGACCTGTGCCGTGCGCCTCATGACGCCCGGCGGGTCTTCAGGCGTGGCTGGACCGGCTCGTTCCGGCCTGCCCGCCTCCTTGCCGATCCACGAGATCGATCCACGAGCCGGCCCACGCTGCCGGCTCATGGTCGCGGAGTTTCTTCATGCCATTCGCTATCTACCTGCTCGGGCTGGCGGTCTTCGCCCAGGGGACGTCCGAGTTCATGCTGTCCGGGCTGATCCCGGGCATCGCGCGGGACCTCCAGGTGTCCATTCCCGCCGCCGGGCTGCTGACCTCGGCCTTCGCCGTCGGGATGGTGATCGGGGCGCCGTTGATGGCGGTGCTCAGCCTGCGCTGGTCCAGGCGGCGCGCGTTGCTCGTCTTCCTGATCGTCTTCCTGCTCGTGCACGTCCTCGGCGCGGTCACCACCAGCTACGAGGTGCTGCTGCTCACCCGGGTGGTGGCCGCGCTGGCCAACGCCGGGTTCCTGGCGGTGGCGCTGGCCACCGCCATCGGCATGGTGGCGCCCGATGCCAAGGGCCGGGCCACGTCGGTGCTGCTCGGCGGCGTCACGATCGCCTGCGTCGCGGGGGTGCCCGGTGGGGCGCTGCTGGGAGAGGTGTGGGGGTGGCGGTCGGCGTTCTGGGCGGTGGCCGTCGCGCTGGTCCCGGCCATCGTCGCGGTCTGGAGGTCCATCCCCGCGGACGTCCCTGACCAGCGCCCTGTGCCCGCCGATCGGGCCGGGCGGTGGGCGCGGGGCTCGGGGCCTCGGGGTGGGCTGGGGCCGCTGCAGCGGGCGCGGGGTGAGCTGCGGGTGCTGCGGCGGCCGCGGCTGCTGGTGCTCCTGCTGCTCGGGGCGCTGGTCAACGGCGCCACTTTCGATACGTTCACCTACCTCGTGCCGCTGCTCACCGGCGACACCGGCATCGGAGCGGGCTGGATGCCCGCCATGCTGGCGCTGTTCGGCCTGGGCTCGTTCGCCGGAGTGACCATCAGCGGCCGGTACGCCGACGTACGGCCGATGCCGCTGCTGATCGGCGGCGGGGTGGCGCTGGCCGCGGGCTGGGCCGTGTTCGCGCTGACGGCCGGCAGCCCGGCGCCCGCCGTCGCGCTGGTCTTCGTGCAGGGGACGCTGTCGTTCGCCGTCGGGTCCACGCTGATCTCGCAGGTGCTCTACGCGGCGACCGAAGCGCCGACCCTGGCCGGCGGGCTCGCCACGGCGGCGCTCAACGTGGGCGGCGCGGCAGGGCCCTGGCTCGGCGGGGTCGCGATCGGGGCCGGGCTGGGGTTCAGGTCACCGCTGTGGGTGAGCGCGCTGCTGGTGGCCGCCGCGCTGATTTTTGGGCTTCTCTCCAAGAGGAACGGGTATGCGGGCCCCGTGGGTAAGCCGATGGAATCCGATCACCAGCATGAGGCAGAGTGACTCCATGGAATCTGCGGCACATTTCCATCGCGAAATACGAGCATTCCAGGCCGCCGTCGAGCAGGCGGCCAAGGCGGACAGCGCGCCCATCGTGCCGTCCTGCCCCAACTGGACGGTCGCCGATCTGGCGATCCACATCGGTGGCGTGCATCGGACCGTGATCAGCATCATCAAAGATCAGCTCACGCAGCCGCCGGACCGCGCCGACCTCACCTTCATGAAGCTGCCCCCCGACCTCGCGGGCTGGCCCGATCCGGAGAACGCGCCCAACCACCTGCCGATCCCGGCCAACCTGCCCGGCTGGCTGGCCGAAGGCTCGGCCGAGCTCGAAGCCCTGTTCAGGACGAGCGAGCCCGGCAGGCCCGCGTGGACGTGGTCGAACGAGCACACCGTCGGGTTCTGGCTGCGGATGCAGACGATCGAGGCGGCCGTGCACCGCTGGGACGCCGAGAACGCCATCGGGGTGCCACAGCCGATCGACGCCGAGGTCGCGGCGGACGCGATCCCGCAGATGTTCGAGGTCATGGCGCCCGCGCGGCGTACCTGGCTGTCGGCGCCGGCCGGGGCCGGTGAGCGGTTCCGCTTCCACCGGACCGACGGCGCGGGCGCCTGGCTGGTCCGCTTCGACGGCGACGACGTACGGCTCACGACCGCCACCCAGGACGGCGGCTGCGACGTCGAGCTGGCCGGTACGGCGTCGGACCTGATGCTGTACCTCTGGCAGCGGATCCCCGCCGGCGACCTGGACGTGAGCGGCGACCGCAGCATCCTCGACCGCTACTTCGTCCTCGTGCCTCCCTTCTGACCTGACCTGGCGGGCATGCAGGTCGGGGACTTGAGCGGCGCACGCCCTGGGCTTCGCCGACCAGGCCCGCTTCCACCGGCACTTCACCACCGCGTACGCCATCACTCGCTCAGCGCGCGGGTAGCCCGTACGCGTCCGGCCCCGGACGATGCCGGGGCCGGAAGCTTTGAAATATGCGTGCTCAGGTGACGGTGGCGGGCTGGGCAGAAAGGAGAGTCTGGACCCAGCCAGTGGTATCGACCGTGCCCCGGCCCACGAGGTCGTCGTCCTGCCCGTCGAAGGGATCGGCGTCGAAGTAACGATGCAGGGAGCCGTTCGAGTGATGGCCGTAGTAGACGCCGCCACCCGGAGACAGGAGATGGTCGAAGCCCTGCCAGGTGGCATCACGCAACTGGTGACGCTGCCAACTGCCCGCACCGGCGATCCGGTAGGAGATGAGCTGACCACCCGCCGTGGTGCCCAGCACCCAGTCCGGCCCGGTGGCGGTGAGGGTCTTGAGCGTGAACCCGCTCCCGATCAACGTGTTACCGCTGATGTCGGCAAGAGCAGGCTTCGCCGCGGCGATCGTGTACCGGCGCAACGCACCACCCGCGATCCCGAACAAATGACCCTTGCCGTCAAAGGCCAGCAGGTCATGCGTGTAACCATTGCCGAGATAGACCGGCGGCTCGAACTCCAGCGAGTCCCGGTTCGTACGGATATCGACCCGGTACAACATCCCGCCCGAGTCCGCCTTCGTCACCAGCAGCGTGTTGAAATTCAACGTCGCCATGGCCTTCGGAGTGAACCCCAGCGCCGCGGCCGACACGACCGCACCATGCGTACGCTTCCCCGAAGCCGCATCGATCGACGTATAGGTCAACCGGCCATCCGCCAGCACCCCGTACACCGAGGCGACGCCCTCCGGGCCGTCGACATAGGGCCAGATGGCGTTGACGATGAGCTGCGCGTCGCCGGCCTGCACCTGATAGCGGTCCGGATAGGCCGACACCTGCACGGCCTGGCACACGTCGCCGATGCGCGCGCTCTTCCAGCCGTCGTTCGGGTAGAGCCGCACCATCTTGTCGAGGAAGGCGTTGGTGGCCCACGTCGCGTTGAGCCGCTGCGACCTGCTTCCCCAGGAGGCACGCTGCTGGAACAGGCCCAGACTGTCGTGGTCGACTTCCTCGCTGATGTTCTGGATGCTGGTCTCCACGATGATCGTGGCCACCGCGATCACGGCCGCGCGCGGGGCCAACCCGCGGTCGTGCACGGCCTTGATCACCATGCGGGCGCAGGAGACGCGGTAGGCGGACATGTAGCCGCGCATCTTGTCGTTGAGCGTGCTGTTGAGCCGAGTCGCCAAGGCCGCGTCGGTCGAGGTGGTGCCGCCGGGGTCGCACGCGGCCTGCTGGTAGGCGGCGGTGATGTCCGACGTGGCGGGCGGCTCCAGGCGTAACTCTGCCTGCGGCTCCTGCGACGGCTGCGGATCGGCCGCCGCGGGGAACGTGACGGCCGATGAGCCGATCGCGGTGAGGACCGCCGCCGCCGTGACGACGGCGCGTAAGAGAACGGATCGAAGCATGCGCAGATCCTTCATGAGCTCGTCACGGTGGCGGGCTGGGCGGACAGGAGAGTCTGGACCCAGCCAGTGGTATCGACCGTGCCCCGGCCCACGAGGTCGTCGTCCTGCCCGTCGAAGGGATCGGCATCGAAGTAACGATGCAGGGAGCCGTTCGAGTGATGGCCGTAGTAGACGCCTCCACCCGGAGACAGGAGATGGTCGAAGCCCTGCCAGGTGGCATCACGCAACTGGTGACGCTGCCAACTGCCCGCACCGGCGATCCGGTAGGAGATGAGCTGACCACCCGCCGTGGTGCCCAGCACCCAGTCCGGCCCGGTGGCGGTGAGGGTCTTGAGCGTGAACCCGCTCCCGATCAACGTGTTCCCGCTGATGTCGGCAAGAGCAGGCTTCGCCACGGCGATCGTGTACCGGCGCAACGCACCACCCGCGATCCCGAACAAATGACCCTTGCCGTCAAAGGCCAGCAGGTCATGCGTGTAACCATTGCCGAGATAGACCGGCGGCTCGAACTCCAGCGAGTCCCGGTTCGTACGGATATCGACCCGGTACAGCATCCCGCCCGAGTCCGCCTTCGTCACCAGCAGCGTGTTGAAATTCAACGTCGCCATGGCCTTCGGAGTGAACCCCAGCGCCGCGGCCGAAACGACCGCACCATGCGTCCGCTTCCCCGAAGCCGCATCGATCGACGTATAGGTCAACCGGCCATCCGCCAGCACCCCATACACCGAGGCGACGCCCTCCGGGGCGGGCGTGGTGCAGTTGCGGCTGGTGACGTTGCGCCAGGTCCGGTTGTCCGACTGGCCGTAGGTGACACCGTTGAAGGTGGGTTTGATCCGCTCGGCGCCCTCGAACCCCCAGGAGGCCGACCCGTTGCCGTCGGAGTCGTATCCGAGCTCGAAGTGCAGGTGGGGGTGGCCGTTGGAGGTCTCGCCGTCCTTGCCGACCTTGCCGATCACCGCTCCCCGCTGCACCCTGTCGCCAACCGATACGTTGCGGGTCTGCAGGTGGAGGTACGTGGTGAAGTAGCCGCCGCCGTGGTCGATCTGGATCATGTTGCCGGCGTTGCCGTGTCTTACGGACTGGTTCACCTTCCCCGCAGCGGGGGCGATCAGGGTGGCCCCCTCGGTGCCGTGCTGGTCGGGCTCCTTCACCATGTCCAGTGCGGGGGCGTGGGCCCACGTGTCCAGTCGCCACTGCTGGCCGCAGGGGAAGGGCAGCTGGAGATCGGGGGCCGCCATCGCCTGGCTGCTCGCCGTACCGGCGATGCTGAATGCGGCGACGAGCGTCGCGGTGACGACGGATCGTAAGAGGGTGGATCGAGACACTGTGCCTCCTGGATTTTCCCGGCAAGAGGTCGGCTATTCGCCCGCGGGCCGGATGGGACGAAAGTGCGATTCATGGGCCCGGCGAATTCCGGGCCGTTGTGGCCTTTCGCGGAACCGACAGTAAAGAGCGGCGGTATGTAGCCGGTATACCGAATGGCGTCGTCTACCGGTCGGGCGCGGCCGGAGCGGTCGGCTCCGTGCTCGGGCAGGACGCGGGGATGGCGGAGCTGGGCGTGTTCTTCGCCGGGTTCATGGTCTCGTCGCTGGCGTGGTGCTTCGTCTCAGCGGGATTCGTCAGGGTCCTGTGAAGCGGCTCATGGCGTGACGGCGGTTTCGTATCCGGGCAGAGGTACGGCGTTCGCCGGGCGGAAGGCGGTGCGGTGGTCGGCGGCGGTCGCGATCTCGCCCGCGAGCCGGTACGCGCCTGCTCGGGGTGTCCCGTGCGACCCTCTACCGCCATCTGCCGCCCACCTAATTCTGAGACACTATTTGCGACTCTTTTGAGACAGGTCAGCGCAGCAGCGGGAGCCGCCCGGTGAGCCGCTCGACGAGCGCCCGCGGGCCGAACAGGCTGACCGCGTAGTAGGACGGCTCCTCCGTACGCGCCAGCTCCGCCAGGTACTCGTCGTAGACGTCGGCGCGCTGCGCGATGTTCGCCATGTCGGCGACCACCAGTCCGGGCTCCGCCGCCGCGTCGTTCCTGATCCGCTGCAGGATCGCCGCGGGCGCGCCCAGCACCGCGCAGCCCGTCCAGGGCAGCCCGGAATGCGTGCGCCCGGCCGCGTCGGCGCCGCCCGAGCCGACGATCGCGGGCACCGAGGCCCCGACGGAGGCCGCCAGGCAGGCGGCGGCGTTGGCCTGGAGCCCCCGGGGCAAGTCGCGGTCGATCACGATCGCCCACTTGACCGCGAGCTTCTTCGTGGGCAGGTCACTGCGCCGTTCGAGCTCGTCCAGCACGCTCATCCCTCGATCCTCTCTCCGAAGTTCTCCCAGGAGGGTCACATCCGCACCGCCGATTTCCCAAACGAAGGGGGCTGATTCCGCAGGAAGTTCGGAAAATCGTGGCAGGATGCGCGCGTGGACGAACTTGATACGGCGATCCTCGTCGAGTTGCAGCGCGACGGCCGCCAGACCAACCGCGAGCTCGCGGAGCGCATCGGCATCGCGCCCTCGACCTGCCTGGAGCGGGTGCGCTCGCTCAGGGCCGACGGCGTCATCGAGGGGTTCCACGCCGAGGTCAACCTCGACGCGATCGGCCGGCCGGTGCAGGCGCTGATCCACGTACGCCTGCATCCCAAGATCCGGGAGGCCGTCGAGGGCTTCCGCGACTACGTCGCCCGCCTGCCGGAGACGCTGGCCGTGTTCGTCGTGTCGGGCGGCGACGACTTCATCATCCAGGTGGGCGTGCGGGACGCCGGGCATTTGCGGGACTTCGTCCTCGACCACGTGGCGCGCCATCGCAACATCGCCGACGTGCGCACGTCCCTCGTCTACGACCACATCCGCAAGACCTCCGTGGAGGTGCTGCCTCCCGAACGGCCCTCCCGCCCGCGCACCAGCCGGAAACGCTGAGCCCCGCGCCCGCCGGAAACGTTAAGCCCCGCGCCCACACACCCGCCGGAAACGCTAAGGCCCGCGCCAGCGCACCCGCCGCAAGCGCCGAGCCCGTGCGACCGAGCGACCGGCCGCGGACGACGAGCCCGCGCGGCCGGAGACGATAAATAGGTGGAGGCCGCATAGCGGCCGGGGTTACCGTAACGGCAGGTCAGCGAGTGGGCAGGGCGTGGCGGCGTCGCTGACGGCGTCCCGCCGCGACCTGTCCTCGCGCAGCCGTGCGACCCCGCGGCTCACCGTTCGGCATCGACCGATGGCGAGGCGATGGTCACCCAGGGCACCGTCCAAGGCCCCAGATGATCGTGAGCCGCGGGATCACACCTTTCACCGGGCGGCGAAGGCGTCGACAGCCGCGAAGATCTCCTTCCGGAACGTCTCGCTCCCGGTGTGCCCAGAGTCCTCCACCACGACCAGCCGGGCGTCCGGCCAGACCTTGGCCAGCTCCCACGCCGTATCGAGCGGCCCGCCCAGGTCCTGCCGGCCGTGGATCAGCACGCCTGGGATCCCGGCCAGGCGCCCGGCCTCCCGCAGCAGCACGCCCTCCTCCAGCCAGGCGGCGTTCGAGAAGTAGTGCGAGCAGATCCGGACCAATGCCAGCAGAGCGTCGCTGGGCCGGTCGCTGTAGGCGTTCGGCTTGCCGTTGGACTCCAGGGAGATCACCGTGTCCTCCCAGGCCGTCCAGTCGTGCGCCGCCTTCGCGCGCACCTCAGGGTCGGGGTCGGCCATCAAGCGTGAGTACGCCGCCAGCACGTCGCCGTCGCGATCCGCCTCGGGAACGCCCTGCCTGAACCGCTCCAACGCGTCCGGGAAGAACCGGCCGACACCCCGGTAGAGCCAGTCGATCTCGGAGCGGCGCGTCGTCGTGACAGCGGCGATCACCATTTCCGACACGCGTCCGGGATGGGCCTCGGCGTAGGCGAGCATCAGCGTCGAGCCCCACGACCCGCCGTACAGCAGCCACTTGTCGATGCCCAGGTGCTCCCGCAGCAGCTCCATGTCGGCGATCAGGTGATGGGTGGTGTTGGTGCTCAGGTCGGTCGCGGGGTCGCTGGCGTGCGGGCGGCTCCGGCCGCAGTTGCGCTGGTCGAACAGGACGATCCGGTAGCGCTCCGGGTCGAACGTGCGGCGCATACCGGTCGAGCAGCCCGATCCGGGCCCGCCATGGACGACCAGCGCGGGCTTGCCCGCAGGGTTGCCGCAGACCTCCCAATAGACGAGATTGCCGTCGCCGGTGTCGAGCATGCCGTGTTCGTAGGGCTCGATCGGGGGATTCAAGGCCGACTCCTCTCCACAGATGTAACAGCGCTTTTATATTAGGGGCTGCGGAGAGTGCCGCGGTGGCAGGCACGCGTCCTGGCCACCGCGGGTCGTGAGAGGTCAGCGGACCTGGGAGGAGGGGGCCTTCCAGGTGTTGCACGACGCGGGGTCACCGGTGGCGAACCCGCGCTTGATCCAAGCGCGGATCGTGGCCGCCTTGCCGGCGGTGGGCTCCTCGCCCCGCCGGTCACCAGTGACGAGATTCAGGAAGTAGTTCCAGTCCGATGACTTCCTGTTCTCCATCGGCCAGATACTTTTGACGAACGTGCCGGCGAGACATTCCAGCTGGAGGTACTCGCGACGGTCCTGCTCGTACCCCTCCGCCTTTTTGCCGTATTTCAGGGCGTCATACGCGGGGTAGATTCCGACGAGCTCCTGGACGTGGTAGCCGTACATGAAGGCGGTCGTCTCCAACAGCCAGAGGTCGTAGGGGTCGTCCAGCCAGTCCTTGCCGACCTGGAAGAACAGCGTGCCATTGGTCTCGCAGTACCGGCTCTGGGAATCGTTCTTCGACGGATCGAACCCGCAGTAGTTCTTCGGGATGCGGCTCACGTGCCGCACCTTGGCCGGCTCAAAAGGCAGACCGGCGTTGGTCAGGTGCTGTCCCCAGGTGGTGTTCAGGCAGTCGACGACGGCGTCGATATAGGCGCGGGCCAGCTTGCGGTCGTTGCGCTTGACCCGAGGTTCCGCGCAGGTCGTCGTCGGCAGGGCGCCGGCTTCGTAGAGCGCGTTGTCGGTCAATTTAGGATTTTTCACAGGATAAGCCGCCGTCTCGGCGGAGGCTGTACCGGCTAACGGCGCGATGAGGGCGCATGTCAGTGCGGCCAACGTCAGGAGTTTCACGAGGCGTGACAATAGGGCCCAGGGGCCTCTTATGCAACGGATGCACTTCTGACCCGGTAAAGAGGGCTAGATCCAACTATGAAGTAATTGAACCAACACTAAGGGTACTGATCGCTGCGGATGGCCTGACAAACAACCCGCAGGGAGCACCATGTACAAGCACGCCATTGCCGTATTCACCGCGACCTCCGCCGTCCTGATGACGGCTGCCGGGCCCGGGGCCGCCGAGGTGGCACCGTCCCCCGCGGAAGCGGCCGCCAGCCCCGCGGCGTGCAGCAACCATGACGTCATCAGCATCAACGTCTCGCCACCACCGCCACTGACCGGGACGGTGACCGCCACCGACGTCAGGGCCTTCGTCGAGTCGCTCGTCGGCGCCACGCCGCCGGGACAGCTCGCCACCCCGCAACCCAGCGCCTCCGTGCTACCCGGCACCTCCGTGCTGCCGGACGTCTCCGCGCTGCCCGGCCTCGCGCCGTCCGGGCTTCCCGATTCAGTGCCGTCCGTCACGCCCGGTCTGCCGTCGTTCATCACCCCGACCCCGACGCCGTCCTCTGCGGCGGCGGCTGCGCTCTCCCCCGCGGAGACCCTGGTCAACGAGATCATGAGCAGGGCGATCGCGTGCGTGAACGGCACCCCGATGCCGGCCTCCGCCGCACCGTACGCTCCCCTGATCGACACCGCCGGCCTCACCCGGCTGTTCGAGCAGCTCCTCGGCACCCCGGCGGCCTGCGGCACCCCGAGCCCCGCGGCCACTCCGGCTCCGACGCCCACGCCCACGTCGCTGCTGGCCGCGCTCGGTGTCGACAGGGTGCTCGGCGCGCTCACCACCGGCACGGTGGCGTGCCAGGACCCCGCCGCCGACCCCGCCGCCGTCCCCGCTCCGGGACCGGCGGACACCGCGCCGTCGTCCCGCTCCTTCCTGGACACCCTCGGCGTGACGAACCTGCTCAAGGGGATCATCGGCAGCTGACGCACTGGAGCGTGCGGACCGGACGCAGTACCGTCGTGCACCTCTGGAGCCACGAAGGGACCGCGACATGGCAGACAGAAATCCCGCACTCGCCCCGCTCGACGCGCTGATCGGCCGATGGACCGTACAGGTGCAGGTGGACGGCGTCGGCCGCGCGTGGACGGAGTTCTCCTGGCAGGACGACGGCATGCTCCTGCACCAGAGCACCGACGCCGAGCCGCCCCCCGCCACCACTCCACAGGTGTGGCGGGAGAACGCGCCGTTCCCGACCCACAGTGTGATCGGGCTCGACGACGCCACGGACGAGTTCACCATGCTGTACGCGGACGCGCGCGGCGTGCACCGGGTCTACCGGATGACGCTGGCCGACGGCGTGTGGCGGATCTGGCGGCACGCGCCCGGGTTCAACCAGCGGTTCGAAGGGACGTTCAGCCCCGATGGGGACACCATCCACGCGCGGTGGGAGATGTCGGAAGACGGCGTGACCTGGAGGGTCGACTTCGAGCTCATCTACACCCGCGACCGCTGATCCCGGGAAGGCCGCGACGTCAGCAGCTCAGGTTGCCGCCCGTAGTAGTGCCGAGGATCTGCACGAACCGCTGGTAGCTGTTGATCCGGCTCTGCACCTGGCCCGGGTTGCCGCCGTTGCACTCCAGGCTGCCGTTGATGCTGCGGATGGTCTCGCCGAAGCCGGCGCTGTTGACCATCGCGGCGTGCGGCGTCATGGTGCCGGGGCCGCGCTGGGTGTTCCAGTACCAGAGGCCGGTCTTCCAGGCCACCGCCGCGTTGTTCTGGACGAGGTTGGGGTTGCGCAGGAGGTCGAGGCCGAGGGCGTCGCCCGCCGCCTTGTAGTTGAAGTTCCAGCTCAGCTGGATCGGGCCGCGGCCGTAGTAGGCCGCCTGTCCGGCCGGGCAGCCGTAGGGCTGCCCGGCGTCGCAGTAGTGCGGGTAGTTCGCGGTGTTCTGCTCCACGATGTGGACCAGGCCGCCGGTCTCGTGGTTGACGTTCGCGAGGAACGCCGCGGCCTCCCGCTTGCGTACGGTGTCGGTGCCCGTCTTGGCGAAGCCCGGGTACGCGCTGAGCGCGGCGGTCAGGCCGCTGTAGGTGTAGAAGGAGTTCCGGTTCGGGAACATCTGGTTGAACTGGGCCTGGCTGACCACGAACCCGCTCTGCCCCGGCGGCGTGGTCGGCGGCGGCGTCGATCCGCCGCCGCAGGCCCCCTTGTCGGCCCATACCTCGGCGACGCCCGGCCGCTCGTTCTGCGTCCACCACTTCGCCGACCAGTTGCGACCGTTGTACGACGCCGACATGCCGCCGGTGTAGACCGCGGTGGGGCTCCATGCCGCGACGCAGGCGGCCGCCGTCGTACTGGCCGCCGCACTCGCCGCCGGCAGAGCTGTGGACAGCCCGCCGACGAGGGCCGCCGCCGCTAAGACCGCTGAGACGCGTTGCCGGGAATCCTGCATAGTCCCTCGCTTCTTAAAGGAAAGTTTCCTAAGAGATTGACGTGAACCCTAGCCCCGAGACCGTTCCGTTACAAGACCGCCGAGCCTCCTTTCTGTCGGACCCGCCTGTCAGGATCGGCCTGTCGCCGCTGCGGAGAAGGGAGCCCAGGCATGAGCGTCACCGCCCGGTCCGACGTACACGTGAGCCATCACCAGTTGCTGGTGGTGGAGCAGGACGGCCTGCACACGCGTCCGAGCGACGTGCCCAACGGCCTGACCGCCGCGGGCCCGGGCGCCGCGGTGATCCTGACGGGCATTCACAGCGGGGTCGTCGACGTCACCGTCCGGCTCGCCGCCGCCGCGCCCGCGCGGGACACCGAGGGGTGGGACGAGGTGGAGGAGGTGGAGCTCATCAGCTTCACCGGCGAGACGACACTGATCGGCCTTTTGTCCGACCGCCCCGAGCTGCCCAACCTCACACCGCAGGGCCCGGGGCGCTACGGCATGCGGGTGCAGGTTCGCGGCAGGGACATCGACCCCTGTGCGGTGCCACATGTCCCGTTCGAGTTCTACCTGGTCACCGTGTGGCCGATCGACGTGGGGCCGGAGGCGTGCGCCAGGCTCGGGATCGGGGTCGCCGAGGAGCTGGGGCTGCCCGACAAGGTGAGCGCGATGCGGCAGTGGGCCCTGGAGCACGGCGGCCCGCAGCAGGAGCGCGGCCGTGTCTCCAGACAGGTGCGGCCGTTGCTGCCGCCCGTGCCGTTGCGAGCCATGGCCATGGCCGACGGGCACCGCTTACGCATCGTCAACCCCTACCAGGACACCGCCGCCGTGCCACCGCTGCCCGGCGGCCTGGTCGCCGCCGCCCCCGATTCGGTCGCCATCAGGACCGTCAAGCGCCGGGGCGTGGTCGGCGTGCACGTGCGGTGGGAGCTCGCCGGGCCGCGTTCGCCGATGTCGGGCTGGGAGGAGGTGGAGGAGATCGAGTTCGTCACGACCACCGGAGTCATGCACTTCCCGGGCGCGTCCGCGGAGCGACGGCCGAACCTGACCTTCCAAGGTGCGGGCCGCTACGGCCTGCGGGTCCACGGCCGCGCCCGGCCGCGTGAGCCCCTGGGCAACCGGCCCAGGGAGTCATACCTCCTGGTGATCTGGCCGATCACCCTGGGACCGGACGCGTCCGGGTAACGGCGGGGCGGCCGGATGACGGTCAGCCCTTGGCCGCGCCGAGCACGACCGGCAGCGCGAGCGGCCCTTCGGTGATGAACGACGAGGTGTAGCCGATCTCGTCCTCCTTGATCGCCAGCTCCAGCTCCGGATACCTGCCGAACAGGGTGGCCAGCGCGATCCGGCATTCGAGCCTGGCCAGCGGCGCGCCCAGGCAGAAGTGCGGGCCCCGGCCGAAGCCCAGGTGCGGTTCCTGGTCCTCGCGGGTGATGTCGAAGCGCCCGGCGTGCTCGCCGTACGTGGCCGGATCCGTCCCCGTGCCGGCGATCCCGATCATGATCGGCTCCCCGGCCGGGATCGTCGCCTCCCCCAGCCGCACGTCCTGCTGCGGATAGCGGAACAGCACGCCGACCACCGAGTTGCGGCTGCGCAGCGCCTCCTCGACCACCTGCGCCCAGGCGTCGCGTTCCTGTGCCAGGGCGAGCTGCGCGCGGTCGGAGCACAGGGCGATGACGGCGTTCGCGATCAGGTGCACGGTGGTCTCGTGACCGGCGATGAGCACCAGCCACAGGATCCACATCATCTCGTCGTCGGACAGGCGGTCGCCGTCGTCCTCCTGTGCCCTGATCAACCCCGTGGTGAGGTCGTCGCCGGGGGCGCCGCGCTTGCGCTCGATGAACGCGGCCAGGTAGCCGACCAGCGCGGCCCCGGTCTCCGTGGCCTCCTCGGGGGTGGCCGTGTGGGACAGCAGCACGTTGCTCCACTCGCGGATCTGGTTGCGCTCGACGCCCTCGGGGACGCCGAACAGCTCGCAGATCACCGCGACGGGCAGCGGCTCGGTGAAGGCTTTGACGAGGTCCACCACGCCGGTCTCGTCCGCGAGCCGGTCGAGCAGCTCGTCAGTCATCTCCTGGATGCGCGGGGCGAGGCCCGCGACGCGTCCTGGCGTGAAGGCGCGGTTGATCAGGCTGCGCAGCCTGCGATGTTCCGCACCGTCCAGGACCAGCAGGTGATCGCCCCCGATGAGCTGCCTGATCGGCCAGTCGTCGGGGATCGTGCCGTCGTGCAGGGCGGTGAAGTGTGCGATGTTCTTGCGGTAGAGGATGTCGTCGTTGGTCAGGACCGAGTTCACCGTCTCGTACGAGGTGACCACCCAGGCCTTCACCTCGCCGGGGAATTCGATGGGTAAGACCGGTCCGCTCTCGTCCCTGATGCGGCGGAGCGTCTCGGACGTCCGCTCACCGGGCACCGGCATCCGCAGAGGTGGGGTAGCCATGGGAGATCTCCAAGGTAGGAAGGATCCTCCCACTTTCCGCGTTGTGCCCGAATCGGCCTAGTGGCTTCGCTGTCACCGCCAGGCGCCAACATGTTGCCGCCGCGCCACACCGCCGTCCTTACCGCCTGTCCTTATCTCCCTTCCTTAATGTCCGTCCTCAGCGCCGTACCTCGTCCGGCTCTTCAGCACCGGTGAAGCGGCGCAGCTCGCCGCTGAGCGCGGCCCCCGCCGACGTCAGGAGGAGCAGCCCGCCGATGACGACGAGCGAGGCCGCGCCGCCCAGCGCCGCCGCCAGCGCGCCGCCGACGACCGGCCCCAGCGGGGCGAGCCCGAAGCCGACCGTGCTGAGGGCCGCGTCCACCCGGCCGAGCATGCTCTCGGGCACCAACCGGGTGATGACCACGTCGATCACCACGTTGAACGCGGGCGTCGTCACGCTGAAGAGCATCAGGGGCACCATCGGCCACCAGGGGCCGAACGGCAGGGCCATCGCCGCGATCGACAGGCCGAAGACCGCGGCGAAGGTGATGGTCAGCCGTCCAGGAGGCAGGAGGGTGCCGGCGCGGCCGGCCAGCAGCGCGCCGGCCAGGCCGCCGATGCCGACGCCGGCCAGCACCGTGCCGGTGTTGAGCGCGCTGCCGCCGCGCTCGCCGACGAGCACGATCAGCGGGAGCAGGAACGCGCTGCCCAGCAGGTTGAGCATCATCGCCACGACGCACACGGCGCGCAGCCCGGGTTGACGCCACAGCCAGCCGACCGCCTCGGCCACTTCCTCGCGCATACTTCGCGCGGCGGGCCGCTCCGCGCCGTCCTGCTGTCCCGTGCCGTCTTGCGGTCCGGCGCCACCCTGCTGCCCAGTGCCGTCCTGCTGCCCGGCGCCGTTCTGCCACCCCGCGCCGTCCTGCTGTCCCGCGCCGTCCCGCTGCCCGGCGCGCCTTGGGACCTTTGCGAAGAGGGCGCAGAGCATGGCCACGAGGAAGGTGACCGCGTCGACGAGGAACGGCACCGCCCGCCCGAGCCCGTAGAGGAGCGCGCCCAGCGGCGGCCCGATCAGCCTGGCCGCATGGCCGCGCGCCTCCTCCTGTGCGAACGCACTGGGCAGCTGCACCACGGGGACGACGCCACGGATCGCGGTGGTCCGCGCGGGACCGATGAACGCGGCGCAGACCCCGTCGGCCATCCCCAGGACGATGAGGTGCCAGACCGACACCTGCCCGGTCAGGATGAGCACCGCCAGCGCCGCCGCGACGACGGTCTGGAGTCCCTGGCCGGCGATGAGCGTACGGCGGCGGTCCCAGCGGTCCACCCAGACACCGGCCGGTAACTGCGCGGCGATCGAGGCGGCCGTACGCGCTCCCGCGACGATCCCCGCCCATCCCGGCGAGCCGGTGAGCGCCAGCACCAGCAGCGGCATCGCCAGCTTGGTCAGCTCCATCCCCACCTGGGAGACCGCGCTGCCGATCCAGAGAAGCTGGAACTGCAGGTTTCTCCGCAGCGGCACGATCTCGGCCACGAGACAGCTCCTTTGGGGGTTCCCGGAGGACGGTCGCGATGCCTGCCCCTCCCGAGCGGCTCAGGTTACCGGCCCCCCGGACGGGCGAATAACGTTGGCCACGTGGACATCATTGAGACCCCTCTGCTCGTGCTGCTCCCCCTGCGTCCCGAGCACGCCCGCGAGATGGCCGGCGCGCTCTCCGACCCCGGCCTGCACGCGTTCATCGGCGGCGCCCCGCTGACCGCCCAGGAGCTGCGCGCCCGCTACGAACGCCTGGTCGCGGGCCCGGCCGGCTGGCGCAACTGGGTGATCCGGCTGCGCGCGGACGAGCGGCTGATCGGCTACGTGCAGGCCACGATCGACGACACGACCGCCGAGCTCGCCTGGGTGATCGGCACCCCGTGGCAGGGTCGCGGCCTGGCCACCGAGTCCGCGAAGGCCCTGGTCGGCTGGCTCGGCACGCAGGGCGTCAAGCAGGTCGTGGCGCACATCCACCCCGACCACGCGGCCTCGGCCGCCGTCGCCGCCGCGGCCGGTCTCCATCCCACCGACGAGCTGAAGGACGGCGAGGTCCGCTGGGAACGGACCGTCTGATTCCCGGACGATCCGCCGACGGGTCACCTCAGGACGCGCCCATCAAGCAGGTCACCGAGGCCGCCTGGGGAGGCGGACGGCGGTGAGGACGCCGTCGCCGATCTCGTGCACGTGCACGGCGAACCCGCCGTCGCCCGCCACCTCCGCCAGGAAGGCCGCCACCTGCTCCCGATGGCTGACGGCGTTGTCCACCGCGACGACGCCCCCGTCCGCGAGCACGCGCCGCACCTGCGGCCAGTAACCGGCGTACGCGGGCCGCTCAGCGTCGAGCACCACCACGTCGGCCGAGCCGCTCGCGCGCTCCGCGAGCACCTGGCCGCCGTCGGCGTGCACCACGGTCACCTGGTCCGCCAGCCCGGCTTTCGCGATGTTGCCCCTGGCCAGCTCGGCCCGGCCGGCGTCGATCTCCACGCTCGCCAGGTCACCGCCGAGGTCGCGGACCGCGTCGGCGAACCAGATCGCCGAGTAGCCGTTGGACGTGCCGATCTCCAGCACCCGCCCGCCGCCCTGGGCCCGGATGAGCACGGCGACGAAGGCCGCGGCGGCCGGCGTCATGTTGCGCAGCCGCAGCAGGCGGTCGGTCAGCGGCGCGTCGTGCTCGCGACCGCCCGCGTACAGGTCCCGCAGATATCCGTCCAGAAACGCGTCCATCTCTCCCCCTGCCTCGCCTATGCCGGTGACCAGAGCCCGGCGGCGGTCCCTTCCTCGACGTGCCTGCGATAGGTGACGACCTTGCCGTGGATGACCTCCAGGCTGGCGTTCAGGTCGGCGATCTTGTCCAGGACGGCCTGCTCGTGCTCCTCCAGCAGCTTGAGCCGCTCGGGTTCGTTGCCGGGCCCGGACCTGACGAGCGCGGCGAACCGCTTCAGCGTGGCGATCGGCATCCCCGACTCCCTGAGCCGGTTGCACAGCAGCAGCCACTCGACGTCGGCTCGCTCGTAGACCCGCTGCCCGCCGGCCGAGCGCGGGATCGGGCGGAGGAAGAGCTCCTCGCGTTCGAAGAAGCGCAGCGCGTGCACGCCGAGCCCCGTCGCGGTTGAGACGTCGCCGATGGACAGGCCGTTCGCATCCATACCGCCCAGTGTACAGCTTGACCTAGATCGCACTCTAGCTTTTAGCGTGGCAGGCATGACCATCACGCAACACAGGATCGGCTCGGGATTCGACGCGCGCAGCACCGCGGACGAGGTTCTGGCCGGCATCGATCTGTCCGGCAGGAACGTCCTGGTCACCGGCGGCTACTCGGGGCTCGGGCTGGCGGCGTCGAGTGCGCTCGCGCGGGCCGGCGCGCACGTCATCGTGCCCGCCCGGCGGCCCGCCGTGGCGCAGGCCGCGCTGGGCGGCGCTCCCAGGACGGAGGTACGCGAGCTCGACCTGGCCAGCCTGGACAGCGTCCGGGAGTTCTGCGACCGCTTCCTGGAGACCGGCAGGAGGCTCGACATCGTGATCAACGGCGCGGGCGTCATGGCGTTCCCGCACACGCTCATCGGCCCCGGCTGGGAGGCGCATTTCGCCATCAACCACCTCGGGCACCACGCCCTCGTCAACCGGCTCCGGCCGGCGTTCGGACGTGGGGCCCGGGTCGTGTCGGTGTCCTCGGCCGGGCACTTCCTGTCCGGCATCCGCTGGGACGATCTCCACTTCCGCGGCGGCTACGACCACTGGCTGGCGTACGGGCAGTCCAAGACCGCCAACGCCCTGTTCGCCGTGCACCTGGACGCGCTCGGCGCGGCCGGCGGCCTGCGGGCGTTCGCGGTGCATCCGGGCAGCATCCTCACCCCGCTGCAGCGGCGCATCCCCAGGGAGGAGCAGATCGCCCAGGGCTGGATCGGCAGGGACGGCACGCACGCGACCGGGTTCAAGACCCCCGAGCAGGGCGCGGCCACCGCCGTGTGGGCGGCGACCTCGCCCCTGCTGGACGGGCACGGGGCCGCGTACTGCCAGGACTGCGACGTCGCCGAGCCGGCCACCACGGACGACATGCTGATCGGCGGCGTCAAGCCGTGGGCGATCGATCCCGAGGCGGCGGCCCGGCTGTGGCGGCTGTCCAGCGAGCTGACCGGGCTGGACGCCTTCTCCTGACCCGGGCCTCAGGCGCGGGGCAGGGTGGCCCAGAAGCGGTAGGCGTGGCCGGTCTTGAAGGCGGCGCGCCGCCAGGCGCCCGAGGTCAGCGACTGGACGTAGCCGTCGTTCTGGAAAGCGGGCCAGCTCGCCCGGCCGGTGGCGGCGAAGCCGGTCCACAGGCCGATCAGCCGGTCACCGAGGCGGGCCTGCGCGGGGGTCAGCGCGTCGAACAGCTTGAGGTCGAAGATGTAGGGCAGCTCGGCCATGTGCTGGGCGCGGGCGGGGAAGCTCGGAGCGGGATATCCGGCGAACCAGGGCGTGTCACGCTCGGCGAACTCGTACATGCGGGTGGACGTCCAGCGGGACAGCAGGCGCGCGGTGTCGAAGGACGGCGCCGACCAGGCCGAGTCAGTACGGAGCGCGGCCAGGGCGGCGCCCGCGGAGCCGTACGAGCTGAGCGGGTAGCGCTTGAGCACCGCGTCGGCCCGCTCGCCGAACTGCTTCCGGACGGCCGGCGCATACTCCGCGTCCTTCATCGGCGCACCACCGGGGGCGAGCTCCTGGCCGAGCACCATGCCGTTCTCCTCGTCGTGGTTGACGCCGACGAGCACGGGGACGCGGTTGAACCGGCCGGTGCGCAGGGCCTCCGCCGGGGCGAGCGGCAGGACGGCCGTCCCCGAGACCGGGCGGGGCTCGTTGAAGGCGCCGTACGCCTTCAGCAGCGTGGCCGCGGGGACGCGGCGCAGGCAGGCGGCCACGTCCTGGGCGCTGGCGCAGCCCACCGCGGAGACCACCCGGTCGCTGTCCGCCTTCGCCTCCGCCATGGTGCGCGAGCCGCCGGTGGCGCAGGGCGCGCTCTGCACGATCGCCCGGTCGAACAGCCCTGCCGACCTGGGCGAGGCCAGGTGATCGCAGACGGCGTACCCGCCGCCGGACTGGCCGGTGACGGTCACGTTCCGCGGGTCGCCTCCGAAGGCGGCGATGTTCTTGCGCACCCAGCGCAGGGCCGCCTGCTGGTCCTCCAGGCCGTAGCTCGCCTCGCCGCCCACCGCGTCGTTGGCGAGAAAGCCCATGACGCCCAGCCGGTAGTTCATGGACACGACGACGGCGCCGCCCGTGGCCAGGCGGTCCGGGCCGTACATGTCGCCCGTGCCGTACATCAGGCTGCCGCCGTGGATCCAGACGATCACCGGCAGCTTGCCGGTGGCGCGGGCGGGGGTGGTGACGTTGAGGTACAGGCAGTCCTCGTCGTCGCCGGGCACTCCGATCGGGTAGCCGGCCGGTTGGGCGCATGGCGCTCCCGGCGACGTGGCGTCGCGGACGCCGGTCCAGGGGACGACCGGCGCGGGTGACCTCCAGCGGCGCTCGCCCACGGGCGGGGCGGCGTACGGGATGCCGTGGAAACTCCGCACCTGGGCACTGGCCGCGCCTCTGACCTCGCCGTCCGCGGTCTTCACCACCGGACCGGCGGCCTGCCCCGCTGGGGCGGCGACCGCCGGTGCGGCCGTCGCCAGTCCCGCCACCAGGCCCAACGTCACGATCAGTTTCTTACGCATTGCTCTCTCCTCGCCGACTCGGCTCGCTCGACGGGATGACCGTACACCGGATTTATGCGATCGCATAATGCGTTCGCATGAATAAATCGGCTGCTATGCTCCTGCGCATGGGGAACAGGGAAGATCTCTTCGACGCAGCGAAGCGCTGCCTGCTGGAGAAGGGGTACGACCGCTCCAGCGTCCGCGACCTCGCCTCCACCGCCGGGGTGAACATGGCGGCCATCGGCTACCACTACGGCTCGCGCGAGAAACTGCTGAACCAGGCGTTGTTCGCGCTGCTGGACGAATGGGGCGACTCGATGGGCCGCGTCCTGGCCCCGGACGCCGGCTTCGCCCGCATGTGGGAGAGCCTGATCGAGCAGTTCGCCGCGAACCCGGGCCTGTGGCTGGCCTCCGTCGAGCTCTTCCTACAGGCCCAGCGCCGCCCCGAGCTGCGCGGGCAACTGGCGGAGGGCACCGCCGAGGGACGGCGCGGGATGGCGGCGATCCTGGAGAGCGTGCCGGAGGGCGAGGTGCCCGAGCGGTCGGTCCGCACCATCGGGACGGTGCAGATGGCGCTCATGTCGGGCGTGATGATCCAGTGCCTCAGCGATCCGGAGAACGCCCCCACGGCGGAAGAGGTGCTGGAGGGCCTGCGGGCGCTGGCGGCACTCGCCTAAGAGCCGCACTGCGCTGCATTTTTCGTCATGTCCGTAAGATGTGTGACCCACTGATACGGATGTGACTTGGGGGCTTTGCGACATGACCCTGCTTTCCCGGAGGAACCTTCTCAAGGCCGGCGCCATCGCGGTGCCGGCCGCGGTCCTGCCGGCCACGCGCCCGGCGCAGGCGGTCGCGCCGTTACCTGTGGTGCAGACCTCGGGTACGGCGCCCGCCGCGCTGGCCGGGTTCGACAACGTGCTGAAGACCTTCGTGAAGGATCGCAAGATCACCGCGGCCCAGCTCGCCATCATGAAGAACGGCAAGATCCTGCTGGCCCGCGGCTACCGCTACAACGACTACTCCAGGGCGCTGCCCACGGTGTCGCCGACGTCGCTGTTCCGGATCGCCAGCCTGAGCAAGAACATCACCTCGGCCGCGATCATGCGCCTGGTCCAGGACGGCAAGCTGAGCCTGTCGGCCAAGGTCACGCAGCTGCTCGGCCTCACCCCCGCCGACGCCCGCATGGAGCAGATCACCGTGCTCCGGCTCATGCAGCACCTGGGCGGCTGGGACCTAGCCGTCTCCAAGGACCAGCTCTGGCTGGACCACACCATCTCCGCCGCGCTCGACCTCCCGCTGCCGATCGGGCACGCCGACATCATCCGGTACGCGACCGCCCGCCCGCTCGACTTCGCCCCGGGCTCGAAGATGGTCTACAGCAACTACGGCTACCTGCTGCTCGGCCGGATCATCGAGCGGGTCTCCGGCCTGTCGTACGAGTCGTACATCCAGACCAAGCTGCTCAAGCCGCTGGCCATCACCCGGATGCGGCTCGGCAAGAGCCTCAAGAGCGAGGCCGCGCCCGGCGAGATCGCGTACGAGTCGCAGTACACCCACAAGTCGGTCATGGACACCTCCGGCACCGTCGTCCCGTATCCGTACGGCGGCTTCAACATGCCCAACCAGGACGCGAACGGCGGCTGGCTGGCCTCCGCCGTGGACCTGGTCCGCTGGACGCTCGCCTTCGACAAGCCGGGCACGGTGCTGAGCGCGGCCTCGATCGCCAAGCTGGTGGCCAAGCCGGAGATCGGCGTCACCGCAGACGGCGCCTGGTACAGCGGCGGCTGGTGGGTGCGCCAGGTCACCGGCCATCTCAACACCTGGCACAACGGCTCGATGCCGGGCACGTTCAGCTATCTCGCGCGGTTGCAGAACGGGTTCAGCTACGCGGTGGTGTTCAACCGGCGCGAGGAGACCGGCTCGCTCGACTACGACCTGATCGACGACCAGATGAACAAGGTCAGCGTGTCCTCCTGGCCCACGACCGACCTCACGTCCAAGTACTTCTGAGGGATTGCCGAGAGGAAGCTCGTCAGCGTATATTCGTCTACGAGTATCCGTTGACGAGCATCCTTGAGGTGAGTGGCGATGCCGAAGCCCCGCAAGGTCGGCAATCTGCTCGCCCTCGCCGTCCTGTCCGCCCTGGCCCAACAGCCGATGCACCCGTACGAGATCGCCACGGCGCTCCGCGGCTGGGGCAAGGACCAGGACATGGACATCAAGTGGGGATCTCTCTATACGGTCGTCCGCAACATGGACAAACACGGCCTGATCGCGGCCGTGGAGAGCGTCCGCGAAGGCCGCAGGCCTGAGCGGACGGTCTACCGCATCACCGACGCCGGCCGCGCGGAGCTGGTCGACTGGGCCCGCGAGCTGGTCTCGACCCCGGTCAAGGAGCAGCCACGGTTCCGCGCCGGCCTGTCGGTGCTCGCCGTGCTGCACCCGGACGAGGCCAGGGGCCTTCTGCGGCAGCGGCTGGACGCCGTGGAGGCTGCCATCGAGGCGGCCCGCGACACGCTCGCGGGCCATCTGCGGGAGGTCCCCCGGTTGTTCCTGGTCGAGGCGGAGTACGACCTGGCCCTCCAGGAGGCGGAGGCCGCCTGGATCCGATCCCTGCTCACCGAGCTCGACTCCGGCGCCTATCCGGGGCTGGACGCCTGGCGAGCCTTCCACGAAACCGGCGAGCTGCCGGCGGAGGTGCAGGAGCTCGCCGGCAAGGCGCATACGGCGGACTAGAGCGACGGCCCCGGCGCGGTGCGCCAACACCACGCCGGGGCCCATTCCCCGAACCACACCTGGGAAGGCGTCAGGCCCGAGGCGGCAACCACGAGGATAGCCTGGCTCCTCTCCCAGGGCGGTTCCGACTGCACACTCAGGGAGAAAGACCATGACCGAGGTAAAGACCGCGATCGTCATCGGCGGCGGCATCGCCGGACCCGTGACCGCATTAGCGCTGCGCGCGGCGGGCATCGAGGCCACCGTCCACGAGGCGTACCCGAACCGCACCGACGGCATCGGCGGCACGCTCGCGCTCGCCCCGAACGGCCTCGCGGCCCTACGCGTCATCGGCGCGGACGAGGCCGTCACCGCCATCGCCACGCCGGTCAGGCGCACGGTCATGACGATGGGCCGCAAGCGCGTGGACCTGCCAGGGCTGACCGGCCTGCCCCCGCAGCAGCAGGTGCACCGCAATCAGCTCACCCGCGCCCTGCACGACCGTGCCGTCGCGGGCGGTGTCACGATCGAGTACGGCAAGCGGCTGGTCGACGTGCGGGAGAGCGGCACGGGCGTCACCGCGTCCTTCGCCGACGGCAGCACCGCCACGGCCGACGTCCTCATCGGGGCCGACGGCATCCGCTCGACCGTGCGCCGCCTCATCGACCCGGACGCGGCGGGCCCGCGGTTCACCGGGCTGCTCGGCTTCGAGGCGGTCGCGCGGCACGATGTGGACGACGAGCCCGGCACGATGACGTTCGCCTTCGGCAGACGGGCGTACTACCTCTACTGGCCGGAGCCGGGCGGGGGCACCCGGTGGGGCGTCAACCTGCCGCAGGAGCGCCCGATGAGCCTCACGGAGGCCCGCGCGGTGCCCGCCGCCGACTGGATGCGGACGCTGCGGGCCACCTACGGCGACGACGATCCAGGCCGGGAGCTGATGCTGACCAGCGACGCCGACGAGCTGCAGGTGGTGGGGTCGATGCACATCATGCCGCCGGTCAGGCACTGGCACCGCGGCCGCATGGTGCTGGTCGGCGACTCGGCGCACGCGCCCTCCAACAGCTCGGGCCAGGGCGCGTCGCTGGCCATCGAGAGCGCGGTGCAGCTGGCCCGCTGCCTGCGTGATCTGCCGGACATCCCGTCCGCGTACGCCGCCTTCGAGCGCCTGCGGCGCAGCCGGGTGGAGAAGGTCGCGGCCCGCGCCGCGCGCATCAACCACGCCAAGGCCCCCGGGGCGGTGGGCAAGGTGCTGATGCCGCTGATGATGCCCCTCATGATGAAGACCATCATGAACCCGGAGAAGACGGTCGGCCCCGAGCAGCGCTACCTGATCGACTGGGACGCCCCCGTCACCAAGGACCCGGCGCTCGCCTGAGGGGCGAATCGGTCGATAGCGGTCCGGCCGGAGTGGCATCCTGGAAGCCGGCGATCACGAGGAGATCAGCAATGGCGCACCCTCTCGGCACCCAGCCCGTACTCCGGCGGACCCCGCTCGACGCGGAGGAGAGGGCCAGGAGCGAGCTGACCTTCGCCTCCCTCGTGGCCGAGCACCTCACCACCAGCGGCCGGTTCAGGGTCAGCGCCGACACGCCGGAGATGGTGGAGCTGTTCCAGGCCGTCGCCCGCCGCGTGGGTGAGCAGCTCCAGCGGCCCGTGATCAGCTACGCCAACGGCCGGTACATCGTGATCACCTTCAGCGAGGCCTCTGCGGGCTGAGCGACTCTCCCGCCTCAGCCGAAGGTCAGCACGGGCTTGAGCGTGTTCCCCTTCTCGGAGTCCTCCACCGCCTGGTTGATGTCCTCGAACGCGTACGTCCTGATCAGCCTGTCGAACGGGAAGCGGCCACGCCGGTGGAAGTCGGCCAGCATGGGGATGAACCGCCGCGGCACGCTGTCCCCTTCGACGATGCCGCGCACGCTCCGGCCGAACAACAGCGTGGTCATGTCGAGCGAGACCTCGGTGCCGAGCGCGGCGGCGCCGATCACGCCGCAGGTGCCGCCGTTGGCCAGCGCGTCCACCGCCTGTCGCAGCACGCTGGGGATCGCGGTGGTGTCGAGGGTGTAGTCGGCGCCGAGGCCGCCGGTGAGCTCGCGCAGCCGCTCCACCGGGTCGCCGGCGGCGGCGTTGATCACCTGGGTGGCGCCCAGCTCCCCGGCCAGCTCCAGGCGCCGCTCGTTCAGGTCGATCGCGACGATGGTCGAGCAGCCCGCGATGACGGCCGCCATGACCGCGCTCATGCCGACCGCGCCGGTGCCGAACACGGCGATGCTGCTGCCCGCCGGCGGGTCGAGCGAGTTCAGCACCGCGCCCGCGCCCGTCTGGACGCCGCACCCGAGCGGGCCGAGCAGCTCCAGGGGTGCGTCCCTGTCCACCTTCACGACGTTGCGCTCATTGGCCAGGGCGTGCGTCGCGAACGCCGACTGCCCGAAGAAGACGCCGTGCACGTCACCGCCCGCCGTCCGGCGCAGGGGCGAGCTGCCGTCCGGTCGCGCGCCCCCGAAGTTGCACCCGAAGAACCCGTCGCAGTACGCGGGCCGCCCCGCGTCGCACATGCGGCAGCCGCCGCAGGAGTTGAACGTCAGCACGACGTGATCGCCTGGCCCCACGTAACCGACCCCGTCGCCGACGGCCTCCACGACCCCCGCCCCCTCATGGCCGAGCACCGCCGGCAGCGGCACCGGGTACCACTGGTCGCGAATGATCAGGTCGGTGTGGCAGACGCCGGAGCTCACCATCCGCACGAGAACCTCGCCCGGGCGCGGATCGTCCAGTTCGAGGGAGGCCAGGGCGAAAGGCGCGCCTCGGGTCTCGGTCAGGGCCGCTGTGATGCGCACGGTACGACTCCTTTGCCGGTGAGTTCGCTTCTCCCCCGGCAACATAGGCCCGGTACGTACAGCACGCCCGCCACACTTCCCTTATGGTGTCGCTCGGCATCGGCGCAAAATAGGGGGAATCTCAACAAATGAATGGACCGGGCAGAACCCGCGCGCTTCTCCTCGCCTGCTTACTGGGGGCCGGCTTCCTTTACTGGAATCTGCATCGCCCGGCGAGCACCACCCCGGAATGGAAGCCAGGCCCTTTCGACCCGCCCGTGCAGTACGCCTTCATACCCGAGGACGCGAACTGTCCAGCCTTCCCTCCTGAAGAGACCAGTACGCAGCTGGTGCCCTGCACCGAATGGCAGCTGCGGGTCCATTACCGGCTCGGTGCAGGAAGGCAGGACATCGACCTCACGTATGGGATGGGCTGCGACGACGAAGCCTGCAACAGCGACATCGGGCTCCACGACGCGGCCAGCCAGGTGACGCTGCGCAGTTCGCGGCGTCACAGCGTCCCGCTCCGCCTCACTCGCGACGGCCATCACGTCGCCTACTTCAGCAAGAGCTACCTGCAGTTCATGGGCTGGGACCTGCCGGCAGGGCAACGCAAAGCCATCTCCCCGCGACTCGGCGCTCAGCAGATGGAGGACTTTCGCAGCCTGGAGATCTCCCCCGACGGAAGGTTCTTCGCCGTCTCCTTCGCCGGCGCGCAACCCCGTTTGCTGATCACGGAGTTCGCCACCGGCCGGACCAGCACTGTCCCCGGATTCTGCGCGATACTCGGCGTCAGCCGGGACGCCTCCCGGATAGCGGCACAGCGCACGTGCCACTACCTCGATGAATCGGACAGAACAACCATCCTCCGGCGAGACGGCACCGTCATCAGCGAATGGACCGCCGCCGGCCCGGCCGGCGACCTCTCCCCCGACGGCCGCTCACTCGCCCACATTCAGGGCGACCACATCGTCACCCTTGACGCCATGACCGGGAAACTCATCAAGAAAATCAAACTTCATCTGCTTTCCGAGCCGAACGAAGCCATCGGTCACGCCTGGCTGACCGACCGCGAATTCATCGTCCAAGCAGATCCACCCGAGGCAGGCCCGGGATCATTCGGCTACTACCGCGTCGACGTCGTATCAGGCGCCTCGCAGCGCATTGTTGACCTCGGGCTGAATCCCGGCGGCACCATCTCCCTGGGGACCGCGCTGATTCACGATTGACCTCGCGCCGGCTTGTCCGGGATGGAGGCGAGCTTGTCGGGGTTGCTGACGAAATAGATGTCGCGCACCTGCTCCTCACCAGGAGCCACGTCGAGCACCATCACGGCGAAGGGCGCGGCCCCCTTGAACACGACCACGGACGGATCACCGTTGACCTGGCGGTACTGGATGTCCATGCCTTCGTTGCTCTCCGCGTTGGCGACCAGCACCCGGGCGACCTTGTCGCGGCCGCGAATCGGGCGCGGAACACCCGCCGCGGACTTGCCACCGTTGTCCGTCCACAGGGTGACCTCGGGTGCCAGCATCTCCATCAGCGCGACCAGGTCACCGCCGAAGGCCGCCCCGATGAACCGTTCGGTCACCTCCTGGTGCGTGCGCCGGTCGATCCGGGCACGCGGCCGCCGCGCCTGTACGTGCTCGCGCGCCCGATGGGCGATCTGCCGGACCGCGGCCGGGCTGCGGTCGAGCATGGCGGCGATCTCGTTGTGCTGGTAGGCGAACACCTCGTGCAGCACGAACACCGCCCGCTCCAGCGGGGTCAGCGTCTCCAGCACCACCAGCATCGCGATCGACACCGACTCCGCGCGTACGGCGGGCTCGGCCGCGTCGGTGTCGGCGACCAGCGGCTCGGGCAGCCACGGCCCGGGATACGTCTCCTTACGCCGCCGCAGCGCCTTCTGGTGGGCGAGTGCCTGATTGACCGCGACGCGGACCAGGTAGGCGCGCTGATTGCCGATCTCGGCCAGGTCCCTCCCGGACCAGGCCAGCCACGTTTCCTGGAGCACGTCCTCGGTGTCGCCGACGCTGCCGAGCATGTTGTAGACGATGGAGAACAACAGCTCGCGATGCTCGCCGAACACCTGGGATGCGGTGTCGGCCTTCGTACGCTCTCCCCGGCCCGGGCGAGGCGGTGTGTTCACGGTGTCTCCAAGATGATCAAAGTCCGATAGGGAAGCTCCCGACCGCCTAGGAGTCATTCGAGGCGCCAGGTGTGACATGTTCCGGCGATTCATCCCTGATGTCACATTCTCGCCGCGCGCCCTCTCTTGGGTGCGAACCCCACGTCTCCTGAAACGGATGAGTCAGCCCATGTCAACCGCCTATATCGTCACGGCACTGGTGACCGCAGCGTGCAACACCTTCTCCGGTTTCGCGGCCATGACCCGGCTCGCGCCGATCATGCGCACCCTCGGCCCCGCGCTCGCCCGGGCCGGCGTGCCCGAGTCCTGGCTGTTCTGGCCGATCGGCGCACTCAAAGCGCTCGGCGCGCTCGGGCTGGTGCTCGGGCTGCTCGGCGTCCCGATCATCGGCACGGCCGCCGCCGCGGGCCTCGTCCTCTACTTCGTCTGCGCCCTCTACACCCACCTGCTGGTCAGCGACTTCTGCCCGCAGTTCTACCTGGCGATCGTGTTCCTCTCGCTGGCGGTCGCCACCCTGGCGCTCGACCCCGCCCTCGTACTGGTCACCAGCCCATGAAGCGCCCGCCCGGCACGTCCTCAGCCGAACGGATCTCACTGAACAGCCGGAGCGTCACCATCCGCGGCGGGCGCCACGCCAGGGCGGGCAGCCGCAGGCTCCAGGAGGAGAACACCGTCTCCATGACGATCTTCAAATAGGGCCGCTCGCCGGGGACCTCGGCGCGCAGCACGGATACATCGCTGAGAACCTCCTGCTGTCCGAGCCGCAGCCACGCGGCCCCGTCGAGGTCGAGATCCGCCGATTCCCACCACAGCACCGGCGGCTCGCCCGCGCGTGACGAGGCCAGCGGCAGCCGCATCGAGAACCCCGCCAGCGATCCACTCGGACGCAGATAGAAGGCGCCGTTGATCTGCGGTGCTTCGTACAGGGTCCGCGGGCCTTTCGCAGTGTTCACCGACAGCGTCGCCTCGGTCGCGTCCAGCGCGATCCGCCACGAGTCGGGGTCGGTGTAGTAAGGGGAGGTCGCCATGATTCACCTCGCTGTGCCATGTCCTGATATCACTCATGACGAAATTCGGCGCGCAAGTGTGACATCCCCCGAGCGACGCGACCCCGGCTCGTCAGGCGCCGGCGCGCTGAGGCAGGAGCGCGTCGCCGAGCATGCGCCAGTACGGCCTCGCGGACCGCCCCGGCTCGATCCCGATCACCTGCACGGCGACGTGGTCGGCGCCGGCGTCGAGGTGGGCGTGCAGCTTGCCCACGATGGTGTCCAGATCGCCCCAGAACACGAAGTCGTCGACGAGCCGGTCGCTGCCGCCGTTCGCGATCTCCTCCTCGGAATATCCGAGCCGACGGAACTTCGCCACGTTGTACGGCGTGCCCAGGTACGGCCGCAGGTGCTCGCGCGCGATCGTCCGGGCCACGGCGGGGTCGGACTCGAACAGCACCGGGTGCTCCACCCCCAGGAACGCCTCCGCCCCGAGGATCTCCCGCGCCTGGGCGGTGTGCGCCACGTTCACGTGGTAGGTCTGGGCGCCGGCGGCGCGGTCGCGGGCCAGTTCGAGCATCTTGGGCCCGTACGCGGCCAGGATGCGGCGGATCGGCGTCTCCGGCGCGGGGTTGATCGTCTCGACCGCGTCCATCTCGTCGAGGTAGGCGGACATGCCCGCCAGCGGCTTGACCCCCGGCCGCTGCTCACCGCCGAACCCCAGCCCGAGCAGGTGCCGGCCGGGATAGGCGTCGGCCAGCAGGAGCGCGGCGCCGTACGTCCACCGCGCACCCCGCGACCAGATCTGCGCGATGCCGTTGACGACGTGCATCCGCTCGGTGCAGGACAGCAGGTAGCCGGCGTGCGTGAACGCCTCACGCCCGAGCAGCTCGGGCACCCACAACGACCGCCACCCCTGCTCCTCCAGCTCCTGGACCGACTCCCGCAGCCGCGCGGCCGGCTGCTGCTCGAAGTCGAAGGTGTAGACCCCGAACGCTCCAAGGTCCATGCCCGGAATGCCACCCATGGCACGTCTCCTCACGTGATTGCCTCCGTCAGTGACATCAACATATCGCAGAATGTCGATATGAGTCGACATAGGCGGACAGGTGGCGATGGCGTCTACCGTCAGAACGTCAGAGCGTCTGCCCGAGCCGGGCGACGAGTTCGGCGATCCGCTGTTCGTCGCGCTTGTAGTGGGTCCACTTGCCCACCCGCGTCGCTCGTACCAGCCCCGCCCGCTGCAACTCGGCCATGTACGCCGACACCGTCGACTGCGCGAGCCCGACCTTGGCCTGGATGTGGCTCACGCACACCCCCACCTCGACCGGGTCGGCGATCGCGCCCTCCAGCGAGAAGTTGCGCTCAGGCTCCCGCAGCCAGGACAGCAGCTGCAGCCGCGTCGGGTTCGCCAGCGCCCGCAACGCGTCGACCAGGTCTGGATCCATGGAGGTAGGGGTCTCGGCCATGACCTCGATGATAAATGCTCACCGACGATTCGAAGTACTTCGATATACGGACATGTTCACCCCGTCCGCGCGCCCGGACGAGATGGACCAGCCGGGCGCCGACGACGCCGGCCGCGGCCAGCGCTCCCGTGGCGGCCCAGACATACAGGGCAAGCCACACGTACGTGATCAGCTCCAGCGTCCCCGCCCGCCGCATCAACAGCCCCATCAGGTCCGCGAGCCCGAAGAAGAGCACAACCGGCAGCACGTACGGGACCAGCCGCACGACCGTCCGCCAGGCGGCCCGGCCCACGCGGCGGCGGGCCCAGCGGCGGGCACGGCAGATCCCCAGGAGGCCGAGTCCGAGGTTGAGCACGGTCAGGCCGGCCAGCCAGGGGTCCGCGGTCGTGGTGAAGGGCGCCGCTCCGGCGCCGGGCCGACCCTCGATGAGGTCGATCAGGCCGCCGGTGATGATGAGCGCGTCGTCGCCGGAGATCATCCCCGTGTTGGTGACGACCGCGATGCCGTACCGGCTCGCGGGCAGGAGCGTCTGTGCGGAGTTGTGGGTGAGCAGCCAGCCGGTGTGCTGGAGCTGGGGCGCGCCACCGGCGGTGGCGCCGCTGTACCAACCCATGCCGTACGTGCTGCCGCCGACGCCGGACGCGGCCTGAGCGGTCCGCAGGGTCTTCGCGGGAAGGACGTGACCGGCGCCGTTCTGCGCCACCAGCCATCTGGCCAGATCGCCGGCGGTGCTGACGACCCCGAACGAGCCGTTGAGAAACCACTTCGGATGGGACCGCTCGATGACCCGCCCATAGGCCCGGACGTAACCCGCGCCCTCCTCGGGCAGCTCCCTGGTGGTGTTCACCGTCGTGGTGGACGTCATGCCGAGCGGACGGAACACGGCGGCGGCCAGGTATTCGCCGAACGGCACCCCGGCCACCACCTCGACCAGCTGCGCCGCGACGGCGTAGTTGGGGTTGTGGTAGGCCATCCTGGTGCCGGGCTCGGTGGCGAGCGGAGCGGTGCGCAGCATCGTGACGGCGTCCTTGAGCGTGCCGGGCGCGGGAAGCGTCAGCTCGGGAAAGCTCTGGTCGCTCATCCCCGACGTCTGCTGGAGCAGCTGACGCACCGTGATCTTCGCGGCACGCGGGTCGGCCATGGTGAATTCCGGCAGGTACGTCCGCACGGGGGCGTCCAGGTCGACCTTGTGCCGGCCGGCGAGCCGAAGCACCGCCAGGGCCGTGAACGACTTGGAGACCGACGCGAGCGGCATCGGCGTGCTCTTCGTGATCGCCGCACCGCCGGCCGTGTGCCCATAACCCGCGACATGCACGACCTGATCGCCTTTGGTGACGGCCACCAACGCACCCGGCAGCCCGGTCCGCCCGACATAGTCCCGCACATAGTCATCGATCGCACTCGCACTCGGCGGCGCGGGTGCGGTGGCCACCGAAGCCCGCGCCACCGTCACCCCCGTCGGCGCCAGCAACACCCCAGCCAGCCCGGCCACTGCCGCGACCCTCTTCATCTTCATCGGGTTCCTTCCGTCCGCTGGGAACGAACGGTAGAAGCCGGGCGGGGCACGGCACATTGCACGATCGTCCGGCCCGCACCCTGACTTTCGTAAGGTCGTCCGCCGGAGGGCTCCCGTCGAACCGTGAACGAGCAGCCGGTTCCGGCGGCAGGCATGACGATCAGCGTCCGCACTTCGGCCGCCCCACACCCGAAGACCCCTTCGCCCTGTCTGAGGCTGGATCAGCTCTTCCCTGGAGAGCGACACATGGACCATCATCAGTAGTCCTGCCGACCAAAGGATGATCGTTGAAGCGCATCAGCGGAGCTCGTGGCCTCGTCTTTCTCGGCTGGCTGTTCCTCATGGTGGCCGCCTCGGTCGTCCTCACCGGATCATGGAGCAACGTGACCGCACCGGCGATCGCACTGGTGGGCGTCGGGCTGGGCTGCCTCGTCACCGCCGTCGTACTCGCGATCGAGGACCTCAACCGCCGCTGACCCGAGGATCCCGCGATGCCTGCTCGCTCACTCATCCTGCTGGCCGCTTCGCTCTGCGTGGGCGGCCTCGCGGTTCTGGTCTACTACCAGGACTCCGACCTGGTGCTCTGGCGCGAATACCTGAACCATCCGTTCGCGCTCGGTGTGCTCGCCTGCCTCCTGATGGCGGCCTGCGCCGTCGGGCTGCGGCAGCTGTGGCTTCGCAACGTCATGGTCATCGTGGCCGGCCTGGGTATGACCGCCGCCCTGTTCGGGGGCTTGGTCGCCCTCGCGTTCACCTCTGTCGAGGAGAGCGGTTTCATCGACGGACCGGCCCCGTACCGGATCCGGCTGCAGCACTCGACCGCGGGGCTCGGGCCGGACACGGTGACGTGGCTCAGCGTCCGCAAGGACGAAGGGCTGCTCAGCAGAGAATGGCAGCTCGGCTGCTTCAACAGCGACGACCCCAATGACGCCTTCGACTCGGTCACCTGGCTGGGGCCGAGCGCGGTCGAGATCAGGGTGACCGACGGGCGAACGTTCCCCGTAGCCCTGGACCCCACCTCGGGCCGCCCCCAGACCACCGCCACCCTCAATTGCTGAAAAGACCCGCGCTAGCGCCGCGCTAGCCGCCCGCCAACGCCCGCCTCAATAATCGCCACAACCGTCAGTAGGTAAGGGATATGAGGAGGCAGGACGTGGGAGTGCTCATCGACAGAGCTCTGGCGCTGGTGATTCCGGAAGTGCGCGCGTCAGCGATCTGCGGATACCAGTACAGCTGCCGATCGGCCGGCTGGTCCAGGAGGCTGTGCTGCTCGTCTTCGGGCGACAACTGCGGGCCCTGGCAGGTGGTCAGCGCCGGCTGCCCGTAGCGAGAAAGCCCGCCACGGGCCGTAGCGTCAGAGGCGGAAAGCGCCCGTCCGCTTTTATCAGGACGGGCGCTTTCCGCCTTCTGGCGGAGTGTTCACCTGTGTAGGTTGAGGCGGTGGATCTTCCTTCCTCTTGGCTTCCCCGGCCGCCCTTCAGCCCGGACGACAAGACCCAGGCCGGCTTCGCCGCGTTACTCGCTGCCGCGGTTGCCCAAGGACCTGACAAGCCGATTGCCTATACGTCGGCAGCACCGAAATGGCAGTTTCTTTGCTACGTCGCCGAGCAGGCCGGATACGTTCTCCACGGCTCGAACAATCCCTCGATCGAGCGCTTCGATCCCCGCCGCTCCTATGACAGCGACGCCTTCGGTAATCGGACAGCCGTCTATGCCGCGTCGGACGGCATCTGGCCGATGTTCTACGCGATACTCAACCGCGATCACCCCTTGTCGATGGTCAACTCGTGTAGCGACCTGGCCGGCGAGACCTGCTACTACTTCTCCATCAGCCGGCCCGCACTCGCCCTCGACCCATGGCAGGAAGGAACGGTCTACTTCCTGTCCGCCGAGGGGTTCGAGCATCAGCCTGCGATACGCGGTGTCCGCCAGCACCAGGTGGCCAAACTGGCGTCGGCCCAGCCGGTGGCCAAAATCCAGGTGATGCCCGCGGAATTCCCATTCCTCAGCGACGTGCGCGGCCACGACGACGCGATAATCCAGGCCCGATCCGCGGCTGACCCCGACGGCTTCCCTTGGATTGACTGACAGCCGCCGGCCCTTCACGCGCTCCCAGCGGCGCGCTCTTGGGCCCGGGTGCTTCAGTCGACGGGTGTTCGCTGTCCGATCCAGCCGGCCAGGAGCTGGAGCGCGGTGTGGGAGGGCGATCCCTCGTCCGCGGTGTGCATGACCAGGGCCACTCCCGGGTCGTCCGGCAGGCGCAGGGTCTCGAAGGCCAACTCCAGCTCGCCGACCAGCGGATGCCGGTACCGGTACCGTCCGTGCCCCTTGTCCTTCACCCCGTGCTCCGCCCACAACTCGCGAAACTCCGAGCTGGCGGCTGACAACTCGTCGATCAGGGCCGCCGTGGACGGGTCCGCGGGCCGGCGAGCGGCGTCCAGTCGAAGGAAGCCGACCAGGTCACGGGCCCGCGCCGGCCAATCGGCGTACAAGGAGCGCATGCCCTCGTCCAGAAAGGTCAGCCGGGCCATATTGCGCTGCCCGGGCGGCAGCGCCCCGAAGTCGGTGATCAGCGCGGCCCCCAGCTGATTCCACGCCAGCACCGTGGTGTTGCGATCGACCAGGTAGGCCGGCACGTCCTGGATCGAGGACAGCAGCCGCTCGATGCCCGACCGCAGCGGCCGGCGACCGCCGCACGTAACCACAGGGGAAGGGGCCGGGCTGGCCAGGCGATGCAGATGGGCACGTTCAGCGGCGTCCAGCCGCAGTGCCTGGGCCACCGCGTCCAGGACCTCCGCGGAAAAGTGCAGACTGCGCCCCTGTTCCAGCCGGACGTAGTGGTCGACGCTGACTCCGGCCAGCAGCGCCAGCTCCTCGCGCCGCAGCCCCGGGACGCGGCGCCGCTGCCCGTACACGGACAGGCCCAACTCCTCCGGACGCAGCCGAGCTCGCCGAGATCGCAGGAATTCGCCCAATTCGGCGCGTCGATCCAACACCATGCCCTCCAGTATCACGGGGCCGCGCTCATTCAGCCTGGGCATGCCGTGCCCAGGCACGCGCTGCCTCTGGCTACGACCGTCGCCACTGTCCAGAGTGGACGTCGCCGGAGCGGTTCCGGCCCCGTCACGGGCGGCGGACGCCCGGCCGGGTTCACCTTACGGAAGCAGTACATGACCTCTTCTCACCTACCCGTCCAGCGGCTAGGCCGTACCGATATGGAGATCACCCGGGTGGGGTTCGGCTCGTGGGCGGTGTCGGGCTCGGGGTGGCGCTTCGGCTGGGGCGCCACCGACGACGCCGAGTCCATCGCCACGATCCGCCACGCCCTCGCCCACGGCGTCAACTGGATCGACACCGCCGCCGTCTACGGCCCCCGCCGACCTGGATGAGATCGCCGACGTGATCACCCGCTCCAGTGCGGGCACCGGCCCCGCCCGCCCCTGACCACAGGAAGGACCACACCATGTCTCTTTGTGTCATCGCCGAGTGCGTCGCCCTGCCTGGGCAGCACGACCGGCTCCGCACAGCGCTGGAAGCCATGATCGAATTGTCGCTGGACGAACCCGGCTGCCTGGCATACCAGCCTTACATCGACCCCAACGATCCCGCCCGCATGGTGATCGTCGAGGAGTGGACCGGCCCGCAAGCCCTCGCCGAGCACTTCACCACACCGCACTTCCGCCATGTGGAGCAGGTCCTCGGTCAGATCCTCGCCCAGCCCCTGGACATCCGGAAACTGATCGCCGCCCCGGCCACCTGAACAATTGGGCACGTTCACAGTGCGATGGGGCGATAGCCGAGGGCGGCCTCAACGATCTCCTCAGCCGTGGCGTCCTGCAATTCTTCCGGTGGCCAGAAGATCAAATCACTGACGCGTGGATGGAGCACGTTGGCCTCCAGCAGGCGTAGGTAGTAGTCGGAGTCAGGGTCGGCCTCCATGATCCTGCGGACGATTTCGGCGAGTTCTTCCCGGGTGACGTCCGATACCCTGGGCCGCTCCGGTCGGGCGGCATCCCGGGAGAAGTCCTCCAGCCGCTGCGATTCCCAGTACGCGGCGAAGTCCGACGGCTCGTAGCTGTGTCCGGTCTGCAGGTTGAATGCGGCGACGGCCTCGCGTGCCTCCATCAGCCTGCCGGTCTCCATGAGTTCGGCGATCCGGCCGATCTGCCCGCTCAGCTGCTCCAGGCGCTCATGGGAGACGGGCAAGGGCAGCAACTCCGGTCGCAGATCCATGCGTGCCCCTCTCCATCCCTCAGCGCCGTACAGACCATGTGCTTGTCCGCGGTGCCCAGTACGCGGATCACGCGACCTCCACCGCGACCTCCACCGCGACCTCCACCGGGACCTCGACCGACAGCCGGAACCGGCCGTCGTGGACACCGGCCTGGGACGAGCCGGAGGCGGCTTCGGCCCGCTCGGCCACTCCCGTGAGCCCGGAGCCGGGCGGTGAGCCGTATTCTCCTGTGCTGCTGGAACAGGGTGATGGTGCAAGTGCCGGCCTGGCTGTGGCGCAGCGGGTTCGTGGTGCCCTCTCTGCTGGCCCAGGCCAGGGCGCTCCGCGCGGGCGTGGGCAGCGACAGCAGGTCGGCCACGTCGAGCGCGGCCTCCAACTCGCAGCAACGCCGCGCTGCCGGCCGGCACCGAGAACGTCGCTGAACGCCAGCCCGACCTGCACCAGCGGCAGCAAGGCGCTGCAGACGACCGCGGCGGCCGGTGCCAGCCGGACGGCGCGGTCGGACCGCCACAGCTCCGCCAACCCGCCCACCGCCCGTCCTCGCCTCTTGGCTGACCAGAGTAGAGGCCCGCGGCCAGGCTCCGGGTCCAGCGGCCGGTCCCGCGCGGAACGGAGTCCCGGACGCGCAGCAGGCCGATGATCCGTCTGCGGAGGCGTGGGCCGAGAGTCGTGGCGTCGTGACCGTTCATGGACGAGACGGTGCGCAGCACGAGGCCACGCTTGCGTCCGGCTGAGCCATGGCCACCACCTCACCGGCCGACATCGCGTCCAGGCCGTCCAGCATCGCCCCTTCCGCGCGCAACCCCAGCTCGGCCCCGCTCGTCGTCGTGGCCGTCACCTGGTGACCTCGCTACACCAGTCAGCCGGTGAAGGGCCAGGGGCCGAAGCGGCCCCACGCGATGAACGCCGCGACCGCGAGATAAACCAGGTTCAGCGCCACGAACGCGAACTCGCCACGTCGACCATGGGTGATCATCGCGCCGATCATCAGCAGAACCCAGCAGAGCGCGGTCACCGGCACCAGAGCCGGCGCGATGTCGAGCGCGGCGGGCAGGATCAAGCCCGCCGCAGCCAGGAGCTCAAGGACACCCAGGGTCCTGACGAAGCCGGCGCCGGCGTCCGCGGTCCATCCCCCACCATGGAGCGCGGCCAGCTTCTCCTTGGGCACGAACGCCTTGCTGATGCCGCCGCTCAGCGCTACCACGGCCAGCAGTCCGGCCGCGATCCACAACGTGAGGTTCATCGCCCACTCCTTGATCGGAAATGCCTGCAGCCCCCAAGACGAGACAGCGCCCCCGCCCGTGACATCTCGCGCACGTACGGGCTCACCGAGCAGCCAACGCATCGGCACCACCTTGAAACCCCTGGCCGCGCCCGAACTCCCCGACCCGACCACGGCAACAAACGAACTTCGCATCGTCATCTCATGACGACGACCATCCGGCCACAGGCGATCATCACCCTGCAGGTATTTGAAGGCCGCCATGGAGAGGTTGGAGGTGCGCAGCGTTCCGTTCGTCCATGATCGTGGTTCGGCTTGACAGTTGATCTCGTATGCACAAGATTGTTGCGTCCTTCCGACCAATTTCCCGGGAATCGTGATGAAGCGGACCGTCGTGGGTGTCATCCTTATCGCGGGTCTGGCACAGCTCGTCGCCGCCCCTGCGCAGGCAGCGTCCGCGACCAACCCGGTAACGGAGCTCCGGTCCGCGTTGATCCGCGGCAAGGGCGTGAACATCGTGTCCACCGCAAAGGTGGATCACGGTCGCGGCGTGTACTACACCTTGAGCCTGGATGGCACGATGGGGTTCGGACCGCAAGGCGAGATCGCCTCTGATACGTCCCAGCGCCTGCAGTACAGCAAGGCGGTGAAGAGCGCTCTGAAGGAATTCGACATGGCGGAGGACGCCGCCCTGGAAGAGACGCCGCTGAGGGTGATCTCGTCAGGCTACGACGATTACGTCTCAGGCCCTCGATTCGCCGACGCACTTCCGCAGGGCACGAACTGGGTGCGCTACCCGCACACCGATCTGCCTGCCAGTAACCCGCTGCTGGAGGTTTTGGAGCCCGCCACGCTCAAGGCGCTGCTGGCCCACCGCACGTCCTGGCGGGGCGGGGTGGTGAAGGGCATGATCAAGGCCGACAAGCTGGTCAAGGTCTCGGGTTCCTTTGCCTCGCGCTTCCGCGGCTACTCCTGGAGCAAGCCCGTCAGCACCATCTCCTACACCCTCCGTCTGAGCACGGCTGGACTGGTGGAGCGAGTAACGGCCAAGGGAGTCATGCACCACTGGAAGGGTTCCGTGCTCCGCGTCGACGCGGACACTCGTTACTCCGCTTGGGGACGGCAGGTCACCGTTGCGGTGCCGCTGGAGGGCGAGGTACTCGACCAGGAACAACTCGAGGGCAAGGTGCCCTACCAGGTGCCCGGCGCCTGGAATTAACCGCTTGGCGATCTGACCCTCGCAAGCTCACGTCCAAGGGTGTTCACGAATAGGTCCAAGCTGGAACGGAAGAACACGATAGAAGATCGTTTCCGAATGAGGAGATGATCAAGCTGGCGGCCGAAGCTCTCCGTCAGCACCACATCGGCCAAGCCGCCCAGAAGCTCAAGGCAGGCGAGGCGTGGCAAGATCACCAAGGAAGCGGGACTCGGAACCGCGGCACCAGCTCAGGCCGGTGAGCCCACACGATGAACACCATCTTCGGCGGCAGCCGACACGGGAAGAGAGTCCGGGTGGGATGGCTCCCATCGACTTTCAGGCATAGGAAAAGGGCCCTCGGATGACTCCGAAGACCCTTCTCACCTGCATCTTCCTTGTGGAGATGAGGGGATTCGAACCCCTGACCCCTTCGATGCGAACGAAGTGCGCTACCGGACTGCGCTACATCCCCAAGGACTCGACCAGATTAGCAAACTTCCGGGAGTCCTCGCGCCACCCTTTCAGTCCCCCACCGCCCGCCTGGGCGGTTCGGCGTACTGGTCAAACAGGACGTCCGCGTTGAGAGCCGCGAGATCGATGATCTCGGCCTCCGCCTCTTCCACCACCCGCCGCTGCTGCTCCCGTGCCCGCCGCAGCCGCTCTGCGCGCGCCTGGCGGCCCCGCTCGCGGCGTTCCCTGTCCACTTGTACGGCAATGCGCAGGAACGCCATGTACGCCAGCATGATGACGACTGAGGGCGCCACGCCCCACCACGGGATCATCTTGACCGCGGCCGTCACCACGGACGCCAGCACCAGCAGAGCGGTGAAGAACAGGAGGCGGCGACGGCGGGCCACGATGATGGCCCGGCGGCGCCACCGGAACTGGCGGACATCGACCTTCTCGATCTCGACCCCGTCGTCCTCGTCGGCGTCTGAAGAGTCCAGATTGTCGAGGTCGGGAAGCTGGTGTTCGCCGGTGTAGTGCTCTTCGAGTTCGGCCAGTTCTGCGAGGTTCGTCTTGTCCCTGCGCAGCCACATCGGAATCAGGACACAAAGCCACATCACGACGATGGCCAGATAGAGGAGGACGCTGCTCACGACCACCTCCGGGCAGCATGAAGACGCGGGTGTGTTCGTTGCGTCTTCAATGTGCTCACGTCACGCACCGTAAGACCGCGTGTCACTGATTGACGAGCATTCGGTGCGGTGTGTCGCGAGATCGTCAAACCTCTTCGACGGGAGACCCACCGTGAGCGGCTGACTCACGGGCACGACGCCACTGCACGAGCAGCCCACCGGGAACGTCCTCGACGGTCAGCGCGTAGCAAATGTGGTCGCGCCAGGCTCCATCGATGTGGAGTTGGCGACGCCGAATGCCTTCTTCCCTGAATCCGAGCTTCTCAACCACTCTACGGCTGGCCTGGTTCTCGGGTCGGATGTTCGCTTCTAGCCGATGCAATCCGGTGGTGAAAAAGCAATGGTCAACGGCCATGGCGAGGGCGGTGGGAGTGATCCCCTTGCCGGCCAGCGCGCCGTCTATCCAATATCCGACCTGCGCCGTACGGGCGGATCCCCACACGATGGCGCCCACCGTCAGCTGCCCCGCGAAGCGCCCCTCGTACGTGACCACCCACGGCAGCGCCAGCCCTTGCCTGGACTCGCGGCGCAGGGTGCCGACCATGGAGATGTAGGGGCCGAGCCCGGTCCTGAACAGCGGCGTCTCAGGATTGCTCGGCTCCCAGGGGCGCAGCCAGTCGGCGTTTCGCAGCCGAGTCTCGCGCCACACACGTACGTCGCTCAGCCGCAGCGGCCGGAGGCCTACCGGACCCTCGTTGAGGGTCGCCGGCCAGCCACGAAGTCGATCCACACCTCTCATCATCCCCCTATCGGGCACGATGTCGCCACGGATCACCGATCGGCGCTCCGAATCACCCATCAGCGCGAGTGATCGCCGCCACGAATTTGATCAACAGCATGCCGCAGAATCGGAGCGAGCACGGCGACGCCATCCCGCACGCCACCGGATGATCCAGGCAAATTAACGATCAAGGTGTCTTCCGCCTGACCCGCCAAACCCCTGGAGAGTACGGACGTCGGAACCTTTTCCCGATTCGCCTGCCGAATGGCCTCGGCTATCCCCGGAATTTCCCGGGAAATCACCCGGGCGGTCATCTCCGGCGTCAGGTCCAAAGGCGTCAGCCCCGTCCCGCCGGTCGTCACGATGACGTGATAGCCGCCCGCGATCCCGTCGCGAAGCGCCCCTTCGACCGCCTCACCGTCGGGCACCACGACAGGACCGTCCACGACCTCGCACCCCGCATCGGCGCGCAGCAGGCCGGCCAGCAGCGGCCCGGATTTATCCTCATAAATCCCAGCTGAAGCCCGGTTCGACACCGTGATCACCAACGCCCGGATCATTCAGCCTCCCGCGTCCAGCGCCCGGTCTTCCCGCCCAGCTTCTCCTCCACCCGCACATCCGTGATCACGGCGCCCGGATCCACCGCCTTGACCATGTCGATCAGGGCCAGCGCGGCCACGGAGACGGCCGTCAGCGCCTCCATCTCCACCCCGGTGCGATCGGCCGTCTTCACCCGGCACGTGATCGCCACGCCCCAGTCCTCGACGTCGAGCGTGACCTTCACCCCGTGCAACGCGATCGGATGGCAGAGCGGGATCAGGTCGGGCGTCCGTTTCGCCCCCATGATCCCCGCGATCCGCGCCACCCCGAGCGCGTCGCCCTTGGGCACCTCGCCCGACCGCAGCAGTTCGACCACGGCGGCCGACAGCAGCACCCGGCCGGTGGCCGTGGCGGTGCGGGCCGAGACGTCCTTGGCGGAGACGTCCACCATGCGAGCGGCCCCGGTCTCGTCGATATGGGTCAGCTCGCCCACGACGGGATCACCACCATCACTCCGTTCACAGCCGGACCACCTCCACGGACGAGCCTTCCGCCACCTCGGTCACGTCCTCGGCCACCACGATCAGCGCGTTCGCCAGGGCCAGGGCGGCGAGCTGGTGAGAGCCCTGCCCGTGCACCGGCGACACCGTGCCGTCGGAGGACAGCACGCCCCGCAGGAACGATCTCCGCCCCGCGGGCGACCGCAGCGGCCCCGTGACGCGCGCGGTCAGCGTCTCCGGCACTCCGGCGGGCAGCCCGCGCATCTTGTCGAGCGCAGGACGCACGAACAGCATGAAAGACACGAAAGACGACACCGGATTGCCGGGCAGGGCGAAGATCGGCACCTGATCCTCCCCGAGGACGCCGAACCCCTGCGGCATCCCCGGCTGCATGGCCACCTTTTCAAAGCGAACCGTCCCCAGCGGCGACAAAGCCTCCTTGACCGGCTCGTACGCCCCCATGGAGACCCCGCCGCTGGTGATGATCGCATCGGCGCGTACCAGATGGGTGTCGAGCTGATCGAGCAGCACGGCCGGATCGTCCCCGACGGCCCCCACCCGGAAGCCCTCGGCGCCGGACTCCCGCACGGCGGCGGTCAGCGTGTAGCTGTTGGAATCCCAGATCTGCCCGAGCACCAGCGGCGTCCCCGGCTCGACCAGCTCGGCGCCCGTGGAGATGACCACGACGCGGGGTCGCGGCCGCGCCCAGACGCGCCGCCGGCCCACCCCGGCGATGATCCCGAGCTGCGCGGGGCCGATCACGGTGCCGGGCTTGAGCACGACCTCGCCGGCCTGTACGTCCTCCCCCGCGCGCCGGATCGCGTTGCCGGACTGGGCGGAGCGGTCGATCCGGACGGAGACCGTCCCCCCGTCCGTCCACTCCACCGGCACCACGGCGTCGGCCCCCGCGGGCAGGGGTGCTCCGGTCATGATGCGCACGGCATGCCCAGGACCGATCGCGCGCAGCTCCACGGACCCGGCGGCGATATCGTCGATCACCGGCAACGTGACCGGAACGTCCGCGACGTCCGCCGCCCGCACGGCATAGCCGTCCATGGCCGAGTTGTCGAACGGCGGCAGCGGCACCGGCGACGTGACCTCCTCGGCCAGCGTCGACCCGAGCGTCTGCTCCAGCTCCAGCTCAAGCGGCGCCAGCGGACGCACAGTGGCGAGGATCTCCGCCAGATGCGCGTCAACCGATTTCATCGAGGAACTCCCGCAGCCACGGCACGAAATCCGGTGCCAGATCCTCCCGATCGGCGGCGAACTTCACCACCGTCCGCAAATAGTCGAGCTTGTCGCCGGTGTCGTATCGCCGTCCTCTGAACAGCACGCCGTGCACCGGCCCGCCCTCCTCGGCGCCACGGCCCGCGAGCGTCCGCAGCGCATCGGTGAGCTGGATCTCGTTGCCGCGGCCAGGCGGAGTGTTCTCCAGCACCTCGAACACGGCAGGGTCGATCACATAGCGCCCGATGATCGCCCAGTTGGACGGCGCCTCGTCGACCGGCGGCTTCTCCACCAGGTCGGTCACCCGCACGACGTCGTCCTCGGAGGTGGCCTCGATGGTCGCGACGCCGTAAAGAGAGACCTGCTCCCTGGGCACCTCCATCAGCGCGATCACACTGCCGCCGAACGTGGCGCGCACCTCGATCATGCGCTTGAGCAGCGGGTCGCGGTAGTCGATCAGGTCGTCGCCGAGCAGGCAGGCGAACGGGTGATCGCCGACGTGCTGCTTGGCGCACAGCACCGCGTGGCCGAGCCCCTTCGGCTCACCCTGGCGTACGTAATGGAGTGTGGCCAGCGCGGCCGGCTCGCGGACCTGGGACAGCCGCTGCTCGTCGCCCTTGGCCTCAAGGGCCTCCTCCAGCTCGAACGCCCGGTCGAAATGATCCTCGATCGACCGTTTGTTCTTGCCGGTGACCATGAGCACGTCGAGGAGCCCAGCGGAGGCGGCCTCCTCGACGACATACTGGATCGCGGGCTTGTCGACGATGGGCAACATCTCCTTGGGTGTCGCCTTGGTCGCCGGAAGAAACCGGGTGCCCAGACCCGCGGCGGGCACGACGGCTTTCGTCACAGGGTCGAAGTCAGCCATGAGTAGACCCTAGTGGAGGGACCTGTGGACAAGCTGAACCTGCGCCGCGAGCTTAACTCGGCGCGTACCTCGCTCTCCCCTGAGCAATTGCGGTCAAACGCCGTCAAGGTCCGCGAGACGCTGCTCGATCAGCCGTGGGTGCAAATGGCCGGTCTTGTGGCCTGCTACTGGTCAACGGGGTCGGAGCCGGATACGCACGGGCTCGTGTTCGCTCTCTGGAAACATGGCGCGACGGTGATCCTGCCGGTCCTGCGCACCGATAATGATCTCGACTGGGCCGTGTACGACGGGCCCGACACCCTCGCCCCCGGCCGCTACGGGATCATGGAGCCGGTCGACACCCGCCGCGGCGTGGCGGCCGTCCGCACGGCCGCGCTGGTGATCGTGCCGGCGCTGGCGGTGGACAGGCAGACGGGCGTACGCCTCGGCCGGGGCGGCGGCTCGTACGATCGAGCCCTGGCCAGAGTGGGTCCCAACGTTCCGACGGTCGCCTTGCTGCACGAGGGCGAGCTGATCGACGGAGTTCCGTCGGAGGCGCACGACCGCCCGGTCCGTTTTGCGATGACCCCTGCGGGACTCACTACTCTTATGTGAACGAAGATACGGGAGGGAGCCAGATTGACGCTTGATATCTGGCTCCTTCTTGGTGCCGTGATCGTCATCGCCGCCATCGCGTTCGTCCGGATCGCGCATCGCAGCGGTCTGCCCAGCCTTCTGCTGTTTCTCGGCTTCGGCCTGATTCTGGGCGAGGCCGGGTTCGGGATCCCGTTCGACAGCCCGCAGGTGGCCCAGCAGATCGGGCTGACGGCGCTGGCGGTCATCCTCGCCGAGGGCGGCCTGACCACGAACTGGTCCCATGTGCGACGTTCCGTCCCGCTTGCCCTGGTGCTGGCGACCGTGGGCGTGACGGTCAGCATCGTCGTGCTGGCGTTCGTCGTACAGGCGCTTTTCGGCATAGATCGGTCGACGGCGCTGATCCTGGGCGCGGTGCTGGCCTCGACGGACGCCGCGGCCGTGTTCTCCGTGCTGCGCAGGCTGCCGCTGCCCTCGCGGCTGGCGGGCGTGCTGGAGGCGGAGTCCGGCTTCAACGACGCGCCGACGGTCATCGCCGTCGTGCTGCTCAGCGGGGCGTCCGGCTCATCGGCGACCGTGGGAACGTTCCTGCTGGAAACCTCGGTCGAATTGATCATCGGCGCCGCGGTCGGGCTCGCCGTCGGCCCCGCCGGCGCGTACGCGCTGCGCCGCGTCGCCCTGCCCGCCTCCGGCCTCTATCCCATCGCCGTGCTGGCCCTCACCTTCGTCTCGTACGGCGGCGCCGTGCTGCTGCACGGGTCCGGCTTCCTGGCCGTCTACCTGTCGGCGTTGATCCTGGGCAATTCACGCCTTCCGCACCGGGCGGCGACGAGGGGGTTCGCGGAGGGCTCCGCCTGGCTGGCGCAAATCGGGCTGTTCGTCATGCTCGGCATGCTGGCCAGCCCCGACGAGATGCCGTCGGCCATCGTGCCCGGCCTGATCACCGGCACCGTGCTGGTGCTCCTGGCGCGACCGCTCTCCGTCGTGGTGAGCTCTCTCCTGGCCTGGGCCGTGCGGCTCGGCCGGACGAGCTGGCGCGATCAGGCGTTCCTGTCGTGGGCCGGGCTGCGCGGCGCGATCCCGATCGTGCTCGCCACCATCCCCTGGGCCGCGGGCGTGGACGGCTCCAAGGAGATCTTCAACCAGGTCTTCGTGATCGTCATCGTGTTCACGCTGCTCCAGGGGCCGACGCTGCCGCTCGCGGCCCGGCTGCTGGGGGTCGGCGCGCCTGGGGAGGCGCACGATCTCGAGGTGGAGTCCGCGCCCCTGGAGGAGCTCAAGGCGGACCTGCTGCAGGTCAAGATCCCCGCGGGTTCGCGGCTGCACGGGGTGGAGGTCTTCGAGCTCCGTCTGCCCGCAGGCGCGGCGGTGACTCTCGTCGTACGCGACGGCAAATCCTTCGTCCCCAGCGGCACCACCCGCGTCCGGGTGGACGATCAGCTCCTGCTGGTCACCACCGCCGCCTGCCGCGACCAGGTGGAGCGCCGTCTGCGCGCCGTCAGCCGCAGTGGGAAGCTGGCGGGATGGTACGGAGAGCGGGGGTTGGAATAGGTCTTTGTTCCAATCGGTTACCATTAGCAGTCGCATCGCTCGAGTGCCAGACCTGAAGGAGGGGCGCGTGCCGACCTACCAGTACGCCTGCAACGACTGTGGCGAGCAGCTCGAGGTCGTTCAGAAGTTCACCGACGATGCGCTGACGGTTTGCCCGAATTGCGAGGGAAACCTGCGGAAGGTCTTTTCCGCTGTCGGCATCGTGTTCAAGGGCTCCGGCTTCTACCGGACGGACAACCGTTCTTCGTCGACCTCACCTTCCACGACCTCCGCCACTTCGCCTTCGTCGAAGCCGGCTGAGGGCAAGTCTTCAGACTCCAGCTCCTCATCCACCCCGGCCGCCGCCCCCGCCGCAGCCTCCAACTGACGTTTCCGGCCGGCCCGGACGGATTGTCCCGGGCACGGCCGTCCAGCATTTCCGGGCCCTGTACGCTTGCCGCGTCCCGGCACGTCTTTCCACGGGCCGGCACGACGATCTGGCGCGCCCGCTCAGCCCGAGCTTGAAACCCTCGCCGGAGCCCTACCGAGGCCGATCGGCATCAGCCCCCAGCAGCTCCGGCGCGATCCGATCGACCAGCTGCTCAAGCTGCGGATTGACCCCCCAATCAGCCACCAGCCTGCTCAACCCCTCCCGGGAGCACCGCACGAGCCGCATGGCCGCCTGATCTCCCTCCTCGGTGAGCCGGAGCGATTCGCCGTCGTCAGAGCGCCGCACGAGCCCGCCCTCGACCAGCTGATCCACGTAGGGCCGCCCCTGGGCCCTGCTCACGTTCGCCCGCTCAGCCAGCGCCGCGGCCTTCACCCATCCCTCCCCTCCCAGCCTGGCGATGACCCAGACCCCTTGGGGCAGGATCCCGCTCAACCCGGCCAGCGCACCGAGCCTGTCGTAGTAGCCCCGCCGCAGGTCCGCGTCGGCCAGGCGGACCAGCCCTCTCTCGACCTCGGCCAGCGACGACCGCTCGGCGGACGTGGCCCCCAGCCCTTCGCCCAGATCCGCCGCCTTGGTCGTCTCCCGCAGCCGCGCCTGCGGGATGAACCAGGAAAGCAGGAACGCCCCGAACATGATCGGCGCCGCCACCCGGAAGACGGCCGCGATCGCATCGGCGTAAACATGGAGAAAGTCGGCAGCGAGCTCCCGCGGCAGCCGCCGGATGACCGTCGGATCCTCCTGAACGCGCACAGGATCGAACCCGGCCGGCAGACTGGCCCCGCTGAGCGCCCGCCGGAGATCCGCGTTGAGCGTGGCCGTGAACACCGACCCCAGCGTCGCCACTCCGAACGACCCCCCGATCGACCGGAAGAACGTCGCCCCGGACGTCGCCACCCCGAGGTCCTTGAAGTCGACCGCGTTCTGCACCACGATCACCAGCACCTGCATGGTCATCCCGAGCCCGATGCCGAGCACCAGCAGATATACGCCCAGCGTGAACAGGCTGCTCTGCTCCGTCATCGTGGACAGCAGCGACATCCCGACCCCGGCCACCGCCGTGCCCGTGATGGGCAGGAACCGATATTTCCCGGTCTTGGAGATGATCTGCCCGCTGATGATGGACATCGTCAGCATGCCGCCCATCATCGGCAGCAGGTACACACCCGACAAAGTCGGACTCACCCCATGCACGATCTGCAAGTACAGCGGCAGATAGGTGAGCGCCCCGAACATGCCGAACCCCACCACGAACCCCACGATCGATGACATCGTGAACGCCCGGTGCCCGAACAGCCCGAGCGGCAGCACCGGCTCGGCCGCCCGCCGTGCGACGAACACCCAGCCCGCCAGCAACGCCACCGCCGCCGCGCCCAGCCCCACGATGACCGGGCTGCTCCACGCGTACGTCGTGCCGCCCCAGGTCGTGATCAGCACGAGGCAGGACGTCGCCCCGCCGAGCAGCACGACCCCCGCGTAGTCGATCGTGTGCTTCGTACGTTTGTCGTCACTCGGCAGGGCCGCCACGATCACCACGAGCGCGACCGCCCCCAGCGGCAGATTGATGTAGAAGACCCAGTGCCAGGACAGGTGATCGACGAACAGCCCGCCGAGCAGCGGCCCCACGATGCTGGACACGGCGAAGACCGCGCCGAAGAAGCCCTGGTACTTCCCCCTGTCCCGCACCGAGACGACATCCCCGACGATCGCCTGCGCCAGCACCATCAGCCCGCCGCCGCCCAGCCCCTGAACGGCGCGGAAGGCGATGAGCTCCCCCATGTTCTGGCTCAGCCCGCACAGCGCGGAGCCGGCGAGGAAGATGACGATGGCGGCGATGAAGAGCCTCTTGCGGCCGTATTGGTCGCCCAGCTTGCCCCAGAGTGGCGTGGAGACCGTCGAGGCGAGCATGTAGCCCGTCACGACCCACGACAGTTGCTCGAGGCCGCCGAGGTCGCTCACGATCGTCGGCAGCGCCGTGGACACGATGGTCTGATCGAGCGCGGCCAGCAGCATGCCGAGCATGAGCGCGATGATGATGAGCCCGAGGCCCTGTTGCCGCATGCGGCGATCCTACTCTTCGTACTGGTGTGCCTACTCGCTGCGACGAAGTTATCCACAGAATCGCATTCGGCCCACCCTGACCCCTCCCCGGTCCGGCTACTCTCTCCGCCATGGTCACTCGCGCAGACATCGGCGTCATCGGCGGTTCCGGCTTTTACTCCCTGCTCGACGACGCGGAGGAGATCCAGCTCGCGACGCCTTACGGCCCCCCGAGCGATGTTGTCACGGTCGGGCGGATCGGCTCGCGTTCGGTGGCGTTCATCCCCCGCCACGGGCGAGATCACCGCTTCCCGCCGCACCGCATCCCCTACCGCGCCAACCTGTGGGCTCTGCGCTCGCTCGGCGTCCGCCAGGTGCTCGCGCCGAGCGCCGTAGGTTCGCTACGAGCGGAGTACGGCCCGGGCGCCATGGTCATTCCCGACCAGCTCGTGGATCGCACGTCTGGCCGCGTCCAGACCTATTACGACATAGACGGCGCGGTCCATGTCTCGTTCGCCGACCCGTACTGCCCTTCCGGGAGAGCCGCGGCCGTGCGGACCGCTCGTTCGGGCGGCTGGGCGACCGTCGACGGCGGCACCTTGGTCGTCATCGAGGGCCCGCGCTTCTCCACCAGGGCGGAGTCGCAGTGGTTCGCGGGCAACGGCTGGTCGATCGTGGGGATGACCGGCTTCCCCGAGGCGATCCTGGCCCGCGAGCTGGCCCTCTGCTACACCTCGCTCTCCCTGGTGACCGACCACGACGCGGGGGTGGAGGCCGGGCAGGGCGTCACCCATGACGAGGTCCTCGAGTTCTTCGCCCAAAACGTCACGCGCATGCGCACCCTGGTCGCCGACACCGTCCAGGCGCTCCCCCACGAGCGCGCCTGCTCCTGCGGCTCCGCGCTCGACGGCATCAAGCTTCCCTTCGAGCTGCCGTGATCCAGGCCTGGATCCAGCGCTACGGCCGACGCCGCCGTCTCATCGCGGCGGCGCTGGCCGCCATAGCCGTCATGTCCGCCTTCGTCGCCACCCGCCCCACCCCCGCCTCGACGGTTCTCGTAGCGGCCCGCGACCTGTCGCCCGGCCCCCTTCGCCCGGACGACCTCCACCCGACCCCGCTCAACCACCCGCCAGCAGGCGCCGTACGCACCGCGGCCGCCGGTCGCGTCCTGACCGCTCCCATGCGCAAGGGCGAGCCGCTGACCGACGTCCGGCTCCTCGACTCCTTCCGCCTGCCACCGGGCCTGGTCGCGACTCCCGTACGCATAGCGGATGCGGCCGCCGCCGCCCTCATCGCCCCCGGCGCCACGATCAGCGTCCTGGCGGCATGGGACGGCGGCCAGCCGGCCCGCGCGATCGCCGAAGGCGTAAGAGTCATCACCATCCCGCCGCCCGCCGAGCACACCAGCGCCCACGGCTCCCTGGTCGTGCTCGCGACCACGACGAGCCAGGCGGCCGAGCTGGCAGCCGCCCAAGCGGGCGGCCACCTGTCGATCACGATCAGTCCTAACTTAAAGTAATCATTCGGCTACGCTTCTCCCCATGAACGGATTCAAGAAGTTCCTCACGCAGGGGAACGTCATCGACCTGGCCGTCGCGGTCGTCATCGGAGCCGCGTTCAACGCGATCGTCCAGTCGTTCGTGGCGGATCTGCTGACGCCGGTGATCTCGGCGTTCGGCGGCCTGCCCGACTTCTCCTCCCTCAAGGTCTCGGTCGGGCAGTCCAACTTCATGTACGGCAACTTCATCAACGCGGTCATCTCGTTCCTGATGATCGCCGCGGTGGTCTACTTCCTCGTCGTGAAGCCGTACACGCATTTCCGGGACCGCTCCGCCGCCAAGATCGAGTCGACGACCCACAACTGCCCCGAATGCCTGTCGGAAATACCCAAGGCCGCCTCCCGCTGCGCGTTCTGCAGCGCGCAGGTGACGCCGGTCTAGAGCAACGAGTCGATCTTGGGGTCGTACTCCCAGTGCCACGGCTCGAACGGACCGGTGTAGGCCCAGGAGGGGTGGAACCACCCATACCTCTTGGAGTTCTTCTCCATCCACACGAACTCCGCCGACCCGGACCTCTCCACCCCGCCACACAGGTCCACGGCCAGCCCGAGCCCGTGGTTGCTCCGTCCAGGCACAGCGGCGAACCCCGGCCGCCGGTAATAGACGGACTGCTGCTCGGCGAGGCTCCGATAGGCGTCCGTGACGCACATCGACTTCCCGAACCGCTTGCGATAAGCCTCGTTCAAACTCACGAAAGCGATGGTGGCGTCGGCCCGCAGACTGAACCCCTTCTGCTGCAAGGGGCACAGCATGCCCTTGGGGATCAGCCCGTTGGGGTAGTCCCCGGCCGTCGCCGCCCGCAGCGGGTTGCACCCCAGCGCCGCCCGCCCCACCTTGTCGATCTTGATGCCCATCTTGACGAGCGCGGCGGTCAGCGACTTCACGATCTTGTCCGACCGCTGCCGCAACGTATCGACCTCAGCCGCCAGCTGCGCCTCGGCGAGCAGGTTCCCGGCGCGGAGCTCCTGCGCCTCGCCCGCCAGCCGCTCGGTCTCCTTGTACAGCGCGCTCGTCTGCTCGACGGCCTGCTGCCGTATAGCCACGATCTGGGTCACATCAGACAGAGCCCGCAGCGTCCGCTCGTCAGCGTTGCCCGACAGGAACGGCGTCACGTTGTTCGCCGCGATCGGCTGCTCGTACAGCAGCTCGACCATCTGCGACACGGGCTGCCGCATCACCGACAACCGCTGCTCCAGCCCCTGCAGGGAGGTCAGCTTGGTCTTGAGCTCCTTCTCGGAGCCGGCGATGGTCGCGCGCCGCTTCTCCAGGGCCTTGGTGGCTTCCTCGAGCTCCTTGGCCGAGCGCTCGGCCTCTTTCCTCAGCTCACCCAGGTTGGCCGGATCCCGCCGCACCTGCGTCCCCGCCTGTGTCCCCGCCTGTGTCCCCGCCTGTGTCCCCGCCTGCGCTCCGGCCGGCGCGAAAGGCACGAAGAGAGGAGTCATCGCCATGACGACCGCGATCAGACCCGCTGATCGAGGGGCTGGCACGTTCGACTCCTCCGTTTGCAAACTCGTTACCCGGGTCAGGCACGCACGTTACTACAGCCCCCCGCGTGCCCGGACCGAACTCCGGAGAGCTGTTATGAGACAAAAAACCCACTTTGTACGGCCAACCCCCACAACCAGCCAGATTCCGCTCGCCCACCCACCTGGAGCCCCCGCATCTCAAACGCCCAGCGGCCTGGCGGCCGGGATTTTGGCGCTGCGGCGCCCCGCTCAAATCCCCGGCACCCAACTACCACCGGCCCTCTGCTCCTCCTGCTCCCGGCACAACTCCCAGAGCCAGGTGTCCTCCCACTCCCCCGGGCACCCTGCCCGCGTCCGCACGGGAGCCGGCGTAACCGGCTCCTCCTCAACCACCACCGGAGGCTCCGGAGACGGCGCCGCGGCAACCACCGAACGCGGCGCCTCCGGCACCACCCGCACAGGCGCCGGCACGCTCCCCTCATACCGCCGATCCGGCCGAGCCGGGGCCGGCACCAACACCGGCTCAAGCACCAGCCCTGTCCCCTGCCCCATCACTGAGGCCGCCACCTCACCGCCCGCCTCGAACCCCCGGATCTCCCCAGCCAGCAACCCCCCGGCCAGAATCGCCGGTGCCAGCAACGCCCCGAACAACACGACAGGCCGCCGGCGGGCCTGCGTGCATCGCCTCGTGCTCACAGGCGAACGCTATCCACGTGGGCTGCGCAAGATTCTGACCGCTTGCCATGCCTTTACCGCAGCTCAGAGCACCCATAACCAACCCCGCGAAACTCATCCGGGCCCTACGTCACACGCAGTGCCAGACTTTCGCTAGGCTTACGAGAGTCCGCCTCCGTAGCTCAGGGGATAGAGCACCGCTCTCCTAAAGCGGGTGCCGCAGGTTCGAATCCTGCCGGGGGCACCAGATCCGACCAGCAGCAAAGCGCCCTTGACCAGCGAAAACAGCGGTCAAGGGCTTCTTCATGTGTCCGGCGCTGTCCGGCTGTCACTGATCGTCGGCGGATGATCGTGCCAAATACGTGCCCAAGTTCCGGCACATAGCGCGCACGCATATGAGGTGTACGCCGAAGTGGGGGTTAGGTAGTGTCCGGGACGTGCGCCAGGGTGCCCGCAAGTTATCGATTGCCACGATGCTCGTCTCGCTCTTGGTGGTGACGGGCTGCTCAGGGAACGCCGACCCACCCCCGTTGGACGAGGCGACGAAGCAACTCATCACGGATAGCGACAAATTGCTCGCCTCAAGAGAGTTGGCTGCCACAGGATCCGCGGCCGCAACGGAAAGAGCAGATCGGGACAGCGAAGTGGGATGCTTGCAGGGCCAGGTACAGCGGCTCTTCCGCGCTCAGGGCGATCTCACGGGCCCCCCGTACGTCAACTCACCATCGAACGTGGCCGGGTTGATGGCGAGTTGGCTGCAGTTACGCGGCTACAACATGATTGTGGACGACGCCGACCTTGGCGACGAGAACCTCGGCGCCGCCGTCCTGCGGAATCCGCAGACCGGCATCACCTTCTTTGTGACCGTACGCAATGGGCAGAAGCCGCACATCATGATCGTCGGAAAGACTAGCTGCTACGAGCGCGACGGCTAGCAATCTCTAGGCGGGCATCTGCGTGGCCTCGGCACGCGCGACCTGGGCTTGCTTGCGGAGACGATCGGCGGTGGCTGCGCAGTCATCTCGGAGCAGGTCGACCTCACGAGCCAGTTGCACGGCCTGCGTGACGAAGCGGCCCGAGGCCGGTCCTTTCCAAAACGCATCGGCACCCTGCGGTCTGGCCAGCGTGCCGGCGAACACCTCAGCCAGGTGTGCGGCGTACCGGGTTAGGTCGGCGGCGAGCTGCTCCTTCTCGGCGGCCTGCTGGAGCAATTGGGCTTGGCTGGGGATGGCCATGCTTAGCCTCCTCTGGCTTCCAGGGCCTTCTTCAATCCGTCGTAAAGCCTGCCGCGGATCGCCATCCGTACCTCATTCTGTTGCTCTTCCGTCAACGGCTTCTGACCATGCTGGGCGAGCGATGCATTCACCCACTGGACCTGTTGTCGCACGATGGCGTCCGCGACGGTCTCGGCCGTGGCCGGGGTCTTCTTGTCGAGATAATCCGTGATCAATCCTTTGAGACCGTCCTTAGCCTCATCCAGCGCGACGTCTCGGCCGGTAGCCGCCGTGGCGTCTTCGATAGGCCAGTATTTGTTGGACAGCCAGGAGATGGGGATCAGTGCGACTCCGGCGAGCCAGTCCGCATACTCGTCGTCAGTCCACTCCGCATAGGTCGAGCCGGCCAGCATCAGATTGGCCGCGCCTCCGGCGAGCGCCGCGCGGGAGGTGAACTCGCGCTGGGTGGCTTCGTCCCCGAAAGGTCTGAACCGGCCGATGTCCATGCCCGCGTTGTAGGTCTGCGCCGCTTTCATCAGCGTGTTCGCGGCGTCCTTGTCCTGCATGAGTCCGCCCATGAAACGGGACGCTGTCTCAGGGGCGAGGCCGTCCCAGGGCGGCCCGGGAAACAGCCGTGTCAGCTCCGGCGAGTCGCGCTTGGACTGCCCTCGGGCGAGCTGGTCGAGATAGGGCGCGACGTTCTTGGCGAGGGTCTCGCTGATCGGCGAGTCCTTGAATGTGCCCCACGAGCCGCCGATCCACGGACTGTTCTCCGCGCCCATGGCTCGAATGATGTTGACCCACGCCTGGGCACGTACGCTGTCCACTCCCGCGCCGGGTTTCAATGCCTTGTCCAGAACACCGGCCATCTTCTTCTCGAAGTCAGGGATACCGCTCATCCGGGCGCGCTGCGGATGCAATAACCAGCCCGCGGCGTCCTTGTTCTCGGCCAGCAGCGTTTGCAACGCTTGAGGATTGGCGTCATATGCCTCCACCAGCACGTTCAGATTCCAGTTCTGGCTTGTCGGGAGATCTGCGGTTAGTGGCCGACCGAGTACCTGAAGCGCCACCTGGTTAAGGAGCTTGGTCGATGGCTTGGACATCGCGACCAGCGCCGTCAACACTCCTGGCTGGGTCGCCTTGATGAACTTCTCACCCCACTCCTCACCCAATCGTCCCGCACGTTCGGCGTTGGCGTATGCCTCGGCCAGCGGACCAAGAGCCTCCTTCCCTTCCTTGATCAGGGTGGGTGACACTCCCTTGTCCATGGCCGGACGCTTGTTCTTCATCCAGTGCATGAACAGAGCGCGGAACTTATCTGGCCCGAGAGCCGAGAGCAACGCAGCAGCGTAGGCGGGATCGTTCAACTTCTTCCTGGTCGCCGCCGTGGCAGCGGTCACCTTGCGCCAGCTCTCCACCGAGTCGTCGATCTCATGCTGCTTGAGCGCCCCCGCGATCGACGTCGCGTCGGCTTTCCCTTGGCGGACGGCCTCCTCTTCGCTGTTGAACATAAACACCCCGCTGAGCGAACCGTTTCCCGCTGTTGGAACCATCTGCTTGAGGGTGTCCATACGCCACTTCAGGTCCCGCTGCGTGTCGTCGAAGAACGCCCAAGACCGATGCATGGCGGTCACTCCCTGCGTACCGGTCCACGACGCGCTGGCCTCAGCGATGGCCGCTTCAAGGCCGTGGCGGGTACGGCCCAGGGTGTCCTTGCCGATCTCCATCTGGCGGATCAGCTGGTCTGCCCCTTGGGGATCGATCCCGACGAACTCCCCCATGCCTCCTCCCGGAGGGTGTGACTACACGGCAGGAGTCAAGCACACCAGCTGATCCCGGTACATGACCCAACACATACCCATAAACAATAGGAATTCATAACAGGGAATCTCAGGAGGGCGTGACGTTTGGGCGTTTGATGCAATGTTGATGCCGACTGTGCGCGAAGGTCGCAGAAGGTAGATCGGATACAAGGAGAGGGGGACCGGAAGTTCCGGCCCCCTCGCTATTCACGCCGCTGGATCGTCCTTCAAAGCATCAGAGATCCGACGCTTCGCTACTTTGTCTTGGCCGACGACGCACTTGGCGTAGACGCGCAGGAGCACGTCAACGCTGTGGCCAGCCCATTCAGCCACCTGGGGTGCGGGCACCCCGGCGTTGAGCCAGGTCGATACGCACGCGTGGCGGAGGTCGTACGGCCGAGCTGCCAGCGGTGATGCGAACTCCTTCGCACTCAAGGCGGCTCTACGCGCGGCCTTCCATGCGCGCCTGTAGGTGATGAAGGGCAGTTCCCCTCCTTTGACGCCGTAGAAGAGCCGTTCGCCAGGGCCATCGCCAAACTCGGCGAGGTGGATGCGCAGGATCCGGACCAGGTGCGGCGAGACAGGGACAGTGCGGCTATGCCCTTCGGCGCGGTGCTTGAGGGCGCGTTCTTCGCGGGCCGCGCCGGTGTCGGTCCACTCCCGTCCGGAATAGGGCGCGGCCTTCCTCAAGTGCAACTCCCCCCATGCAGCGGTGCTGTCGTTCGTTTCCTCTGCCGAGGGATTGTTGGTCTGGGGCGGGAGCATGATGTTGTCTTGCCTCAGGTTCACGACCTCCTCGGGCCGCAGGGCCGCGTAGTACATGAGGGCGAAGAACGCCACAAGGCGCCTGCCGCTCGGCTCTTGCGCTTCAACGGCAGCGAGCAGCGCCTTCGCCTGAGCGTGGTTGACGACACTCCGCCGATCAATCTCGTACGTGTTCGCGGGCGGCTTCCACTTGAGGCTCTTGAACGGGTTCTCGGACAAGAGCTTGAGTTCAACGGCGTAGTCGAGCGCGTTGGACAGCAGCATTCGATGCTTGCGCACGGTGTTGGCGGCGGCGCGTTGCCCGTCTAGCAACGAGGCGGCCGCGTCCAACAGGTTCCGCACAAGGAGGGGATCCTCCCCCAACGCGGATACCGGTTTGGTGTTCAGCGCGAGCCACCGCAGAGCCGCGGCGGCTTCTTCTGGGGCGTCCTCCCGGTGCTTTGTGTTGAAGCCCCAGCGGTGCATCGCGGAGCGCAGCGCGCGGTCCTGCGGCTTGCCACGCTCCGTGGTGTACATCGCGGGCGTTGCGGTGGTGAGCGCTCGGGCGATGTCCTGGCGATACTTCGGCGCGGCACCCTTCCACTTCATGTCCACGAACTTGCACGCGAAGTCGTACCAGCTCATGGTGTCCTGGGCGCGTGACCATGAGATGGGGCGGCCAGTCGTCGCGTTGAACGCCTCGCCACGTCGGGCGGCGGTGAGAAGCTCGGAGCGGAACGCGTCGGCCTGAGCAGCAAGGCGGAAGGGCTCCTTCCACCCTTTGCCGCCCACACTCCACTGCAGTCCTGAGGCCGAGACTGCGCTGTCCTTCGGTGGAGAAATTCGGTCGTATTATGAAGCGCTTATGACTTGATCGCTGGCCGCGCCACACCCATTCCCACATGGGAAAACCGCAGGGTTCACCGCGAAAATGACAGTTACCGCGTAAAGCGGCCCATGAACACTGTCAAGACCTTGTGTCGCAATCCGCCGTCCAGCATGGTGTTGGTGGCTTCGCGAGGCACGACGTAGCCACGGACGGGAGCCTGTCAGAGTTGCCCGTCCGTGGCGCATCATCGATGCGATTGGAGTTTAATCCCATGCCCCTTCAACGGGCGCTCCACGGCGCGCTCTGCGCGCTCCTCGCGGCGACGACGTTAGTCGCCGGAACCCCCGCCTCGAATGCGGCCACCGAACCCGAGCACCAGCTCAAGGGCACCCAAAGACCGAATTCAGTCCTCGCGGAAGCGGCAAGAAGCTCGCACGTCACCCAGCAGGACTCGGTGCCACTGGTCGCCGGAACACTTCGCGACAGTGCGAGCCTTCCCTTGCCAGACACCCCGCTACGCATAGACCTGGAACCGACGCGTGCCCTCATTTCCCCTGCCGGGATCGGCGTTGGGTTGGAGTATGTCAAGCTCGCCGAAACCCGAACGGCGCAAGACGGGACCTTCGCCTTCGCCTCCGGCCGCTTCCAGGATCTGACGGGGTATGCGGACGAGAACGGAGTCGCCTCGGCTCTGATCACCTCGGCGGGTGGACAACACAACGTCTGGCGGCGGATCTACCTGCACGCTCCTACCGCCAAGAGTAATCGCTGGACAATGGCCGAGCCTGCACCAAACCGCAAGGCCGTCACAAGGCAGCAGCGCGTGCTCGATGGGTCCGGCTCCGCTCCGCCAGTCACGGTGGAGAGCGAAACCGCACTTGAACTGGTGGGCTACGCCGGCTCTTCACCGGGCACACCACAGCAACAGGCGATGCCGAACCCTGCGCAATACTGCAACAGCAACGAAGGCTACTTCTTCGCGATGACGAACATCCCGATCAAGCGAAGTCTCGTCACTCTGCGTGCACATGCAACAGGGCCAGACACCTCAGCCACCTACGCATGGGGCACCACGGAGACGACGCAGATCGAAGCCGCGGCCAACATCGCCGCGGCCGGAGCCCTGGCCAAGGTCGGATTCACCAAGGTACAGACCGTATCCGCAGGCATCAACTTCGAGATCGGCCACTTCCAGCCGGCGCACTTCCAGGCGGAATTCGAATTCCGTACTTGGGACCTCTGGTGCCAGAACTACATCACCCTCGAAAATCGAATCTCTGGGAAGTACGAATGGCGCCCATACCGATTCGCCGGCGGCAACGACATCATCCCGCGCGGCGGAAACCAGGGAGTGTGCCCGGACCCTGATACCACCACGTCCATCTCCAGTGCCACATGGGTCGCCCGCGACTCCACCTGGACGAGATACGGCGGCGTTGACTTCGGCACCGTCAAACTCGACTCCCGCACGACGAACGGATCGAACTGGAAGCTCACCGTGACCCCCGCCAAGACGGCGAGCATCTGTGGCCTGGAGGACCTTCCGATCTACGCGTCATATGTGATGGAAGAGTACTAAGTGAGATTTACGCGTGAAAGCCGTGGGCCGCTCGTCATCGCGCGGCCCATTGGCCTTCTTATCTTCCTGGCCCTGTGTACGTCGGGTTGCGCCGGCACACCCCCAGGCCCAGCTACGGAGAGCGTCGAGGACAAGGGACGAGCCGCCCTTGGTACGCGCACCGGAAAGGGCCCCTTGAAGTCGGCCCCGCCCACCGGTTACGCGCTACGGCGCGACAAAGGGGCCACCCTTACCGACGGATGGGTCGTGCTCTACAACTTCGGTGACTCCCCCGTCACCATCACCCGGGTCAGATCGGAGTTCGAGGGGCAGGGGCTACGGCAGGTCGGGGCGTTGGCCGCCGGGTATGGGCGCAAGCTCGCCGCTGAGCAGACGCTTGACGGTTTTCCCCCACGTAAGTCCTCCCTTGGGCCTCTCACCTCCGCCGAAGGATACGTCCTGCCGGCCGAGGAAGGTCGCCCGCGAAAGAAGGGCCATGAGTTGCTCATAGGCATACAGGTGACGCAAGCGACCGGAAGGACTGCCCGGTCCCAAGTCGAAATCACCTATTCCTACAAGGGGCACACATACAAAGACCAGTGGGTGAACACGATCGCCGTGTGCAGCCCCGCCGTCGGCCCGAGTTGCCCACAGGAGGACGGTCCTTGAAGCGTTCGTGGGCGGTGCTGTGGCCGCGGTCTTCGAGGTTCTTGCGGCCGGATTCGATGTCGTAGAAGTGGGCGACGATGAGGGAGCCGGACGGCAGGGCCGTCCGGCTGTTGTCTAACTAGGCGTCGCTGGTCTGCTGCCGGGCCGGCGGCGGGAGGACGGCGCGTACGGAGGGCAGGGCCAGGCAGGCCACGCCGGCCAGCACACAGGTCACGGACGACAGGACGATCACGGACGTCGCGGGCATGCCTTCGAGCAGCAGCCCGCCGAACGCCGCCCCCGACGGCGAGGCGATGACGAGCAGGGCCTTGCGCGCGCCGAAGACCGCCCCGTGCTGGGACCTCGGCACGCGCCGCTGCACCACGCTGACCTCGGTGGCCACGTAGGGAGCCCAGACGAAGCCCGCGACGAAGAGGATCAGCATGGCCGGGGGCAGCGAGTCGACCAGGACCAGCGGGAACAGCAGCACGCCCCAGAGGATGGCGCCGAACGCGTTGACGACGCCGGGCCGCCGCCGGGCCAGGAACGGCACGGTGACCAGCCCGACGAGGGCGCCCGCGCCGATCGCCGACCACAGCAGGCCATACCCGGCGGCGCCGGCGGCCAGGACGTCCCGCGAATACAGCGGCAGTGCCGGCTCCAGCGGCCCGTACGCCAGGAAGTACACGAACGTGAGCAGGACGAGCGCCCGCACCGCCGGGTCGCTGAGCAGGGGACGGAACCCGAACCACCCCGCCGGCGCCGCGCTCGCGGCCTCCCCCTCGCCGTACGTCGCCGGGGCGTCGGCGCGCAGGCCGCGCATGAGCAGCATCGCCAGCAGGCACATCCCCGCCGACAGCAGCAGAGCGGACGGCCCCGCCAGCGCCACGAACACGCCGCCGAGCGCGGGCCCGATGAGGTAGGGGAACTGGTCCCCCATTGACATCAGCCCGTTGGCCGAGGGCAGGTCGGACTCGTCCACCACCCTCGGGATGAGCATGCGCCCGCCCACGTCCGCCAGCGGATAGGCCGCGCCCATGACCGTCGCGAGCACCAGGATGCCGGGCAGGCTCAGCAGCCCGGCCACGAACAGGACCGGGAACGCGACCAGGCACACCGCTCTGATGACGTAGCTGTAGAGGACCAGCCGCACCGGGTCGCCGCGATCGAGGCGGGGGCCGCAGAGCGGGGCGGAGATCACCGCCGGCAGCCGGTTGCAGAGCACGAGCAGGCCCATGGCGGACGGCGAGCCGGTGATCTCGAACACCAGCCAGATGAGCGCGATGAGCGCGAACTGGTCGGCCGTCCCCGAGAGCAGGGTGCTCAGCGTGATGCGCCGCAGACCCGGTGACCTGGCCGGCACCGATCCACGCCACCAACCGGCCACGTTCTCCGCGGCCCTCACGCCTGACCGCTCCCGCGGATCGCCGCCGCGATGCCCTCCACGGTCGGCCGCTCCACCAGGACGGCCAGCGGCAGGTCGGGCGCGGCGTGCTTGCGCAGCTTGTTCAGCAGGCGCACGGCCTGCAGCGAGTTGCCCCCGAGCGCGAAGAAGTCACCGTCGCGGGGAACGTCGTCCAGGTCGAGAATCTCCGCGAACATCGCGGCCACCACTCCTTCCTCCGCCTCGGGCCGGCTCCCGCGTTCGGGGGCCCGCGGGGACTCGCGGCCGGGCACCGGAAGAGCGGCCTTGTCCACCTTCCCCGTGGGACCGAGAGGAATCCGATCGATCGGGACGATGAGGGAGGGGACCAGGTAGTCGGGCAGGCGCTCGGCGAGGATCGCCCTGATGCGCTCCGGGCGCTCCTCGGCGACGACATAAGCGAGCAGGCGGGCGTCCTGCCCTTCGCCTGTCGTGACGACCACTGCCCGCGTCACGCCCTCGACCGCCAGGACCGCACGTTCGACCTCACCCGGCTCCACCCGGAAACCCCGCACCTTGACCTGGTCGTCGACGCGGCCCAGGAACTCCAGCGCCCCGTCGGGGCGGCGGCGGACGAGGTCGCCCGTCCGGTACATGCGGCCCTCGCCGGACGGCTCCGGCACGAACCGTTCACGGGTGAGGTCGGGACGGTTCAGATAGCCCAGAGCCAGGCCGAGCCCCGCGATGTGCAGCTCCCCGGGGGCCCCGTCGTGTACCGGGCGGCCGTCCTGACCCAGGATGTGGAGCCGGGTGTTGGCCAGCGGGTAGCCGATGGGCACGCTCGCGTCGCCGTCGCTGGGACTGCAGTCCCAGTAGGTGGCGTCGATCGAGTACTCGGTGGGGCCGTACAAGTTGTGCAGGCCGGCGTCGACGGTGCCGAAGAATCGCCGTACGAGGTCCGGCGGCAGGACCTCGCCGCCGCAGAACACCTCGCGCAGCCGCGGGCAGCCGCCGAGACCGGGCTCCTCATCCAGAAGCGCCTGCAGCAGCGACGGCACAAGCGCCAGGCACGTGACGCTCTCCCGGCGCATGAGGTCCACGAGATAGCGCGGGTCGTCGCGATAGATCGGGTCGGCGACGACGACCCTGGCGCCGGTGCTGAGCGGTGTGAAGATCTCCCAGAGGGAGATGTCGAAGCTCAGTGAGGTGTGCAGGAGCACGGCGTCGTCCGGGCCCGTGGGGTAGACGGCCCTCTCCCACAGAATGCGGTTGACGATCCCGCGGTGGGGGACGACGACGCCCTTGGGCCGTCCGGTGGAGCCGGAGGTGTAGATGACGTAGGCAGTGTCCTCGGCGGACGCGGCGGACGCGGCGGACGCGGCGGACGCGGCGGACGCGGTGGGGCGGGGCTCCGGCCGGGCCCGCTCGGCGAGCAGGTGACCGGCGTCGATGGCGCGGACCGCCCCGAGCCCGGGCGGTTCCAGGTCGCCGTGGACGACGACGCTCGGCGCGCTGTCCTCGACGATCAAGCGCAGCCGCTCCTCGGGGTAGGTGGGATCCAGCGGCACGTACGCGCAGCCGTGCTTCAGGATGCCGAGGATCACGGCCACGGCCGTGGCGGAGCGCTCCACGGCCATGCCCACCAGCTCACCCGGCTCCACGCCGCGCACTCGCAACCCGGCGGCTATGCGCTCGGCCCGCTCCTCAAGCTCCGCGTAGGTCCATACGGCGTCCGGCCCGCTGACGGCGGCAGCGTGGGGAGTTCGTGCCGCGTGCCGCTCCACGAGGCCGTGCAGGGTCAGCGTCCGCGGGTCGATCTGCACGGCGCCGGTCGTCACGGTGGTCGTCATGGCAATTCGCTCCTTCCGTATAGCTGCGGCTCGAGCCGGAGCCGCGACGGTGATCCGTGCCGCACCGCGAACGTGTGTGCCGTGCGGTAGTGGTCCTGGGCCGTCGCGGAGGCGAGCAGGCCCTCGGCGCCGTGCAGGTGCAGGGATTCCGCGCTCGCCTCCATGGCCAGGTCGGCGCAGGCCGCGAGCAGCTCCGAGGTGTGGCGCAGCGGCTCGTCCGCGTCGGCGAACCGGCTCGCCACGGCCTCGCCGAGCCCGCGCAGCGCCTCCGCGCGAGCGGTGAGCGCGGCGATCCGGAACGCGATCGCCTGGTTGTCGCCGACGGCCCGGCCGAACTGGCGGCGGTACTTCGTCCGGTGGACGGCCGCGTCGATCGAGGCGCGGGCGATCCCCCAGAGATATCCGGCCGTGCGGCAGCGCGCCCGCGCGGTGGCCAGGTCGCAGGAGACGCAGCCGGCGCGTTCGCAGAGCACCCGGCCGGTCGCGTCGGCGACGTCGATGCGATGGAAGTCCTCACGCGCGATGCAGCGGCGGCTGTGGCAGCTCACCTCCGCCCGGTCGAAGAGCACCAGGGCCGGACCGGTGGCGAGGAATCGCGCGGCACCGCTCGCACCCGCCACGAGGTCCCAGCGCCTTCCTTTGCCGTCGGCCGCGTCGGCGGGCAGCAGCGCCACGGTTTCTGCGCCCTCCTCGATCTCCGCGGTCCACGGCCTGGCCCCGGCGGCCGATGCCAGGCCGTGGGCGGCGAGGAGCCCGGCGGCCAGGCTCTGCTCCAGCGGCGCGTAGGCGCCACAGGCCAGGCCCGTCCGCACGGCGAGGCGGTGGGCGCCCTCGTCGTCGAAATCGGTCACACTCATGACGCCGCTCCCAGGCCCAGGCCGGACGCGACGATGTGCAGCATCACCTCGGACGTTCCGGCGGACAGACGGAGGCCGGGCGCCTCACTCAGCATCGCGGCGACCATGCCGGCACGGGCCGCGTCGGGCTCGCCGCGCTCCAGCACGGCGTACGTGCCGTCGACCTCCAGGCAGAGCCTGGCGACCTTGGCGCCCAGCTCCGCGTTGAACCACTTCGACATCGCCGCCTCCTCGGCCGACAGGTCGCCCTCGATCTGCCGCTCCAGCAACCGCCACGCGAGCAACCGGCCGGCGGCCGCCTGCGTCCGCAGATCGACGAGCCGATCGGTGAGCTCGGCCCGGCCGGGGGCGACGGCCCTGATCCGCTCCTCGGCGACGTCGAGCCAGCGTCTGGCCTTGGCGTTGTAGTCGAGACCGGTGCGCTCGATCGCCAGTCCGGCAGAGAGCATGAACCAGCCTCCGTCCACGGGGCCGAGGACGTCGTCCTCGGCGACGAACGTTCCGTCGAAGGTGACCTCGTAGAAGGGCTCGGGATTCAAGGTCGCCAGCAGTCGCACGCGTACGGATTCGTCCCGTATCCGGACGATGAAGAGGGTGATGCCCGCCTCCGGGCGGCCGGATTCGGTGGTGCGGGCGGCGACGATGCCGTGCGCCGCCAACGGTGTCTTGACGCTGGGGCACTTGACGCCGGTGAGCTGCCAGCCGCCGTCCACTCGATCCGCCCTGGTACGCAGCGACGCCAGGTCGGAGCCGGCCTCCGGCTCGCTGTAGAGCAGGACCATCGTGGCGGTTCCGGCCGCCAGCGGGGGGAGGTAGCGCGCCTTCTGATCGGCGTCGGCGGCCAGCATCAGCAGCGCGCCGGCGTTCTTGATCGCGTTGATGAAGACGGTGTCCGGGACATCGTGGCGGGCCAGCTCCTCCTGGAGGATGGCCTGGTAGGTCACCGGACCGTCCAGCCCTCCGTACCGGCGTGGCCAGTCCGGCGCCAGCATGCCGTGCGTGCCCAGCAACCGGTACGTCCGCACGGGGTGCTCGTCCTTACCCGGGGTGTCCGCCAGCGTGGCACATTCCGCCGTGACCTCCGGGCGCCGGAGCAGGGTGGCGACCTCGTCGCGGAATCGTCGCTCGTCAGGCGTGAGCATGGGTTCCATGGCAGTTCCCGTCCCTCGTGTACGCGCGCAACCGCTGCGCGGTGTATCGGGCGATCGCCCCGACGTGCGGCGGCTCCATCAATTCGTAGTGGTCGGCGGGCAGGCGGCGGACGGTCACCCGTCCCGTGGTGTGGGCCCGCCACGGGTCGGGGTCGGGCAGGGTCGCGCCGGCGAAGAGCACGATGTCGCCGGCCAGGGGGCCGGAGGGGCAGTAGTCCCGCTGGGCGTACGCGTGGGTCCGGAAGATCGACAGGTGGGCGTCCCGCTCCGCCGCCGTGAGGTTCAGCGCGCGGGTGGCGGTGACGCGCTCGACGTACCTCTGGAACTCCGCCGCGCTGGTCTCGTCGTTCTCGTCGAGACTGCCCGGCGGTGCCGTGTCGATGAGGATCAGCGGGCCGGTCCACCTGCCGTCCGCCGCCAGGCGGCGCGCCATCTCGAAGGCGACCATCCCGCCGAACGACCAGCCGCCCAGCAGTGCCGGTCGGTCGCCGAGTTCCGCCAGGAAGTGCGCTGCGGTGCTCTCGACGTCGGCCAGCGGCGGGCCGCCCTCCAGCATCGGTGATTGGAAGGCGGTGACGGCCATTCCGGGAGAGAGCTCCCTGGCCAGCGCCCGATAACACAGGACCGATCCGCCCGCCGGATGCACGAGGTTCAGCTCCGCCCTGGACTCGGCCGGGTCGCTCAGTGTGACCCGGCAGCGATGCCCGGCCGTGCCGTCGCGTCCTTCGGCCAGGTGCCCGGCCAGCGCGCGAATGGTGGGGGCCGCGAGGAAGTCCTTCAGCGACGGCCCCGCGCCGTACCGCTCGCGGATCCAGGCGATCAGCCGCGCCGCGCCGAGGGAATGACCCCCGAGCACGAAGTAGTCATCGTCGATGCCCACCCCCGCCAGGCCGAGCGTCTCGCACCAGTGATGGGCCAGATCGCTCTCGTGCTCGGTGCGCGGCACGACGGGCGCGCCGCGCAGGTCCCGCTCGGCGCGCGGCGCCGGCAGGGCAGCGCGGTCGAGCTTGCCGTTCCGGTTCATCGGCAGCGCCTGGATGGGGACGAAGGCGGCCGGGATCATGTACGGGGGCAGGCTGCGGGCGAGGAACGCGCGCAGCTCATCGCGGTGCGGCGTGCGGCCATCGGCAGGGACGATGTACGAGCACAGGCTCTCACCGTCCCGGGCGACCACAGCGGCGTCCCTGATCCAGGGGTGCGCCCGGAGGGCTACGGCGACCTCCCCGGGCTCCACCCGGAACCCCCGCACCTTGACCTGGTCGTCCATGCGGCCGAGGTACTCCACGTCGCCGCCGGACGTCGCCCTGACGAGGTCGCCGCTGCGATAACAGCGTTCCCCGCTGCCCGGCGGATACCGGATGAAGCGCTCGGACGTCAGCTCGGCCCTGTTCAGGTAGCCGCGGGCGACGCACTCCCCGCCGATGAGCAGTTCGCCGGGGACGCCCACCGGGACCGGGCGGAGCCGTTCGTCGACGATGTAGCTACGCGCGTTGTGCAGGCTGATTCCCAGATAGCTGCCGCCCGCCGGCACGTCGCCGGCCGTGACGACGCGGTGGGTCACGTAGACGGTGGTCTCGGTGGGGCCGTACATGTTGACCAGGACGGGCGCCCGGTCGCCGTGCCGGTCGAACCAGTCGCGCAGGCGGGAGAAGTCGAGCGCCTCCCCGGCGAGGATCACGTACCGCAGTCGGAGCGCGGAATTCGCCGGCGCGGCGGCGTCGGCACGGTCGAGCGCGGCGAAGGCGGTCGGCGTCTGGCAGAGCACGGTGACCTCCTGCGCCACGAGGAGCTCGCGGAGCTCCTCGGGCGAGCGCGCCACCTCTTCCGGCACCATGACCAGCCGCGCGCCGTGCGACCAGGCGCCCCACATCTCCCAGACCGACACGTCGAAGGCGTAGGAGTGGAACTGCGCCCAGACGTCGCTCTCCCGGAGGTCGAACAGCGGCCCCGCCGCGTTCAGCAGGCTCGTCACATTGCGGTGCTCGACGAGCGTCCCCTTCGGCCGGCCCGTCGAACCCGACGTGTAGATGACGTAGGCCAGGTCTTCCGGCCGGGTCTCGACGTCGGGCGGGCCATCCGGCGCCCCGCCGTCAAGATCGCAGCCGTCGAGATCGCAGCCGTCGAGATCGAGCACGGCCGCCCCGGACGGCTCGGCCAGGTGCGCCAGCGCGCGCTCGCCGATGACGACGGGTGAGCGCGCGTCCTCGACGATCGCGGTGATGCGCGCGGCCGGGGCCGTGGGGTCCAGCGGGACGTAGGCCGCCCCCGCCTTCAGCGTCGCCAGGACGGCCACGGCGACCCGGACGGAACGGCGCAGACAGATTCCGACCAGATCGCCGGGCCGCACTCCCGCCTCGCGCAGGCGGTGTGCGAGCAGGTTGGCCTGCCCGTCGAGCTCGGCGTAGGTGAGCGTGCGGCGGGGGTCGGAGACAGCGGGCCGGTCGGGCCATCGGCGTGCCCGCCGTTCGAAGAGCCGGTGCAGCGGGTCGGCGTCGGCACAGGGGCGCACGTGCGCGTTGCGGCCGTGGATCGCCTGCCACTGTTCCTTGTCGTTGAGCATGGGGAGCCGGTTGATCGGGCAACCGGGCAGAGCCAGCGCTCCGGTCAGGAGCGTGGCGTAGTGGCGGAGCAGCCGTTCGACGGTGTCGCGCTCGAACAGCTCGGTGCTGTACTCGGCGGTCACGGTGAGGCACTGGCCGTCCTCACCGAACTCGACGGTCAGGTCGTTGCGCGCGGCCCGCGTCTGCCCGGGCATCAGGGTGACCCGCAGCCCGTCCAGAACCGGCGCCACGTCGATCTCCGTGCCGGAGTTGAGCGCGATCTGGAACAGCGGCGCGCGGCTCGCGTCGCGGGCCGGGTTCACCGCCTGCACGACGTGGCTGAACGGCAGCTCCTGGTGGGCCAGCCCGTCCAGCAGGACGTCGCGGACGCGATGCACGAGCGCGCCGAACGTGGGGTCGTCGCTAACGTCCACGCGCAGCGCCAGCATGTTCACCATCAGGCCCACCGTGTCCTCGAACTCCTGCGGCGTGCGGTTCGCGGCGACCATGCCGAACGTGAGGTCGTCCCGGCCGCTGTACCTGTTGAGCACGGCGACGAAGCAGGCGACCTGCACCATGAAGGGCGTGCACCGCTCGGCGGCGGCCAGCTTCCCGACCGCCGCGGCGACCCCGCCGTTCATCCGGTGCCTGACGTGCTCCCCCCGGTGCAGGACGTGGCTGGGACGGAGCCGGTCCCTGGGCACCTCCGCCGCGACGGCGCCGTCGAGCCGGCTTCTCCAGTGCTCGGTCAGCTCCGCGAGCCGGTCGCCCGTCAGGGCGTCGCGCTGCCATCTGACGTAGTCGCCGTAGGTTCTGGGCTCGCTCAGGCGGGGTTCACGGGCGGCGCGGCGGCCGTTGTAGAGGGCGGCGAAGTCGTCGTTGAGCGTCCGCGATGACCAGCCGTCGACGACGATGTGGTGGAAGGCGACGATCAGGACGTGCTCCTGGGACGTCAGGCGCAGCAGCCGGGCCCGCAGCGGCGGGCCGTGCCGCAGGTCGAAGACCGAGCCGGCCATGTCCAGTTCGATGGCCGAGACCCGCCGCTCCCGCTCGGCCGGATCCAGGCCGGTGAGGTCGGTGACCGTGAGCGGCATCCGCGGGCCGGTGGTCACGGCCTGGCGCGGGCCGCCCAACGTGTCGGTGAACGTGGTGCGCAGCGTCTCGTGCCGGGCGACCAGGCCGTCGAGCGCCCCGCGCAGCGCGGCCTCGTCGAGGACCCCGTGCAGCCGCAGCCCCCAGGTCATGGTGTACGTGGGGGTACCGGGGTTCAGGTTCTCCAGGTACCAGAGCTGTTCCTGCTGGTAGGACAGCGGTATCAGCTCCGGTCGGGCAGGGGAGGTCATGTGGTCCGCTCCTCGCTCGTGCTCACGCCGTCGCCGTTCGCCGGCGAACGCGTCCACTCGTCGATGTGCCGCGCCACACGGGCCGCCAGTTCCGCGCCGTCCGCCTCGCCGAACGCCGGCCCGAGCCGGAGCCGCACGGTCAGCCCGTCCTCCTCATGGGCCATCTCCAGCTCGACCTCGTACTGGGTCGCCTTCGTAGGCGCCGGGAGCGGCACGAACGTCACGCCGTCCGCCTGCGGGGCCGGCGTACCCGGCGGGGTGATGTTGAGGCAGGCGTCCCAGGGCAGCCGTCCCCGGAATCCCGCCGCGGCGGCGATCTCGCCGATGGGCAGCTCCTGGTGGGCGTGCATGCCGAGCAGGGCCTCGCGGACCCGGCCGAGCAGGGTGTCGCGATCCGGCCCGCCGTCGAGGGAGATTCGCAGGGGCACGACGTTGACGAAGCAGCCGATGACGCGCTCGGTCTCGGGAAGGTCGCGCCCCGCCATGGGGATCGCCACGACGACGTCCGTCCGGCCCGTGTGCTCGTGCAGGGCGGCGGCGAAGGCGGCCGCCATCGCCATCGGCAGGGTGTGCCCGCCGGCGCGCAGACGCGTCATGAGGGCGGCCAGCCGGTCGGGTCCGACCTGCCAATCCCATCGCGGCACCGCGACGCGGGGCGCCTCATGGCGGGCGAGGCCCAGCCCGTCGGGCAGCCCGGCCAGGGTGTTCTTCCAGTAGGCGGTCAGCCGGTCGCGGGCGTCGCGCTCGGCCGCCAGACGGATCCTCGTGAGGTCGCTGAAGCCGAGGGGCGGCCCGGGCAGTTCGGGCGTCGCTCCCGCCTTCAGCGCCCGGTAGCAGTGGCCGAGCTCGTCGAAGAACACCTGGAGCGAGACGTCGTCGCAGACGAGGTGGTGGAAGGCCATGGCGAAGAAGTGGCGTGACTCGGCCGTGCGGGTCAGCGCCGCGCGGACGAGCGGCCCGCTCTCCACGTCGAACGGCCGCTCGGCCAGCTCCGCGAGCAACCGCCCCGGGTCGTCGCCCCGCACCCATGCGACACGAGGTCCCGGGCGGACCACCTGGACGGGCTCGCCATCCGGACACGGGAAGCCGGTGCGCAGCGCCTCGTGCCGGACGACCAGATGCTCCACACCGGCTCGCAACGCCGCTTCGTCGAGCGGCCCGTTCACCTCGAAGGCCCTGACGATGGTGTAGGCGTCCGAGCCGGGGTCGAGCTGGGTGTCGAACCAGATGCCGCGTTGGGAGGGCGCGAGCGGGACCGGGCCCCGCGCCGCGGTGCTCCCTCCCGGCTCCTGACGCCGGACGCGGCCCGCGCGCCGCTCCGCGAGGCTGGCGAACGCGCGGATGGTGGGCGTGGTGAAGACGTCCCGCACGGTGAGGTCGAAACCGTCGCGGCGCAGCCGTCCGACGACGGACGCGGCGCTCAGGGAGTCCGCGCCTTCGGTGAAGACGTCGGCGTCCGGGCCGGGTGCGTGACCGAGGGCCTGCCTCCACAGCTCCGCGATCCGCCGCTGGACCGGCGTGCCGTCACAGCCCGGGGAGCCGTACGGGGTGCAGTCCCGATCAGGGACGGCGCCGAGGCCGGACAGGCGGCGCCGGTCCAGCTTGCCGTTGCGGGAGAGCGGCACCCGCTCGAGCAGGACGCAGCGCGCCGGGACCATGTAGTGGGGCAGGCGCCCCCGGACGTGCCGCAGGACGTCCACGGGGTCGGGGCGCCCGCCGGGCGGCGGCGCGCAGAAGGCCACCAGCGCCTGCCGGCCCTCCGGCATCGTCTCCAGGACGACGGCCGCCTCGGCGACCTGCGGATGATCACGCAGAACCTCCTCGACGGCCTCGGCCTCCACCCGGTAGCCGCGCACCTGCAACTGGCCGTCGAGACGGCCGCGCAGCTCGAGCCGGCCGTCGGCGGTGAGCCGCCCGAGATCGCCGGTGCGGTACAGCCGCCGGCCAGGACGCGCGGGATGCGGCAGGTAGGCCGCGCGGGTGGCCTCCGGGTCGCCCAGGTAGCCCGACGTCAAGGCTTCTCCCCCCACGAACACCTCGCCCACCTCGCCCGGGGGGACCTGGCGCATGCGGGAGTCCAGCAGCAGCAGATCCGTGTCCTCCGGCGGCCGGCCCACGGTCACCACATCCTCTTCCTCGGTGACGTCGCCGAACGTGACCGGGGTCTCCGTGGTGGCGTACAGGTTGGTGAAACGAGCACCGGGCAGGCAGGCCCGCGCGTGCCGCAGGAGTCCGGGCGTGACGGGCTCGCCGCTGAGGAACCACCGTCGCACCGTGCCCAGCTCGGCTGCCGGATCCTCGGCGAGCGCCAGCAGCGACCGCAGAAGCGACGGCGTGACCAGCAGCCGGGTCACCCGATGACGGCTCAGCTCGGGCAGGAGCCGCGTCGGGTCGCGGCGGCTGCCGCGCGGGGGAACGACCACGGGTGTGCCTTCCAGCAGCGAGCCGAAGACCTGGCGTACCGAGTCGGACGAGGTCAGCGCCGCGCTGAGGCAGGCCCGCTCGTCCGGGGCCGCCGGGTAGGCCCGCCAGATCTGGGCCAGCCGGGCCAGGCAGGCCCGGTGCGTGGTGACGACCCCCTTCGGGCGACCGGTGCTGCCGGTCGTGAAGACGACGTACATGGTCGCGTCGCCGTCGTTTTCGCCGGGCATGGGCTCGGGCGGCCCACCGCCATACGTGCCCGGCGCGGGCGGGCGCAGCCAGTGCGGGTCGTCGTCCGGTTCCACTGCGAGCATGACGCTCGGTCCGGCCTCCGCTCTGATGGCGTCGATCCACGAGGCCGGAGTGCCGGGTTCCACGGCCACGTAGGCGGCGCCGGTCCGCAGCACGGCCAGGATCGCGATCACCGCCTCCGGCGCCGGGTCCCCCTTCAGCAGCACGATTCGGCCCGGCCCGGCCCCGTGGTCGCGCAGGAATGCCGCGAGCTCCCCGGACCGGACGCTCACCTCGGAGAAGGTGAGGGTGCCCTGGCCGGTGACGATCGCGGGCGCGTCCGGACGGCGGCGGGCGACCTCCTGGAAGAGAGCGGCCATGTCCGTGCCGGGCGCCGGAGCCGGCCCGGGCGTTGTCGCCGGGCCGGAGGCGCAGGAGATGGCGTCCATGTCAGCGCACGGGCTTCACGGCTTCGGCCAGCAGGTAGTAGCCCAGGTGGCTGAAGGGCGGCACGTCGCTGAGCGTCCGCTCCAGGCGCTGGACCGTGTCGCGTACGTTCTTGTCGCTCAGGATCGGGTCGGCCAGCCAGGTGGACAGCGGGGAGATGCCGCGTAGGTGCACGACGCTCATGCCCGCCCGGGCCGTGAGGTAGGCGAGTTCGTCCGGGCTGAAGCTGTGCCAGGGCGCGGTGTACTCCTGCCCGGCCTTCGTCTGCGTGAAGATGAGCTCCCCCGCGTCGACGTCGGTGACGTCGACCGTGGCGAACCGGTCGCCGCGGAACAACCGCTCGAACACCGAGTTCTTGACCTCCACGAGCAACCTGCCGCCGGGTTTGAGCACCCTCGCCGCCTCGGCGAAGACCGCCTCACGGTCCTCGCGCGGCAGGTGCATCAGCGCCAGCATGCTCGTGACCACGTCGAAGCTGCCGTCCTCGAAGGGCAGCGCCGTCATGTCGCCCTGGTGCAGCTCCGCGTGCAGGACGCGCTCGGCCAGTTTGCGCCCGTTCTGCTCCAGCATCTCCGGTGAGATGTCCAGGCCCGTCACGGCCGCCGCGGTGGCGGCGAGCGGGACCGTGAAGCGGCCCGTGCCGCAGCCCATGTCGAGGACGCGATCCGAGGGCCGGACCTTGTCGCGCAGGAAGGCGAACTCCGTGTCGGTGAACAGCTCGTCCGCCGGGCCGTTGCCGGGGATCCTCTCGTCGTACTCTCCGGCGATCGCGCAGTAGACCGCGCGGACCTGGTCCCGTGCGGCCTGGCCGTCGGCGACCGGCGCTGCGGTGGGCGGGGCGTTGTCGAGCGTCGTCATGTGCGAATCCTTCTCATTTGTCTGATGGACGGTGCGGCTTGGTGGACGGGGGTTTCTCTCCGGCGTTCATGGCGGTCGTCCGCCTGGTTCACGGCAGCCCGGTTCACGGCAGACCGGTTCACGGCAGACCGGTTCACGGCAGACCGGTTCACGGCAGACCGGTTCACGGCAGCCCGGCGAACCGGCTGACGAGGGTGTTCGCCGCGTCCACGCTCACGATCACGGGACGGATGCCGCGCGCCTCGCGGTCGGGGTACTCGGCGAAACTGGAGATGATGACCTGATCCCCGGGGCTGATGAGCCGTGCTGCGGCACCGTTGATGCCGATGACGCCGGAGTGGCGCGGCCCCTCGATGAGGTACGTGGACAGGCGATGGCCGTTGTCGACGTCGACCACGTCGACCTTCTCCCCCGGCAGGAGCCCGGCCGCCTCGATGAGGTCGCCGGATACGGTGAGGGAGCCCACGTAGTGCAGGTCGGCCTGGGTGACGGTGGCCCGCTGAATGCTCGACCTCAGCATCGTGCGGCGCATGGCTCAGTCCTTCCTCCGGTGGTTCTGAGGTCTTCCGTGCTGGTCCTGAGGCGGTGGCGTAACGCGAGCAGTTCGTCCGCGACGCTCGCCGTGTCGTCCGCGTCGAAACCAGCGGCCAGATGGGGCAGGTACGGATGCAGGGCGCGGGCGGTCCTCGGCGGGTGGACGATCCGGCCGTCCGGACGCACGACCACTCCGTCGTCCGCCGCCATGCGCTGGTTCCACGCGACCGCCTGGTCACGGGTCAGGTCCGGGGGCAGGTCAAGCCGTAGCTCGCCGCCGTCGAGGACGACGGGATATCCCCCGGGCAGGCCGAGCGGCCCAGAACAGTGCGTACGCAACGAGCCGCCGTCCAGGAGGGCGCCGGCCAGCCGCGCGGCGGCGTGCCCGGCGATGTCGTTGAGCCGGGACCGGTCGATCGTCCGCAGAGGGCGGAGCAGCGCGCCGACGTCGTCCAGCCGGGCCTGGCCCAGCCAGGCCATCGCCTCGTCCGCCGGGTGTGCGGGCCGGTGCAGGTGGACGTGGTGGGCGAGCATCCGGACGCGGGCCTCGTCCGGACGCGGTGCCGCTCGGCCGGCCGCCGCGTCCGCGCGAGGCCCGAGCAGCGGGACGGTGCCGAGCGTGGCCCGTGAGAGTCCTGCCGCCAGGGTGCCGACGTTGCCCAGCCCGGCGAAGGCCGCGCTGCCCAGCAAGCTCAGGAGCGGGTTGACCGCGTCGGGATAGCAGGCGTTGAGCAGAGTTCCGGCGTAGCCCGAGTCCTTCAGCCGCGCGCTCACCCGCCACGCCAGGCGCGCCTGGAGCGCGAGGGTGACGCCGAAACCCGCGCTCGCGCACCACCGCGTCCACGCCGAGGGCGCGGTCGCCGATTCCCACGGCGACTGGTGCGAGGCGCACTGCATGACGACGTCGGGCCCGGCGGCGGCGACCTCGCCCGCGATGGCGTCATCCGAGGGGAGGTCGGCCTCATTGGCGGAGAAGGTCATGGGGTGGTCGTCGATGACGCTGCGCACGTTGCACACCTCGGCCAGTTGCGCGGCCGCGGCGGCCCGGCGGCCGACGACGCGTACACGAAGGGACCCATCCGGAGGCGGTTGCAGCGATCGGGCGACGGAGCGGGCGAACGAGCCGGTTCCGATGATGACCAGCGTCGGGGGGACAGGACGGTTCCTCCTCCGGCCCTCGGTCATCGCGTCCGCGCCACGACGGAGCCGTCTCGCGCGGCGACGTGTGGTGTCCCGCCGCCCGTCCCACTGCGCGGCATGCCCCGCAGCACGTCGGCGAGGTCGTCGGCGGTCCGCACCGGCGTGGTGCGGGCCATCGGCAGCGGGCGGAAGTCGTCCCGGGAGTAGCTGCCGGAGCCGTGCACGAGCACCTCGGGCTCCCTGATGACGCCCCGGTCGATGCCGTTGAGCACGCCGGTCATCGCCATGGAGAGCGAGCGCTCGCGCAGGTCGTCGAAGTGGCTCGGGAACGGGACCCCGGCGCTCAGCAGCCGGCTGCGGATATCCGGGTGCCGCTGCGCGCACTCGTGTCCCGAGACCACGATGCCGCCGCCGCCCTGCCGCCTGATCAGCGCGTTCATCTCGGCGGACGTCACGGGGCGCCGCGTGTAGAAGGTGCTGTCGAGCCGCTCGTACGGATCGGCCGTGACCCGCGGGAAGTGGTCGTTGTCCGACTGGTGATAGAGCCCGGTGGCGGGGTCTCGCGTGTACCGTGGGCGGTCCTCGTCCCGTACGCCGTCGGTGTAAAGGCTCAGCACCATGTCGGGAGTGTGGAGGTGCTGGACGAGGAGGTAGCGGCTCGGCGGCGAGCCGGGCGGCGCCACCAGCTCTCGGCCGAGGTTGTGCCCGAGGAGGCCGAACGCGCTGGACACGGCGTGGGCGTGCAGCCGGGGCACCGCCGGGTCCGGCGGGCCGAACTCGTTCTCGAAGTAGGCGCGGGCCACGTCGCCGGTCCGGTAGTTGTCGAGGGCCATGGTGTGCCAGACGCGCACGCCGGTCCGCTCGATCTCGTGGGCGCAGGTCTCCATGTACCACCGGACCAGTTCCTTGACGCCCGCCGCGTCGCGGCCGTGGTAAAGGGCCACCGGGTTGCGCGCCGCCAGGTCCGGATCCTCGTCCAGTCCGCCGGACCACAGCTTGGGCAGGGAATCGGCCGGCGCGACGGTGACGATGCGCAGCTGATCGGGTGTGACCAGGCCGCAGGTGATGGCCCTGAGCACGGCGTCGCGCAGGGCAGTCCCCTTGTTGGCGGACGTCGGCGTCAGGATGACGATCGGCTGGCCGGTGTCCTGGATGAACCTGACGGCGCGGGCCACGATGACCAGCGAGGCGAACGTCTTGGTGGTGCGGGTGCGCGGATTTCCCATCAGGTCGAGGAGCAGCAGCCTGCGGTCCCGGTAGGGCTCCAGCTCGATGAGCCGCATCCGGGACGGAGCCAGGAACTCGGCCATTCGCGCGTCCATGACCGGCAGCGTGAATCCCGGGTCGAACGTCGTGGAACGGTGGTGCGCGCCAATAAGGCGCAGGGCGCACTGAATGTCGTCGTAATAACGCGCGAGGGCGATGACCAGCGCGAGCTGATTGGCCTTGCCCATCACGTTCTCCGGCCGCTCGACTCGATGAGCGTGTCACCGCGTACGGTGTCGAACTCGGGAATATCCGCTGCCGCGTCGTGGCCGACCTGGGTGATGCAGTTCTGCCGGTCCACGAAGACGACCTTCGGATCGGTGCGCTCCGCCTCGCCGGCGTCGTAACTGCCATAGCCGATGATGATGACAAGGTCGCCGGTGGCGACCAGGCGCACGTTCGCCCCACCGAGCACGGCGACGCCTTTTCCGCCCGCCGCTTCTTCCACGTGAGTGGTGAATCGGCTGCCATTGGTGATGTCGACGACGTCCACCCGTTCGCCAGGCAACAGATCCGCGGCTCGCAGCAATTCTCGCGACAGGACCAGCGAGGTGGCATCGCTCAATAGACCTGCCGCCACGGTTACCCGGTGAATTTTCGATTTGAGCATGGTTCGGTCCACTTCGGCCTCCGAAACAGCCGCCGGCATCGTGAATAGAGTTCGAGGCGAGCAGCGCAACCTCCGCTGCACCATCTTCAGCGTAGGCAACTGATGCGGTCAGAGCCATTAGACCGTAGGGCGAAAATATCTCGGTCCAGCGACGGAGGCCGGACTAGACTCTGGTATGACTGCGGTATTCAACTCCGGCGGCACGCGGGCACGAAAAGCCGCGCCGCCGCCCTTTCGACAAGAGCGGGGCGCGGGATCGGATTCGCGATGACGTCCCTGAGGCTTCCGCCGACGCGCTCAGGCCGACGAGGACGTCGGGGCATGGCCGTTACCTGCCGGGCCACGGAGCGCGACGCCGGCCTCGTAGCCCACGAGTGCGGCCTGCACGCGATCGCGCAACCGCAGTTTCGCGAGCACGCTGGACACATGGGACTTTATGGTCGCCGTGGTGAGACCCATTTCTTTGGCAATCTCACTGTTGGTCTTTCCGACCGATATATGCGCCAGCACCTCGAATTCGCGGTCGCTCAACGTATCCAGCATCCGCGCCCCGCCGCCGGGTATCAGTGGTGGCCGGCTACGCATCTTGCGTATGAGGCGCTGCGTCATGCACGGGCATATCACCGCGCCGCCGAGTGCGACGGCACGGATCGCGTTGAGCAGCTCATCCACTTTCGTGCTCTTCAGTATGTAGCCGCAGGCGCCGGCCTGGAGCGCGCCGAGGAGATATTCCTCGGAATCGAAGCTCGTGACGATGACGACTTTCGGCCGATCCTTGTGCCGGAGCAGGTTCCGAGTCATTTCGATGCCGTTCAGGTCCGGCAGTCTCGCCTCCGTCAGCACGATCTCCGGATGGAGCGCGGCGGCCAGCGACATGGCCTCGGAGCCATTGGCGGCCTCGGCCACGACCTCAATGTCCGGCTGATCGGCGAGGACGAGCCCGAGGCCCCGGCGAGCGAACTCCTGGTTGTCCACGAGCATGATACGAACCGAACTCGCCTGGTCGCCCACGGCGGCACTGCCCCTTCCTCGCACGCCGTCACCAGCCACAGACACTCGGAGGGCCTGAATGGAGCTCGATGAGACCCGGCGGGCTCAGCGCTTCTATCCAACCGTGCACCGAACTAACCTCGCTCATCTCATACAGAGCGCTTTCCCATATTAGGCCGACCAGAACTGTATTAACGTCATTCCCAGCGGGCTTTGCCGGCCACATGGTCGCCATATGGTGTTCAAGTACATTTTCGAAAGGCGCGGCCCTGCGGCCCCCCCATGACCGGCCCGCCGGGCGGGTTTCGGTCGGCGCCGGGGCCGCGGCGTTGCCGAGTGACTTCAACGATCCAGACCTGCGTCTACCGTCGCGCGTCCGCCATGCGCAGCCGGCGGACGCGCGACGACGTCGAGGAGGCGGGACCTCGGCGGCGCTGAACGCGACGGGCCGATTGCCGTGCCGCCTGGCGGGAGGCGAAGACCGCCGTACCTGATAGGCCAAGGATCAAGATCAGTGTTTACGCTTCTTCCGGCGGCCTCGGGCTCCCGGCGGCCGGGTGGGAACGAGGCGGAGGGGATGTCGGGCGGTCTTGCGGAGCGGCTCGGCCACCAGCTCGCGTAGCTCCCGCAACCCCACGACATCGGTGTGCCCCGACGCCAGGATCGCCTCCACGAACTCGTACGCGTCCCCGCCCCCCATCCTCTTGAGCTGCCCGACAAGCCCCTCAGGCCCCGCGAGCTCCAGCACCGACAGGAAGTTCTCCGCCCCCATCAGCAGGTTCTCCCGCTCACTCAACGACCCGGGCTTCATCTCCCCGGCATCGATGAGCTGCGTCCACACGGCGGGCCCGAGGACCGGGTCGTGACGTAGGTCCTGCAGCAGCCGCCTTTCGGGAAGGCCGTCGGCCAGAACGCGCAGCATCGCCCCCACCCGCGTACGGAACGGGCAATCCCGCACGGCCTGCAGCAACATCTCGACGTCCTGCCCCGGCCAGGCCAGCCACCCCTGGAGCTCCGCGACGGCGTCCTCCGGCGGATAGTGCTGAGCGAGCACCCCGAGCAACTCGGCCGGCGGAGCGGTGACCAGTTCGCCGATGAGAGGAGCGTCGCGGCCCTCGGCGAGGAGGCGGTCGCGGACGCCGCGCACACCGAGCGGCGTGAGGCGGACCAGCGGAAGGTCGGGCTCGGCGAGGGCGGTGCGCAGGCGTTCGACCGCGTCCGGCGGCAAGGGCTGGTCGTCGTGGTCGAGGTCACTCGCATACAGGGGGTCGGCGGGACCGCAGGTGAGCTCCACGGCCCCGAGGTCGGACAGAATCTCGAACATGCGCCCCAGGTCCCGGGAGGCCTCGCGGCGCCAGAGATCACGCAGGCGCTCTTCCCCCTGGTCGAGAACGAAGTACTCCTGACAGGCCAGCCACACCGTCTCTTCGAGCCGGACCACCGGCATCTCGTCCAGCCCGTACATGGAGTTGAGCACGTCCGGCAGAATCTCGCCGAAGACCTCGGCCAGGATAGGCTCGGGCCCCCAGGTTGCGACGGGCACGGTGATCACACGCCCCAGCTCCGGCAGCACCTCGAACGCGCGCCGCCACAGCGCCTCCGGGTCGCGCAGCAGGGGTGCGGCCTTGGCCACGCGGAAGAGCCGGCCCTTGCTGGTGCGGGTCAGGCGCAGCTTCTTGGCCCAGGCGAGCAGCAGGTTGAGCTGCGGCAGATCGGTGGCGCTGCGGACGCGCAGCTGGTCCTCGCCGGTGCCCAGCAGGGCCGACACCTCGAGGGCGTCGGCGATGCGGAGGTTGCCCGCGTCGGTGAGGGCGCGGCCGTCCTTGCCCACCCAAGCGGCCAGGGTGATGAGCTGCTGGACGGTCCGGCTGCGCGCGGCAGCCTCCGTCAGCTCGGACGCGGGGGGCAGGGAGACAGGCGGCTGAGGGAAGGCGCGTTCCTCGCCGATGCCACCGTTCAGCAAACGGTTCTGCATGATCTTGTCGAGCACCTGCTCGTCGTACGGAACGCGACCGGCGTCGAGATCCCGCTTGAACCGCTCGAACGCCCCCGGAACGCTGAGATCGACGCCCTGGCCAAGAGCCGTGTAGGCCCAGAACGTCGCCACCCCCCGCAGCGTGGGATCGTCGAGCGCGGCCGCGTACTCCGGCCGTGTCCCGGCGATGATCTCCTCCGCCTCCGCGAACGTGGCGCCGCGCGGGTCGCGAAGGCCCGTTACGTCGAGATAGCGCAGGTACGTGCGCAGCACCTCCGGGGCGCGGTCCAGCTCCTCCCGCGGGGCCGTCACCTTGTACGGCACGTACCGCAGCAGGAAGAACCTGATGCGCGCACCGTCCCAGTACGCCAGCCGGCCGTCACGGCTCTCGTGCCGCGCGTCGACGGCGGCGGAGAGCAGCAGGTCATCGACCGGATGCCCGTGCTCCTCCGCCCAGGTGACACACCGCCGGATCAGCAGGTCCTTGGCGGCCTCGAACTCTTCTGCCTCTTCGGGCTCGAACCAGGTACGCACAATCCAAGTTTCCCATCTCTCCAGAGTCACCGTCTCGCCTGTCAGACGGAAGCTCCCGGCGGTCCAGGCGATGAGATGGCTGTACAGGCTCTCGCTGGGCAAGGAGAGGATCGCGGTGCGATCCCTGGTGGAGACGGCCTTATGGAACACCTCCACCAGCCCCTGGCCGTCGCGTCGCCCGTGACGCTCGACTTGGCCAGTGACGAAGTCGGTGATGGTCTGCAGGATGCCGGGTCGCCCTCGATGGAGCCGCGGGTGTCGTTCCCATCGTCGAGTTCTACGCGGCGGCGAGGTGGGAAATTACCCGGTTCTCAGTCGCGCCGCCGGCCTGGCGCCGACCGGTGCCCCGGTGCGTCCCTTCGGCAGCTTGGCCCAGTTCGAAGACAGAGCCGTTGAAGGCGTAGACGCCTGCGGCAGATTTTGGCGACCACTCGGCCATCCGCACGCTGCGATCAACGACCCGAGATCTTGCCGGGTGACCAGGTGGAACATCTGCGACTAGGGGTTATGCCTAGTTCTCAACCTGCCTTGATGTCTATCCCTCGGATCGGTTGTCATCTAAAGAAGAAATCTGCTTCTGCAGACCCAATAGCCGCCTGGGTCATGCGTAGTCGCATCAACCCATGGAGGCACCATGCGCGTCCGAGGCAAGATCGCCTTACTGGCGGTATTAAGTCTGGCCGTGGCAGGGCTCATCGCACCGCCCGCCCACTCCGACCCCACCCCCCAACCGCAGGAGGAACTCACACCGGCAGGGGAAACTCCCGTCCCCGAACGCAGCACGACGTATGAGGACGACTCTCCGGCCGATTCTCAGCGCGCCGCGGCGCCAGCGTGGCGCTGTCACCTCTTCGTCAGCGATCCGGCGTTTGTCAGGCACAACGGCCGCGGGCATATCTCAGGCATCGGCCGCCAGTGGTGCACCGGGGCCGGCTACGCCCCACACGGGCCGCGGCTGACCCTGCAGCGCTACCTGGGAGTTGGTATCTGGCGGAACGTGCACCGCACCTCCATCGCCTGGTCCCGCGGCAGCTTCGCGGAGTCGCTGTTTGACTGGCCCTGCACCGGGACCGGGGTCGAGAGGTACCGCTGGGTCGTCGACGGGTTCGCCGCAGGCGTCCCGCGAGTAAGGGCGAACGCCTACTCGCTGAACCCCCGGCGAATCTACTGCTGAGGATCACCCAGCGAGATGGCGGGCACGTGGCGACCCCGCCACACCACGATCGCCCAGCCGCGCGGCGTCGCAACAGTACGTGCGGCCACGCGCAGCTGGGCGATCCGATGAGTACGCAGGATGCGCGCGTGAATGAGGTGCCGATTCTTGAGACTCCAGCGTCCGATGCGACTGTGTTCCGAGGTGTCGTGTCGTATCTCGACCTGGGCCTGCCCTTGCAGAGGGGTGTCCGCGATACGGATCCCGGACAGGCCCAAGGAGCACCAAGCGTTGTCGTACTCATACACGACCCATTCCAGCGCGCCCTCGTGAGCGAACAGCACCGCCGCGGCGTCGCCTTCGATGACGTCACAAGACAAGGGCACCACATCGGCATCGAGCGGAGCGTCGAGTCCATGCTCGATGATCCGAAGCCCGTGATCGGCCAGCGATGGGTGCAACCCTGGCATGAGTCGACGGTAGGCCCACTGGATCCAGCATGTCGAGGGACGTCCGGGAAGCCTCGTCCTTGTCGCGAGGCGATCTTCAGGCGAACCTCGGCTCGGGTGCGGAATTGGTACAGGGACCGCGTTCGCGCCATCATCCCCGATCGACGTACGCGCCCACCACCTGGAGCACATCGCCGCCGCCGCCCCACCGATCGGCTTGCTCGATCTGCCCTCTCTGGCCGAGGTGCTGGATAAGGTGCCCGACCCATGCAGTAGACGCGGACACCGCTGACCAGCCATGGCGCTGGCCCTGCGTCCTCGTATCAGCAGCCGCATCAGAACGGCGACGGCCCCGTATCAGGGCGGTCGGCGATGGTTACTCCATGAGCGGTTCACAGCCTGGCCGCTCAGCCGAATTTCCTGACAGCTCGAAGGAGCACACCATCATGTCCGTCACCCTCGCCCTCACCGACCAGGACAAGCTCACCCTCCGCGTCGCCGCCTGGGGCGCCGTTTCCCTGATGTCCGCCGCCGGTGCCGCCGGCTCGGCCCACAAGGTCGCCACCCGGGGCTCCATCGCCCTGACCTCCGCCACCGGCACGGTCGGGCACGTACTCGCCAAAGCCCCCAAGGGCGTCAAGTACGGCAAGACCGTCGCCGACCTCGCCGACCAGGTCCTGCCCGCCCTGACCGCGTCCATGACCCTGCTCAAGCAGCAGGACCCGGCCGAGGCCGGCAACTTCCGCAGCACCGTCATCGTCGCCATCGACGCCGCCGCCCAGCCCCAGAAGGGCGAGGCCAGCCCGACTCTGGTGGAGATGGCCCGAAAGATCACCGAGTCCCTCGACGCCGCTTGATGAGACGTGGCCGCTGGTCGACGCGCCCCATACGGAACCGCTCACCGCGAGGGTTGAGGGGCAGCCTGCATCTGAGGAGGCTCTGCCCGCAGCATCTCCCCCGTACGCCTGGACCCGCTCGTTGCTGGAGGATGTTCCGGATACGGTCTCCTTCCCGCAAACGCCGCCTGCCCTCGACGTCGTGGGCAGGCGGCGAGGGTCGAATGCCCGAGACCAATGCCCGGTGGCTGGACAGGTGGCTGGGATCTGCCGGTGCTGTCGCCGTCTGCGATGCCGCGGAACTGGCCACCGCGGAAGCACTTCCACACCAGCCGTGGAAGATCTTTTCGCCTTCTCCTGACCAGACATTTGACGATCCCCCACACTGAAGGCCGTGACGAACGATCTCACCGACGCTCGGAGCCGGCTGATCCCTTCCCGCCAGCTCCGCCAGGTAGCGGCCCTTCTCAACATGCCGCACCTGGACGAGACCGCCACCCACAACGACGACAATCCGCAACCCCGACAGCAGGCGGCGCTGTACGCCGGCATCGCCGACTGGGCTCGGCTCTCGGCACAGGCAGCCGAACAGCTCGGTGAGCCGGACCCGCTTGAGACTGCCCGATTCGCCTACCTCGTCGAATACACCGACCGGCACTCCAAAGGGTGGCACCCGGCTCCCAGCGAGCACTCCGATGGGATCATCCTGGCCGGTACGGCCGAGACGGTCGCACAATCTGTGGTCACTCGCTATATCACCCACCTGACTGAGCACCGTGACGACTACGAGCTGTGGATAGTGGATTCGCTATCCCTGCGTGCGAGCGTGTGGCACGTGGACACCGCCGTGGCGCGCTTTCGCGGCCACCGTCCGGACTATTCTTCCTCAGCGCGTATGTTCAAGGAGGCGGAGATTCTTCCTGACGCCGTCGAGATCCGCACCCCTATCCAAATACACCGGCTCATGGGTCACCACATCGCCCTGTGATCGAGAGCGGGAGACATGGAAACGATGACGCGAGCAATTAGCCCTGGCTAAACGCCCCGCAGTCGGATCAAAAGCTGCGGGGACCAGCCGACCAGACCGAGCACACGCAATGGCCGCGGCACATGTGAGGAACTAGGCTGGATTTTCCGCCCTGTCAGCGCCTACGGAAGCATCCGGCCGCCTTTGGGCAGCATGGATGCTTCCGCAAATTGACAGGAGCCCGCTTACTTACCGGGGTATCTCATGGAGTTTGCTCCATCCCAGACAACTCGCTTGTCGGGTCCAAGGTGCCCCCAAAAGAGCCTGAACCATTTGACGTCTCCTAGCGCTGACCTATCAGTTTTGCAGCCGCCTTGTGGCGCCCTGACCTCCCAGTATCTGAAGTCAGCGAAGTTGTCGTTCATCCAGTGGATCTTGTAGACGCGGTTGTCGTTGCGCCCGTCACACACCTTGATCCACGACCGGTCGGCCGCGACTTGGACAGTGCCGTCTTCGTGACGGTCCTGGTAGTTGGAGGCGCGCGCCGCTGCCGGTAGAGCATGAGCGAGCATCAGGCCGACAGCCATCGCTGCGAACGATCTGGCACCCCATGAAGCCATGCGATCTCCGTTTCTGTGTGGAACGAGGATGCTAACTTTAAGTAGCAGACCGAAAGCGTCAAGCCATTAGACGCCATTGGTCACTAACGCATTCATTGACCACCAGAAAATTCCGACATGCCATGACAGCCAAAGCACGTCGAAAGGTTTCGGATGAAGCATCCATGGATCGTATACATTCAGGCGCAGCTAGACATACGCATCCATCTGGCACGTAACGCCCCTCACCGAGGGGCGTCGGCAGTCGAATGGGTCATTATCACTGCCATCGTCGCCGGGACGGCTCTTGGGCTTGCCTTGCTCATCAAGAACCTTGTAGGAGAGTGGCAACACCAGATTGAGGAGATGGGTCCAAAATGACGATCGCGATAAAAGCACAAGAATGGGTCTAGAAGAGGTGGCACCGTACTCGGAGCCAGCCAGGTCACGACGTCGAGACTGCCGCCAGCGTGCTGGCAGAGGCACAACTCGGAGAACGCGGAGTTGTGCTGCTGACGCTCACCGCAAGCGCTGCGCATCGTGTACGGCCAACAAACTGTGCTGGCTGCCGTGGAGAACGCCTCACGGCTCGGCGATGCCACCCCGTACGTCGACTGTTGCCGGATGAACAACGCGTTCTTCGCCGGCGGCGTACGAGACCGGGCCTTCTGCATGGCGCCCCCAGTCGCCAAGCACCTCGCGTGGCCCGATTCCCCGCTCAGCGCCTCCACACCCCGCAAGAACTGGCACAACGCCGCGACCGGACCGATCGATGCCCTCCCTCGCCGACACCCGTCCCGCGCGACTGACCCGCGTCCTGCCCCCATAGTGACGTGATTCACGGTCGCAAAGGCCCCGATCGACGTCACAACTGCCGGCCCCATCGCGTCTTGTGTGTAGGCAAGGTTAGGGGGCCCAAGATGCGTTCGTTGCCGACCATCCGCCGCTCGTTCCAGTTCTCCCACTGGTCGTTCATGTTCGCGGAAATCGCCGTCTGGTCATTCGTCGTTCTGCTGGTGACCGGGGCGATGCTCATGCTGGTCTACGACCCCAGCATGTCCCAGGTGACCTATGACGGTTCCTACGGCCCGCTGCGCGGGCTCTTCGTCAGCGAGGCGTTCGACTCGACCATGCACCTGAGCCTTGAGGTGCGCGGCGGCCTGCTCATCCGGCAGATGCACCACTGGTCGGCGCTCGTCTTCGTCGCGGCCGTCGCGTTGCAGCTGCTGCGCATGTTCCTCACCGGCGCGTTCCGCCGCCCGCGGGTCCGGCAGTGGCTGATCTGGGTGGCGCTGCTGGCGCTGGGCATGTTCGCGGGTGAGACCGGCAATGCCCTGCCCGACGACATGCTGTCGGGCGGGAGCCTGTGGCTGATGATGTCGGTCATCCAGTCCATCCCGGTGGTGGGCGCATGGATGATGTCGCTGCTGTTCGGCTCGGGCTTTCCCGGCGACACGGTCATTCCGGTCATGTACGTCGGGCACCTGCTGCTCGCGGCCCTCATGGCCGTACTGCTGATCGCCCGTACGCTGCTGGTGCGGCGGCACGGCCACTCGCGGTTCGTCGCCTCGCTGCCGACGCAGCGACGCGGCCGCCCGCTGATGGCGGGCGCGACGATCGGCATGCTGATCATCCTCGGGTTCGGGTTCCAGATCGCCCCGATCTGGCTGTACGGACCGGCCACGCCGACGCAGATCTCGGCGGGCTCGGTGCCCGACTGGTACATGGGGTTCCTCGACGGCGCCCTCCGGATCATGCCCCCATGGGAGCTCACCCTCGGGGACTACACGCTCAGCCTCGCCGTCCTCGTTCCCACCGTGGTGGTGCCCGGGATCTTCTTCACCGCGCTGGCCGCGTACCCGATGGCCGAGCGCTTCTTCCTGGCGCGGCGCGGCCGCCGCGACGCGCTGGGCCGGCCCGAGAGCGCGCGCCGCATCGCCCGCCAGACACCCGCGCGGGACCTGCTCGACCGCTCGCGCGACACGCCCGTGAAGACGGCCATCGCCGCCGCCGGGATCACGTTCTACGGCCTGCTGTGGGCAGCCGCGGCCAACGACCAGATCGCCCACCAGTTCCAGCTGACCATCAACGCGGTGACGATCTTCTTCCGGTACGCCGTGGTCATCGGGCCCGTCGTCGCCTTCGTCGTCACCCGGTGGATCTGCCTCGCACTCCAGCAGTCGGACCGCGAGGTGGCCGAGCACGGCGTGGAGACCGGGATCATCACCCGGTCCGCGGACGGCGGATTCCACGAGCGGATGGCGCCCGTGCCGCAAGAGCAAAATCGTGACCGGGAGTTGAGCCGGTCAGCATAGGGCTCCATACGCAGGTGACAGCCTGGACGAGTGCGCGTGTCCCCTGCTCACCAGGCTGCCTGGTGAGCAGAGGACACCGAGCGGACTCAGTCCAGCCAGCGACCAACGCCCCGCACAGTCACTTCAAGCAGCTCCGCCGGATTGTCCGGATCGGGATAGTAGATGATCATCGTCGTACCGGCCGGAAGCAGCATCTTGATGGCCTGGACGCACCCCGCCACCGCCTGCCGCTGCTGATCAGGCCCCGTGCCCTTGAGCGGCACCGCGTCACAGACACCGCCCCGGTTGTTCATGACAAGCCGCAGCGTGCTGTCGCGCAGCGCCACTTCCCGAGTAGCGACGCGATAAGCGAGCTGCGTCTCCAGGTGCCACGCCGGAGGCGCGATGGGCAGCCCGAACTCCTGCCTGTACAACGACCCAAGGCGGTCTTCGAGCGCCGCCAGGTCGGCGTGCAACCCGCTCTCGACCGTGTACCTCGCCCACTTCTCCAGATCATCGATCGGCGGGAGACTCGCGATCGGCAGGCCACTCGCATCGAGCAGCCGTCCGGACGCGTCGACGATATAGCCCTGATTGTTCGCCTGCTTGATCGACTCGCTCACGTTCTTGAGCTGTTGCGCAGTGCCCTCGTACGGGCAATCCCCTCCGGCCTGAACGCAGCCGATCGGAAGAATGCGCAGAAGCGAGGTCGCCAGATCAGACTCGTAAATCGCCGAGATGATGGTCCGGTCGGACAGGTGCTCGCGCAGGTACATCGTCCCCCAGACCGAGTTGTACTCGGCGAACCGGAGCTCCTCCGGGACCATCGACTCCACGAAAATCCCGTTCCACTGGCTGGAGTATTTGTTCCAGTCGGGATCATCGGTCATATCCAGGAGCCCGGTGATGCAGTCCGAGAACTTCCGCCCCGCATTGGCGACGCCTCCCTTGGCGGCGCTCTTGCACTTGCCGATGATCGAGTATTGAGAGCCGGCGTTGATCAGATCCAGTCCGGTCAGGCCTATGTACTCCTCGGCGAGACGGTGGGTTTCGGTCTCCCGATCGGAGATCCCCCTGGCCGCGAAGTAGAAGAGCGGACTCATGACGACCGACATGCAGGCGTCCTGAGCCTTGCCGACGAACTGGTCCCTGCAGTGCTGGATCCGTTCCTGCGCGTAGCCGTCCGGATCGTGGAGCGGCCCGTTGGGGTCGTTCAGAATCTCTTCGACGTACGCGTTGCAGTCGTTGTATCCAGGCAGGCCGTCCTCGGGCCCCCACTTGCAGTGCCCGTACCACTCGGCCTTGAGCTCGCCCAGCCGCTCCTCAGCCTCGGCCCGATAATCCTCGAAGATCTCGGCGGCGATGCGAGCCGCCTCTGACGCGCTCTGGCCGGCCCGGAGCTGCGCCGCGTACGCGGTGTCGTAAGCGGCGAAGGCGCTGGCCGCGTCCTGCGCCGCCGAGACAGCCGAGGCGCGCGCCCAACGGGCAGAAAGAGACGCCTTCCTGGCGGACAGCTGGGCCTGCTTGGTCGCGGCGGCAGCGGTGCGGACCGACTCCGCGGCTCGTTCCGCGGACGCCGCGGCGTCGCGTGCGTGGCCGACGGCCTCGGTCGCATACGTCCGCGCCCGATCGGCCGCGGCACCGGCGGCGTTCGCGTAACCGATGGCCTGCTCCGCCGCACCGCGGGCTCGTGCCGCCGCGGCCTGCGCGGTACGTGCGAACTCGACGGCCTTCTGCGCGATCTGCGAGGTCTCGATCATCAAGGATGAGGCGATGTAGTTGTGCGTCGCGGTCGCGTAGTCGCGTTCGGCCGCCTGGTGCCGATCCACCTCCAAGAACTCGACCTGCATCGCCGTCGTGCCGACGAGCGCGACCTGGGCGCCGTTCCTGACCTCCGTACCGTTCGACTCGTTTCCGGCGATGGCGCCGACCTTCGCCCGGACGTCCATCTTGTAAGCGGTGTTGTGCGTCACTTCGAGGAACTTCTTGAGGGCGTCCGGATCGTCCGAGCGCAGGGCGAGGTTCGCCGCTTCCTCGATCGCCGTGTTGCCGGCGCTGCGGGCATCGGCGAGGATCCGCCCGGCCTTCGCCCGTTCTTCGGCGGCCAGCTCGGGATAGTCCGGGTCATTGAGGAACGCGATGACGCCGGGCCACTCGCCATCGAGGGCGCGCTGAGCAGCGGCTCTCATGGCCGGGCTGCCGGTGACCATGAGACCGGTCAATGTCGTGCGGTCGTCCTGCTCCTCAGCGGCGGTAAGCCCGCTCTTCACGAACTCGATGACGGGAACATCATCGTCCGAGCCGAGCGCGGCCACGGCCGCCGAGCTGGTCCACGTACCGGGCGCGGTCGCGAAATATCGAGCCACTTGCCGCGCCTTGCTCACCGCCACCGCCGGAGCGGTGGTCGTGGCGGCGGCCTCGGCGATCAGCGCGTCGATCTGCGGAGTGTGGTACTGACGCATCGGCACCCCGAAGCCGTGAGCGTCCTCCAAGCGGGCCTGTGCGGCTTCGTCGCTGATGTGCCGGGCGAAGGACAATTCGAGCTTGAGCTCACTCTGGAGTCGTTCGGCGTCTGCCTCTCGTGCCGCTTTGTAGACGACTTGGGCCGTCTCGGCGGCCTGTAGCGCGTCCTCCGCCGCGCGGTAGGCGTTGTTCGCGTGCTGCGTCGCCAGTTCGGCCGCATTGACGGCATTGCCCGCATGCTGGGCCGCGCTCGCCGCGGCACTGGCCGCCTGCTCCGCATAGGACACCGCACGCGTCGCGGCGTCGCGCGCCTTGCCGGCCGCGTCCTGGGCGATGTTCGCCTGACGCACCGTTTCCGCGGTGGCGCGCTTCGCCCGTTCCGCGCTCGCTCCCGCACGCGCGGCCGCCGCGAACGCGGCCTTGGCCTCGGCGCTCGCCTCCCCCGCGTAATGGCCGGCCGCCTCGGCGGCGCGTCCGGCGGCCTCGGTGTTCGCCCGCGCCGAGTCGGCGGCGGCGACCGCGGCGAACGCCTGCTGGTTCACGGCGATGATCTGGTTGATGGGCGAGAGCCAGGCGGAGATCTGCGGACCGATCTGCTGCATGACCCGGTTGTGATTCTCCGCCGCGGCAGCGGCGCCCGCGTCCAGCTCGGCCGCTGCCGCGGCCGCCCACGCCTCGTCGGACTTGGTATGCGCCCGCGCCGCCGCGGTCGCCGCGCGTCCTGCGGCCCCGGCGGCCGCGCGCGCCGCGTCCGCCG
>NZ_BAABDQ010000035.1:0-143243 GCF_039539705.1 Nonomuraea rosea | reverse complement strand
GCGGGGTTGATGACCGGGGCGGGGGCAGGGTTGGTGACCTGAGTGCGGCCGGGGTTGATGGCTGGTGTGGACGCGGGATTGGTCACGCGGGTGCGGGTGCGGGTGCGGGTGCGGCTCGTGGCTGGGGTGGGGGTGTGGGCGACCTGGCGGAGGGCGGTGGCGATGAGCGAGAGCAGGCACTCGGTCAGCCCGAAGGTCGTGTCACCGTCCCGTGCGGCCCGCAGGAAACGCCGGTGGGCCAGGTCGAGAGGGGCGTCCACGTAGAGGGTCGGACGCGTCAGGTGGGTGTCGTCGCCCGCGAGCGTGCGCCACAGCTCGGGGGACAAGGACAGCGAGGTGCACACGTCGCCGCCCGCCGGATGGGCGAAATGTTCCTCCTGGCCGGGCAGCCCCAGGTAGGCCATCGTGGGGTCGGCGACGGCGGCCCGTCCGTCGGTCATCCGCCGGAACGTCCCCCTGCGCACCAGCACCACGCGGTGGCAGGAGCTCACCTCCGTGGGGGACCAGCCACGGTGGTCGTCGACGCAGGTCACCGCGTCGAGGGAGAACCCCGGCCCGGCACCGAGCAGCTTGGAGTGACGCACCCGCCGAACGTTACGCCGGAGGTACGACAATCCGCGGTGGTCTACGCCAGAGGTACGACAATCCGCGGTGGTCTACACCGGTGGTACGACAAACCGGGGCGGTCTACGCCGGTGGCGCGGCAAACCGGGGCGGTCGTCGGTCGGACGGTGGCTGCAAGGATGTTCAAGACCGGGCGGCCCCGCCACAGCCACGCTGGGACGCATGACAACCACGCTTTCCTCCATAGTCATCGACTGCGCCGACCCCACCGCCCTGGCCGCCTTCTACGCCAAGGCCACCGGCTGGCAGAGCACCGGCGGCGACGCCGACTTCGCCGGGCTCGAAGGCGGCCCCGTGCCGGTCTCCTTCCAGCGGGTCGACGGTTACCAGGGACCCGGCTGGCCGGCCGACGGCAAGCACCTGCACCTCGAGTTCAAGGTCTCCGACGTCGAGGCCGCCAAGCAGGAGCTGACCGCGCTCGGCGCCACCGTGCCCGACTTCCAGCCGGGCGGCGGCGACTGGACCGTGTTGCTCGACCCTGAGGGCCATCCCTTCTGTCTCATGGCCGGATAAGTCAGGTCGAAGGGAGCTTCGCGAAGAAGGTTCTGATGTCCTCCACCAGCAGCGTCGGAGCCTGCAGCGCGGCGTAGTGGCCGCCGTGCGCGAACTCCGACCAGTGCACGACGTTGTGCGCCTGAGAGGCGTACCGGCGCACTGTGCTGTCCCCGGGGAAGACGGCCACGCCCGTGGGCGTCGTCCCCGGGGACGACGGCGGCTCCCAGTCCGCGCCGCTCTCCCGGTAGATGCGGGCCGAGGAGCCGGCCGTCCCGGTCAGCCAGTAGACAGCCACGTTGGTGAGGAGGTCGTCGCGCGGCACCCCGCCGACGTCCTGACCCCACGAGGCGAACGCGTCCAGGGTCCAGGCGAGCAGCCCGGCAGGGGAGTCGGCCAGGGCGTAGGCGAGGGTCTGCGGCCTGGTGCCCTGGATGGCGGCGTACCCGGAGAAGTCCCGCCGCCACCGCTCCACCCCGCGCGCCCGCGCCACCTCCGCCTCCGTCAGCCCCGCCATGTCGTCGGTCACGAACGCGGTGAGCGCGTTCACGTGCACGCCCACCACCCGGTCGGGCGCCAGCCTGGCGACCGCCGGGGAGACCAGGGCGCCGAGGTCGCCGCCCTGCACGCCGTACCGGGGATAGCCGAGCCGGTCCATCAGCTCGGCCCAGGCGGCGGCGACCCGCCGCACGCCCCAGCCGGGCTCCGTGGCCGGGCCGGAGAAGGCGAAGCCGGGAACGGACGGGATGACCAGGTGGAAGTCGCGGCTCAGCGGCCCGGCGACGCGCGAGAAGTCCGCGAACGAGCTGGGCCAACCGTGCGTCATCAGCAACGGCAGCGCGTCCCGCCTGGGCGAGCGCACGTGCGCGAAGTGCACCAGCTGGCCGTCGATCTCGGTCGTGTACTGCGGCAGCGCGTTCAGCCTCGCCTCGTGCGCGCGCCAGGAGTAGCCCTCGCACCAGTACGCCACCAGCTCCCGCACCGCCTCCGGCGGCACCCCGTACGACCAGCCGACCCCGTCGAGCGCATCGGGCCAGCGGCTGCGCTCCAGCCGTTCGCGCAGGTCGTCGAGCCGGTCCTGGGCTATGTCGATGACGAATTCGTCCATGCAGGAAACGCTAGGCGGCAATGCGGTCAGAATCAGGCCACAATGGGGGACGTGCTGGACACCTCAGCGAGACTCCTGCGCCTGCTGTTCCTCCTGCAGACCAGGCGCGACTGGCCCAGCGCCGACCTGGCCGACCGGCTCGGCGTCGCGCCCAGGACGGTGCGCCGCGACATCGACCGGCTGCGCAGCCTCGGCTACCCGGTCCACTCCACGCCCGGCGTCTCCGGCGGCTACCGGCTGGGCAGAGGCGCCGAGCTGCCGCCGCTGCTGCTCGACGACGACGAGGCCGTGGCGGTCGCGGTCGGCCTGCGCACCGCCGCGAACGGCACGGTGACCGGCATCGAGGAGACCTCGCTGCGCGCCCTGGCCAAGCTCGAACAGGTCCTGCCCGCCCACCTGCGCAGCCGGGTGAACACGTTGCAGACCCACACCGTCCGCATCAACCGCGAAGGACCCACGGTGGACGCCGACGTGCTGACCCGCGCGGCCGCCGCCTGCCGCGACCGCGAGCAGCTCCGCTTCGACTACACCGACCACCAGGGGCGCAGCGCGGAGCGGAAGGCGGAGCCGCACAGCCTGGTCACCAAGGGCAACCGCTGGTACCTCGTCGGCTGGGACGTCGAACGCGCCGCCTGGCGGACCTATCGCGCCGACCGGATCCGCCTGCGCACCCCCAACGGCCCCCGTTTCGTCCCGCGCGAGCCGCCGGAGCCCGACGTCGCCGCCTGGGTCCAGAACGGCCTGGCGCACGAGATGTGGCCGGTCGAGGGCCGCTTCCTCGTGCACGCCCCGGCCGCGCGGATCGCGGGCAGGACCGCGGGCACGGTCGAGCCCGACGGCGACGACCGCTGCGTGCTCACCCTGCGCGGCGACGACCTGCACCTCATGGCCGTCGTCGTGGCCTTCCTCGACGTCGATTTCGAGGTGCTCGAACCGCCGGAGCTGAGAGATCGCCTCCACGTTCTCGGGCGGCGCCTGCTCTCCTCTAGAATCTGATTCTGTGTCGTCGACGTCAGCATTTTTCACGCAGAAGCAGGGCGAGCTGGTGCCCGCACCGCACGCCCGCGGTCCCTGGTCCCCCGACATGCTGCACGGCCGCCTGCTGGGCGGGCTGGCCGCGCGCGCGATCGAGGCGGAGCACGCCCAGCCGGGGCTGCACTTCGCCCGGCTCACGGTGGATCTGTTCCGCAACAGCCCGATGCTGCCCGTGACGGTCGAGACGTCCCTCGTCAGGGACGGGCGCCGGATCAGGGTGGCCGACGCGACGATCTCCACCGCCCAGGGCGTGATCGGGCGGGCCAGCGCGGTCCTGCTGCGGACGAGCGAGCAGCCCGCCCGCGAGCAGACGCTTGTCACGCCGCCGTGGGACGTGCCGCCGCCCGACGGGCCGCCGGTCGAGCCGGCCGGCTGGCGCCCGCCGTTCGACCTGTGGCGGCTGACCGGCTGGGGCGAGCCGGGGCCCGGGAGAGTGTGGCTGCGCGAGACGTACCCGCTGGTGGACGACGAGCCGCTGTCCCCGTTCGTACGGACCGCGCTGGCCGCCGACTTCGCCAGCCCGCTGAGCAACGTCGCCACCACCGGCCTGCACTACATCAACGCCGACTACACGCTGACCCTGGCCAGGCTCCCCGAGGGCGACCTCATCGGCGTCGAGGCCACCGGGCACGCCGGCACCGGCGGTGTCGCGACAGGGCAGGTCACCCTGCACGACACCGCGGGACCGATCGGCTTCTGCCTGGTGACGGCGATCGCCAACCCCTCGATGGGCTGACCGGCCGCCGGCGTCAGGCGGGGCGCTCGGTGCGGTCGCCCGACCAGTCCGTGTGGAAGGCGCCCTCGCGGTCCACGCGGAGGTAGGTGTGCGCGCCGAAGAAGTCGCGCAGCCCCTGCACCAGCGCGGCGGGCAGCCGCTCGCGACGCAGCCCGTCGTAGTAGGCCAGCGCCGAGGAGAAGCCCGGCGTCGGCACGCCGATGCGCACGGCCGTGGTCACCACCCGCCGCCACGCCTCCTGCGCGGCGTCCAGCGCGGCCGCGAACGTCGGGTCGGCCAGCAGCGTCGGCAGCCCGGGGTTCGCGTCGTAGGCCGACCGGATCCGGTCGAGGAACTTGGCCCTGATGATGCACCCGCCACGCCAGATGGTGGCCATGGCGCCCAGGTCCAGGTCCCAGCCGTACTCCTTCGAGGCGGCGGCCATCTGGTCGAAGCCCTGCGCGTACGCGACGATCTTGGAGGCGTAGAGGGCCTGCCGGACGTCCTCGACGAGCTCGCGGCCGCCGACCCCGCTCAGGTTCGGGCCCTGCAGCGAGGCCGCGGCGGCGCGCTGCTCCGGGTGCCCCGACAGCGCGCGGGCGAAGGTCGCCTCGGCGATGCCCGTCACGGGCACGCCCAGGTCGAGCGCGCTCTGCACGGTCCAGCGGCCGGTGCCCTTCTGCTCGGCCTGGTCCACCACGATGTCCACGAACGGCTTGCCCGTCGCCGCGTCCACCTGGTCCAGCACCTCGGCGGTGATCTCGATCAGGTACGAGTCGAGCTCCCCGCGGTTCCACTCCCTGAACACCTCGGCCAGCTCGGCCGGCGAAGCCCCCAGGGCCTGGCGCAGCAGGTCGTAGGACTCGGCGATGAGCTGCATGTCCGAGTATTCGATGCCGTTGTGCACCATCTTCACGAAATGCCCGGCACCGTCGGGGCCCACGTGCACCGCGCACGGCACCCCGTCCACCTTGGCCGAGATGTCCTGCAGGATCGGGCCGAGCGCCTCCCACGACTCCTTCGACCCGCCCGGCATGATGCTCGGGCCGTTGAGCGCGCCCTCCTCGCCGCCCGAGATGCCGGTGCCCACGAAGTGCAGGCCTCGCTCGCGCAGCGCGGCCTCGCGCCGCCTGGTGTCGGCGAAGTGCGCGTTGCCGCCGTCGACGATCATGTCGCCCGGCTCCATCAGGTCGGCGAGCTGGTCGATCACCGCGTCGGTGCCCGCGCCCGCCTTCACCATGATGATCGCTCGCCGTGGCCGCTTGAGCGAGGCCACGAACGCGGCCAGCTCCTCGGACGGCACGAACGTCCCCTCCTGGCCGAACTCCTTGACCAGCTGCTGGGTACGGGCGTGCGAACGATTGTGCACGGCCACCGCGTAGCCGTGCCTGGCCAGGTTGCGGGCCAGGTTGCGCCCCATGGTGGCCAGGCCGGTGACGCCGATGTCTGCCAAGTCCATTTCAGCTCCTTTGTGGGGAAATACGCATGATCCAGCCCGGAGGTTCGGCGGGATATTCCTGGTTCAGTCAGTCTGCCGCACGCCGAGCTCGTCGAGCCGGTCGAGCATGTCGGCCGGATCGGCGTAGACCCTGAAGGCCCCGGCGCGTTCGAGCTCGTCCCTGCCGTACCCGCCGGACAGCAGGCCGATGCCCAGCGAGCCGGCCCGGCGGGCGGCGAGCAGGTCCCAGACGCTGTCGCCCACCACCATGGCATGCGCCGGGTCCACCTTGACCAGCGCCGCCCCGGCCAGGAACAGGTCGGGGTCCGGCTTGGCCCTGCGCACCATGTCGCGGGTGACCATCGGCGTGTCATCGGGCAGGCCCAGCATGCCGAGCGCGAGCCGCGCGGTGCGGGCGTAACCGCTGGTCGCGATGGCCCACGGCACGCCGCGCTCGGTGAGCTCCGACAGCAGCTCCGGCGCGCCGGGCAGCGGCTTGACGGAATGGACCTGCTCCTCGTACGCCTCCGCGTGGACGGTCTGCAACCGGTCGATCTGCTCGCGCGTCAGCTGCAGCCCGGTCTCGCGCAGCAGCGCGCTGACGAACAGCCCGCCGCTCATGCCGATGCGCCGGTGGATGCGCCACACCGACAGGTCGATCCCCATGGAGGACAACGCCTGCCGCCACGCCACGACGTGCTGATAGACGCTGTCGATCAGGGTGCCGTCCAGGTCGAACAGAAACGCCGGGGCGGGAGCCTGCGGGAACTCGTACATGGGTCCATGACACCATGAACCACTATGCGGATCATCATCGCGGGTGGGCACGGGCAGATCGCACTTCGCCTGGAGGAACGCCTCGGTTCGGGCGCGGCCGGGCTGGTGCGCAACCCCGCCCACGTCGCCGACGTCGAGGCCACCGGGGCCGAGGCCGTGGTGTGCGACCTGGAGCGGGCGAGCACCGAGGAGGTGGCGGAGCTGCTGCGCGGCGCCGACGCCGTGGTCTTCGCGGCCGGCGCGGGGCCGGGCAGCGGCGCTGCTCGCAAGGACACGGTCGACCGGGGCGCCTCCGTGCTGCTCGCGGACGCGGCCGAGCGGGCCGGTGTGCGGCGCTTCGTCCAGATCTCCTCCATGGGCGCGGGCAAGCCGCCGCGTGCGGACGGCGACGACGTCTGGGCCGCCTACATCAAGGCCAAGACCGAGGCCGAGGACGACCTGCGCGCCCGCGACCTCGACTGGACCGTCCTGCGGCCGGGACGCCTGACCGACGAGCCCGGCACGGGGCTGGTGCGGCTGGCCCCCGAGGTGCAGCCGGGGGCGGTGCCGCGCGACGACGTGGCCGCCGTCATCGTGGCGCTGCTGGCGAATCCGGGCACCATCGGGCAGACGCTCGAACTCGTCTCCGGCGACACCCCCATCTCCGCCCTCGTTGCGACAGAGTGAGGTCGTGACGGAATATCGCGTACTTGGACGTACCGGTCTCAAAGTCAGCCCCCTCTGCCTCGGCGCGATGATGTTCGGCTGGTGGGGCGAATCGGATCCCGAGGAGTCGGCCCGGATCATCGACCGGGCGCTCGACTCGGGCGTCAACTTCATCGACACCGCCGACGTCTACTCGCAGGGGCAGTCGGAGGAGTTCGTCGGCCAGGCGCTGGCCAAGTCCGGCAAGCGTGACGAGGTGGTGCTGGCCACCAAGTGCCACCAGCCCATGGGCCAGGGCCCCAACGAGCGGGGCAACTCCCGCCGCTGGATCTTCCAGGCCGTCGAGAACAGCCTGCGCCGCCTCGGCACCGACTGGATCGACCTCTACCAGATCCACCGGCCCGACCCGGCCACCGACATCGACGAGACCCTCGGCGCCCTCACCGACCTCGTACGTCAGGGCAAGGTCCGCTACATCGGCAGCTCCACCTTCCCCGCGCACCTCATGGTGGAGGCGCAGTGGGCGTCGGAGCGGCGCTCGCTGGAGCGGTTCGTGTGCGAGCAGCCCCCCTACTCGCCGCTCGTGCGCGGCATCGAGGCCGACGTGCTGCCCACGGCCGAGAAGTACGGCATGGGCGTCATCGTCTGGAGCCCGCTCGCCGGCGGCTGGCTGACCGGCCGCTACCGCAAGGGCCAGGACCAGCCCGAGACCCGCAGGTCGGCCATGCTGCCTCAGCGCTACGACCTGGCGCTGGAGGGCAACCAGCGCAAGCTGGACGCCGCCGAGCAGCTCGCGGTGCTGGCCGAGGAGGCCGGGATCACGCTGATCGAGCTGTCGCTGGCGTTCACGATCAGGCATCGGGCGGTGACCTCGGCCATCATCGGGCCGCGCACCATGGAGCACCTGGACAGCCAGCTCAGCGCCGCCGAGGTGCGCCTGTCCGACGACGTCCTCGACAGGATCGACGAGATCGTCGCGCCCGGCGTCACGCTGAACGCGGCCGACGCGGGCTGGCAGCCGCCGGAGCTGGCCGAGGCGAGCCTGCGCAGACGCCCCTGACCGGACACTGAACGGGTACTGGCCGGATGCTTTGCCGATTGCTGGCTATGACATGCGGCATGCGCGGCTAAATGTCCCCTGAGCGTTTAAGAGGGGACGTAGCGATGTCGGACATGCCGTTCAGGTCGTTCTTTGGCGGGGATCCGTTCAGCGGATTCGAGGAGCTCACGGGCCGGGTGTTCGGCGGCATGGAGGGCTGGCCGCCGTCCCGGCCCGGCGTGCAGCGGGTGGACGTGAGCCGGCTGCTCAGCGACTCGGCCAAGCAGGTGCTCAGCAGAGCCATGGAGTCGGCCGGCCGGCGCGGCGCGCAGGACCTGGACGTGATCGACATCCTCGACGCGCTGACCGGCGACGACGCCGTCCAGTCCCTGCTGCGCGCGGCGGGCGTGGACCCCGGCCGGCTGCACGACCACATCGGCGAGCAGACCGGGCGGGGCGAGGCCGGCGAGCCGCCGGCGACGCTCTCCCCGGCGGCCAAACGGGCCGTACTGGACGCCCAGCGCATCTCGCGCGCGATGCAGTCGTCGTACATCGGGCCTGAGCACCTGCTGCTCGCGATCGCCGCCAACCGCGACTCCGGCGCCGCCCGCCTCCTGCGGGGGCTGGGCGTCTCGGCGGAGGACCTGCAGGAGGCGCTCATGTCCGGCGCGGCGCGGGCGGGCGACGGCCGCACCGGCTCCGGGGACACGCCGGCACTCGACGAGTACGGCCGCGACCTCACGGAGGAGGCCCGGCAGGGCAGGATCGACCCCGTCGTCGGCCGCGAGGACGAGATCGAGCAGTGCATCGAGGTGCTCTCGCGCCGTACCAAGAACAACCCGTGCCTCATCGGCGAGCCGGGCGTCGGCAAGACCGCCATCGTCGAGGGCATCGCCCAGCGCATCGTGAACGGCAGCGTGCCCGACACGCTCAAGGACCGGCGGGTGATCGCCCTGGACCTGACCGGGATGGTGGCCGGGTCGAAGTACCGAGGCGAGTTCGAGGAGCGCATCAAGAAGGTCATCGACGAGGTGCGCGCGCACGCCGACGAGACCATCGTCTTCATCGACGAGGTCCACACCTTGATCGGCGCGGGCTCGGCCGAGGGCGGCATGGACGCCGCCAACATCCTCAAGCCCGCCCTGGCCCGCGGCGAGCTGCACGTCATCGCCGCCACCACGATCGACGAGTACCGCAAGAACATCGAGAAGGACGCCGCGCTCGAACGCCGGCTCCAGCCCATCCTGATCGCCGAGCCCAGCGTCGAGGAGACGGTCGAGATCCTGCGCGGGCTCCGGGACGCGTACGAGGCCCACCACCAGGTCCGCATCACCGACGAGGCCCTGGACGCGGCCGCGAACCTGTCGGACCGCTACATCTCCGACCGGTTCCTGCCCGACAAGGCCATCGACCTCATGGACCAGGCGGCCGCCAGGGTACGCCTGCGCTCCAGCACCCCCGCCGCCGACGTGCGCGAGCTGGAGGAGCGGCTCGACGCGCTGCGCAGGGAGAAGGACCAGGCCGTCGCCGCCGAGGACTACGACCGCGCCAAGGACCTGACCACGCAGATCGACAAGATGCGGCCGGAGGTGGGGCGCGCCAGACACGGCCAGGACACCGTGCCCCAGGTCATGGTCGAGGACATCGCCCAGATCGTCTCCCGCCGCACCGGCATCCCCGTCACGCAGCTCACCGAGCAGGAGCGCGAGCGTCTCATGCGCCTCGAAGAGCACCTGCACGAGCGCGTGATCGGCCAGGACGAGGCCGTGATCGCCATCGCCGAGGCGGTACGCAGGGCCAGGGCCGGCCTGTCGGACCCGAACCGCCCGATCGGCAGCTTCCTGTTCCTCGGCCCGACCGGCGTCGGCAAGACGGAGCTGGCCAGGGCGCTGGCCGCCGCGCTGTTCGGCGGCGAGGACCACATGGTGCGCATCGACATGAGCGAGTTCCAGGAGCGGCACACGGTCTCGCGCCTGATCGGCGCGCCGCCCGGATATGTCGGGTACGAGGAGGCCGGTCAGCTCACCGAGGCCGTACGCCGCCGCCCGCACGGCGTCATCCTCCTGGACGAGATCGAGAAGGCCCACCCCGACGTCATGAACATCCTGCTGCAGATGCTCGACGACGGCCGCCTCACCGACGGCCAGGGCCGCACGGTCGACTTCACCAACACGATCGTCATCATGACCAGCAACATCGGCGCCCAGCTCATCCTGGACTCCGAGGGCGACAGCCCGGAGCTCGAAGACCGGCTCATGGACCTGCTGCGCCACTCGCTGCGGCCCGAGCTGCTCAACCGCATCGACGAGACGATCATCTTCAAGCGGCTGGAGCGCGAGCAGCTCCGCCAGATCGTGGACCTGCTGCTGGAGCGCACCCGGCAGCGGCTGCGCGGCCAGGGCGTCGCGCTGGAGGTCACGGACGGCGCCAAGGACTGGCTGGCGGCGCGCGGCTACCAGCCCGAGTTCGGGGCCAGGCCGCTGCGCCGCACGGTGCAGCGGGAGGTGGACAACCGGCTGTCCACGATGCTGCTGACGGGCGAGGTCCGCGAGGGCGGCAAGGTCACGATCGACGTGGCGGACGACCGGCTCATGCTCAGGGCGCACGATCCGGAGCCGGCCGCCTGATCCGGAGCGGGCAGGCCGATCTGGAGCCGGCCGCCTGATCCGGTGCCGGCTGCCTGATCCGCTGCCGGCCGCGTGATCCGATTTCGGGTGCCTGATCCGATTCCGAACCCGCCGTCCTGCCTGCGGATCCGGGCGTCCCCCTCTACCCTGAGGGCGGCTGCCAACAGGCGGGAGGCGATCGTGGGAAAGACGCCGCCGGGCACGGGCCCGCTGTCGCCCGACTACAGCGGGCTCGATCCCGAGCTCATGGACCCGTTCATCACCACCTTCAAGACCGGCGCGGACCGGATCGGCCAGGAGGCCGAGGCGCTGCGCCGGCTCCTGGAGCGCGCCCGGCTGCCGGTCTCCGGCCTGCAGCCGCTCGCCGCCACCCTGCTGTGGCTGGACGGGCGGCTTCCCGACCTGCGCCGCCGCCTCCAGGTCGCCAGGTCGGCGAACGCGCTGATGCCCTGGCGTACCGGGCTGCTGCCGTTCGACGAGTCCCGGCTGCTGCCGGCCGGCGAGGCCAGGCGGCAGGGCGCGGCACTGGCCGACAGGTTCAAGGACGCGAAGTCGAGCTTCGGCGTGGTCGGGAACAAGCCGGACAACGACGCGCTCGCCGCGCTCATCGCCGAGCTGGACGCCCACCGCGACGCCCCTGACTTCACCGCCGCCTTCTTCGCCCGGCTCGGCGCCGACGGGACCCGCGGCATCGCCGGCAAGCTCAAGCGGGGGATGCGCGACTCCGACGCGGCGATCGACGTGGTCAGCCGCGCGTTCGGCACGGCGGTCCGCAGCGGGGACGTCGTCACGCGCTCCCGCGACACCGACGCGGCGGTGCTCACGGGCACGGACGTGCCCGGCTTCGCCAGGCTCAAGCGGGAGCTCGCGCGGGAGACCGGGCACGTGGGCGACGAGTCGCTCGGCTACCTGCTCAGGGCCGGCGACTTCCCGCCCGCCTGGCTCGCCGAGGTGGTGAAGAAGCACGCGCTGGATCCCACCGGTCCCCGTCACCCCCGGCTCCAGGGCCAGGACATGGCGGGTTACCTGGACGCGCTGGGCAACAACCCGGCCGCCGCCCGGCTGGCGATCGCGGCGGCGACCAAGGGCGGCGTCCCGCTGTCCCAGCTGCTGCGTGATCTGCACTGGCGGACCAGGACCTCCTTGACGTCGGACGATCACGCGCCGGACGCGGCGAGCGCGTTCGGGCGGATGCTGGCCGCAGCGGCCGGGGCCTACGACGAGAAGGACGGCGCCCACTCGCCGGAGGCGGCCACGTTCGCCTTCGACCTGATGCGGGCGCTGCCGGATCTGGAGGATCCCCAGCTGCCGGCCAGCATGCGCCTGCAGGAGCCCACCAAGTGGCACCTGGCGGAGATCGCCGGCGCCTACGCGACGGAGATCACCGAGGGGGCGAACCTCGGCGACGCCAACCGCACGCAGGGCAGCCAGTTCGGTCCCGTCAGCTCGAACGTGGCGGGGATGAATCCGTCCTTCCGGCTGTCACCGGAGGACACGTATGCGTTCGTCAAGCTGTTCGCGAACACGCCGGAGAACCTCAAGCCGTTCGCCGCCGGCATGGGCGCGTTGTCCGACCGCCTCGTGCGGGAGGCCGCACAGGCCGACGGCGGGCGGGGCATCGAGCACCTGCAGCGGGCCATGGCGGCGCTGGGCTACGCGGCCGGGATGCAGTTCGCGGCCGAGCGGTCGGTGCAGGGCAAACTCGACCAACAGGACAAGGAGTTCCGGGAGGGGCAACTGGCCTATCTCGGGTTCCTCGCCAACGCGGCGGGGATCGGCGTGCCGCTGCAGGGGCAGGCGCTGTGGCTGGTGCTGAGCGCGATGGGGAGCGAGGGGCTGAACTCGCTGACCGAGATCGGCGAGACCCGGCTGGACGCGCTCGGCGACCGCAGCACGCAGGCCACGCTGGCGAAGGAGCGGTGGCTGGCGGACATGCTGATGGCCAACGGGTTCAAGCCCAAGGTGCCGGCCGGGGACGAGCGGTTCAACAATCCGCCGATCAGCGACGAGAACGGGCGGCTGCTGCCGTTCGAGAAGATCGCTCAGGACCGGCCGGCGATGCGCAACCTCAACAACTGGCTGATCGCCAACGGCTCGGGCGGGACCGACTCGTCCAAGCTCGGGGAGGCGGTCGAAGCGCTGGACGTCGTCTTCCGGGGGGCGCGCGACAAGGCCATGAGCGCCGAGAGGTCGGGGTTCGGCTGATCGCTCATTTCGCCGGAAGGCACTCCGTTTCGCCCTTCACCAGCATCTGACCCCGCGCGGGTGAGGCGAGCACGAGGCGGAGATGGAGATCCTTGTTGACGACCTCCTGCTGCGTGTCGCTGGCATTCGCGGCCGTCAGATCGTATTCGGCCACTTTGTCCAGCGCGCCGATCAAGGAAAGCGTCAAGATGCCCGAGTCCGGAGATCCGATGCTCTCCTTTCCTGTGGCGGCGTAAGTGCGTTTGACCTTGCCGTCGCCGCAGGGGACGTCCTTGCCGCCCGCGTCCGTGACCTCGACGTCCTTGGCCTGGGCCCCGGTGAGCGTGCGCGTGATGTGATCCTTGAGCGTCTCCCCGGCCTCGGCGGCCGTCGGAACCTGGGGAGCGGCCGGCCCCCCACATCCGGTCAGCGTGAAAAGCGCGATGAGGGATACCGCATATGTGCGCCATGCCGGAATTGCCATCAATTTCCTCCGAAGACAGACCAGCATCCCGACAAGTCTCGTAATGTCCGAACGGTCGGGCAAGCTGTTCCGCGAATTCTCCTAGGAAAGACGATGGCTCCCGTACCGAATCCGCGCCATGCGGAATTGCAGCAGGCCGTCGCCGAGGCCAGGTCGCACCTGGACCGGCTGGAGACGGCACTCGATCCCGCCTACCAGCAGTTCACCGGCCAGGCCATCTGGGTCGGGCGCACCGCCCAGGGCTTCGCCAGGGAGCTGACGGGGCACCGCGCCCGCGTGCGGGCGGTGGCGAGGGACGTCCTCGCCACCCTTGAGGCGGAGCTGCGCGGCACGCCGCGTGAGGTGTCACCGGGCGAGGCCAGGGACGCCTGACCCGTCACTCCATGGCCGTCCGGGCCAAGTGCTCGCACTCCGCCAGCGTCAGCCCGGCGAGGGCGTCCCGCACGGCGGGGACGCACCCGGGCGCCATGGACAGGCTCGTCACGCCCAGCCCGGCCAGCACGGGCGCGAGCAGGGGATCGCCCGCCGCCTCCCCGCACACGCCGACCGGCTTGCCCGCCTGCCGGCCCGCCTGCGCGCACAGCGCGATCAGCTCCAGCAGCGCGGGCTGGCGCGGATCCAGGAGGTCGGCCAGGGCGGAGTGCTGACGGTCGGCGGCGAAGGTGTACTGGGCCAGGTCGTTCGTGCCGATGCTGAGGAAGTCCACCTCCCGCAGCAGCCGCCCCGCCCGCAGCGCCGCCGCCGGGACCTCGACCATGGCGCCGACTCTGGCGATGCCCCTGGCCCTGGCGCGGCGGGCGAAGGCGGTGGCCTCCGCCACGGTGGTGACCATGGGCGCCATCACCCACGCCTGCCGGCCCGTCGCGCGGGCCGCCTCGGCGATCGCGTCGAGCTGGGTGTCCAGTACGCCGGGCAGCAGCCGGTCCACCCGCAGCCCGCGTATGCCGAGCGCCGGGTTCGCCTCCTCGGGCAGGCCGAGGAAGGGCAGCGGCTTGTCGGTGCCCGCGTCCAGCGTGCGCACGATCACGCTCTCCGCCTGCTCGAACACCTCGGCGTACGCGCTCACCTGCTCCTCGAACGACGGCGCCCGCGTACGGTCGAGGAACAGGAACTCCGTCCTGAACAGCCCGACCCCCTCCGCACCCGGCCGCAGATCCTTGGCCGAGCCGATGTTGAGCAGCAGCTTGACCGGATGGCCGTCGGCGGTCCTGCCCGGGCCCGTGCTCGCGGCCAGCCTGGCCCGCTCCGCGCGGTCGCCCTCCCTGACCTCGGCTACCGCCTCCTCGGTGAGACCGACGGTGATCTCGCCGGTGCCGCCGTCCACGCCGACGACCGTGCCGTCGGGGACGGACATGACGCCCGCGCAGGCCACCACGGCGGGCAGGCCGCGGCCCCGGGCCAGGATGGCGGTGTGGCTCGTCGGGCCGCCCCGCTCGGTGACCAGCGCGAGCACGTCGGGTCCCAGGCCCGCGGTGTCGGCGGGTGAGAGGTCCGCGGCGGCCAGCACGTACGGGTGGCCGGGGGAGGGCAGGCCCGGCATCGGCAGGTCCAGCGCGAACGCGACCGCCCGGTGCTTGAGGTCGTCCAGGTCGGCGGCCCGCTCGGCGACGTAGCCGCCGAGCGCGGCGAGCTCGTCCCGGTGCCCGGTGAAGGCCGCGTCCAGGGCGTGGGCGGCGTCCATGCCGTCCCGCGCCCGCCGCTCGGCCTCCTCGCGCAGTATCGGGTCGTCGGCCATCATCGCCAGCGCCTCGAGGATCTCCGCCGCCTCGGCGCCCCCGGCGCTCCCGGCGTCGCGGGCGGTGGCGGCGCGCCGGTTCAGGTCGGCGGTCACCGTCTCCAGGGCCTTGGCGACGGTGGCCGCCGCGGCCGCCGGGTCGGTGACCTGGCGGGGCGCGGGCAGCACCGGTGGCGGGGCCATCCGGAGCAGCGGCCCCGCCGCACGGCCGCGGCTGACGCCCAGCCCGGTGAGCCGCTCAACGGCATCCGCCCAGGGGCCGCTGTCAGGACGGATGCCGCCGTCACGTGAGACACCCCCACCGGGTGCGCCACCACCGGGTGCGCCGCTCGCGGTGGCGCCGTCTGGCGGGGTGCCGGTTCGGGACGAATCGCCGGGGGACGCGCCGGGGGAGGCGCTGCCTGGGGTGCCGTCAGGGGTGGCGGGGTCAGGCATCGAGGGCCTCTTCCGCGTCCAGGTCGCGCGACAGCAGCGCCACCAGCGTGTCCAGAGCCTCCTCCGCCCCCGGCCCGTTCGCTTCCAGCGTCACCTCGGTGCCGTGCACCGCCCCCAGCGACAGCACCCCGAGCATGCTCTTGGCCGGGACCGCCTTCTCGCCCAGCCGCACCGTCACCGGCACCCCCAGCCGGACCGCCGCCTGTACGAACAGCTTGGCCGGCCGGGCGTGCAGCCCGCTGGCCGAGGCCACGGCGACCGTTCGCTGTGCCATGACACGCCTCCTATCAGCACTGATTGCTCAGTGCTCGATTCCTCAGTGCCCGATTTCGCAGCATCCGATTCCTGGGGCCCGATTGCGCGGGCAGCCCGGTACTTGTCAGCGTTCGAATTCTCAGGGCTCGATCGTGACCTTGATGGCCGCGCCCCTGCTGACGAGATCGATCCCGTCGAGCACCTGGGACAGCGGCAGCCGGTGGGTGATCAGGTCCGCCACCACGACGGCACCCTCGGACACCAGCCGCAGCGCCTCCGCGTTGTGCGCCGGGCTGGAGCCGTTCGCGCCGACGATGGTCAGCTCCCGGTAATGCACCAGGTTGGAGTCGAGCGCGATGGTCGGATCGTCCTTGGGCAGCCCGCCGAAGAAGCTGATCCGCCCCTGCCTGGCCGCCATCCGCACCGCCTGCTCCTGCGCCGCCCCAGAGGCCGCCGCGGTGATCACCACGTCCGCGCCCCTGCCTCCGGTCAGCTTGAGCACCTGCTCGACCGGGTCGGAGTCGATGGCCGCGTCCGGGCCCACCAGCTCGGCGGCCATCGCCAGCCGCTGCGCGTTGACGTCCACGAGGAAGACCCGCGCGGCACCGCGCGCCCGTGCCAGGCGTACGTGCAGGCACCCGATCGGGCCCGCGCCCATCACCACCACGTCGTCGCCCGGACCGACGCCCGCCAGCGACTGGCCGTTCAGCACGCACGCGAGCGGCTCGGCCACCGACGCCTCCGCGAAACCGACGCCGTCCGGGATGGTGTTGACGCCGTCCACGGCGAGCACCTTCGCGGGGACGATCAGGTACTCGGCGAAGCCGCCGTCGTAGTGATAGCCCATCGACTCCTGGTTCGGGCAGACCGTCTGCCGGCCGCGCACGCACTCCTGGCACGTTCCGCACGGGATCGCGGCGATCACCTGGACGCGCGCGCCCGTGTCCACGACCTCGCCGGCGATCTCGTGGCCCATCACCCGCGGCGGCCTGATGTGGTGGTGGCCGAACTTCAGGATCTTGGCGTCCGTGCCGCACGTCGAGCAGTTGCGTACCCGGATCTTCAGCTCGCCCGGCCCGGCGACGGGCTCGGGCGCGTCCTCGATCCTGATGTCGCCCGGGGCATGGAATCTGGCGACCTTCACATGAGCTCCTTCAGTACCTGCGAGACCTCCGTGGCCTCGCGCAGCGTCCTCGCGCGGTCGGGGTCGAGCAGGATGTCGGCCAGCGCCGCCAGCAGCGGCACGTGCCCGTCCGCCCTGGCCGCGATGCCGACACACAGCGTCACCTGCTCGCCGTCCCAATCCACGCCGCCGGGGAAGCGCACCACGCAGATCGCGTCGCGCTTGATGTCGTCTTTGGAGGCGTTCGTGCCGTGCGGGATGGCCACACCCTCGCCCACGTACGTGGAGATCGTCCGCTCACGTTCGAGCATGGCCTCGATGTACGGCTCCGCGACCGCCCCCACCTCGACCAGCGCCCGCCCGCACCGGCGGATGGCCGCGGTGCGGTCGGAGGCGCTCTCGTTCAGCAGGACCGCCCGCGGGTCGAGCAGGTCGTCACGCATCGACCGTGCCGCCGTTCTTGATCGTGGACACCAGCCGGGTCACCGCCGGGTCCCCGAGGAAGACCTGGAACGACACCAGCACCTTCCCGGGGGCGGCGGCCCTGGCCCTGGCGGCGAGCCCGGCGTGGCACAGGACCACGTCGGCGTCGTCGGGGATGGAGTTCACCGGGGTGTGCTCGACGCTGACGCCGGTCTCCTTGAGCTGCTTGCGCAGCTGGGAGGCGAGCATCACGCTGCTGCCCATCCCGGCGTCGCACGCCACGATGATCTTGTGGATGTCCTTGCTGTCGATGCTGGGCATGGCTCAGGCCTCCTTGGCGGCGGGTTCGGTGGCGGACCCGTGAACGGATCCGCCGGTAGGCGCGTCAGCGTCAGCGGGGCCGGCGGACGCGCTGGTGGAGCCGGCGGCGGATTCGTCCCGGCCGACGGGTTCTTCCTTCTTCTCGCCCCTGCCGAAGCCGAGCAGGATGGCGGCGACCGCGAAGGTCACGGCGGTGGCCACCAGGATGCCCAGCGCGGAGCTGAGCCAGCCGCCCTTCGGGGTGACCGCGAGGTAGGCGAAGATGCTGCCGGGCGACGGGGTGGCGACCAGTCCGGCACCGGTGATCATGAAGGTGAAGACCCCGGCCGCGCCGCCCGCGATGACGGCCAGGATGAGGCGCGGCTTCATCAGCACGTAGGGGAAGTAGATCTCGTGGATCCCGCCGAAGAAGTGGATGATCATCGCGGCGGGGGTGCTGGGCCGCAGCTCGCGCGGCCCGAACAGCAGGTACGCCACCAGCAGCCCGAGCCCGGGACCCGGGTTCGACTCCAGCATGAACAGGATCGACTTGCCCTGCTCCGCTGCCTCGGCGACGCCGAGCGGGCCGAGCACGCCGTGGTTGATGGCGTTGTTCAGGAACAGCACCTTGGCCGGCTCGATCAGCACGGACGCCACGGGCAGCAGGTTGTTCGTGATCAGCCAGCTCACCGCGTTGCCCGCGGCCGAGGTCACGGTCTCCACGATCGGGCCGATGCCCAGCATCCCGACGACGGCCATCGCGCCGCCCACGATGCCGGCGGTGAAGTTGTCCACCAGCATCTCGAAGCCGGCCTTGGTCCGCTCCTCCGTGAACTTGTCCACATATTTCAGGATCAAGGCGGTGAGGGGGCCGATGATCATCGCGCCGAGGAACATCGGGGCGTCCGTGCCTACCACGACGCCCATCACCGCCACCGCGCCGACGACCGCGCCGCGCTGCCCGTGCACCATCCGGCCGCCGGTGTAGGCGATGAGGATCGGCAGCAGCATCGAGATGATCGGGCTGACCATCTTCGCGAGCGTCTCGTTCGGCAGCCAGCCGGTCGGGATGAAGAGGGCGGTGATGAGGCCCCAGGCGATGAACGCGCCGATGTTCGGCATGATCATGCCGGCCAGATGGCCGCCGATGCGCTGGATGGTGGCCTTGACACCGGTGCCGGTGACCCTGGGTGTGTAAGTGTCGGCCATGGGACGTGCTCCTTCGGGGGGATGAGCAGTTGATCAGCCGTTAGGGGAGTGGAACGGGGGCAGGAGGGGCCGGGGAGGTCAGGAGCCTGGCGGGGTCGGGCGGATGGACGGTGACGCCGCCCTCGTCGATGTCACCCGGAGCGGGCATCCGGCTGCCGGGCAGGCCGACCGCGGCGGCGCCCCAGGCCAGGGCGCGCGCGAGAGCTTCGGGGCCGTGCCCGCCGCCGGCCAGGAAACCGGCCAGCATGGCGTCGCCCGCTCCGACGGAGCTGCGCGGCTCGGTCACCGCGGCCTCGCCGTACCAGACGCCGTCCTCCTCGACGAGGACGGCGCCGTCGGCGCCCAGGCTGGCCAGCACCGTGCGCGCGCCCGAGGCCCGCAGCTTGGCCGCGGCCTCCACCACGTCGCCGAGGCAGCGGATGCGCAGCCCCGTGGCGCCGGACAGCTCTTCGAGGTTCGGCTTGACCAGGGCGGGACCGGCGCCGAGCGCGCAGGAGAGCGCGGGGCCGCTGGTGTCCACCGCGACCTGGATGCCCGCGCCCGCGAACCTGCGGCACAGCCGGGCGTAGACGTCCTCCGGCACCTCGGGCGGCAGGCTGCCGGACGCGACCACCCAGTCGGCGCCCCGGTCGTCGGAGTGGGCCGCGGCCAGCACGGCGTCGGCGATCGTGTCGAGCTCCCCGGGGGACAGGGCGGTGCCGGGTTCGTTGATCTTGGTGATGGTGCCGTCGGGCTCGGCGAGCGTGACGTTCGACCTGGTCCTGCCCGCCACCGGCACGGTGATCATGTCCAGCCCCTCCGCGGCGAGCAGGCGGACGAGCTGCCGGCCCTCGTCGCCGCCGAACGGCACCACCGCCAGCGCGGCGACGCCGTTGGCCAGCAGGGCGCGCGAGACGTTCACGCCCTTGCCGCCGGGGTCGAGGTGGGCGGTGGCGGCGCGGATGACCGCGCCCCTGTCGAGTGCGGCGATCTCGATGGTGCGGTCGAGGCTGGGGTTGAGCGTCAGGGTGAGGATCATGCCCTGATCACCTCCGGGCCCGCCGCCGCCAGGTCGGCGGCCAGCATCAGGTCCAGCCCGGTGTCGGTGATCACGACGTCGATCTGGCTCAGCTCGGCGAACGTGGCCAGGTACGTGTTGGTGAACTTCGTGTGGTCGGCCAGCAGCACGCTGCGCTGCGCGGCCTTGACCATGGCCCGCTTGATCGCCGCCTCCGCCGGGTCGGGCGTGGTCAGCCCCCGCGTGAGCGAGCAGCCGTTGGTCGCCATGAAGGCCACGTCCACGTTCAGGCAGGCCAGCGGGCGCAGCGCCCAGTCGTCCACCGTGGCGAGCGTCTTGCCGCGCACCCGGCCGCCGAGCATGATCACGTGCAGGTTGGCCCGGGAGGCCAGCGCGGTGGCCAGGGGCGGGGAGTTGACCACGACGGTGAGCTCGCGGTCGGCGGGCAGCACCTGGACCAGGCGGCCCGTGGTGGTGCCCGCGTCGATGATCACTGAGCCGTCCTCGGGCAGCTCGGCGAGCGCGGCCTTGGCGATGCGTTCCTTCTCGGCCGTCATGACCTCGTCGCGGGTGGCCAGCGCGGGCTCGAACCCCAGCCGCTCCACGGGGATCGCGCCCCCGTGAACCCGGCGCAGCACGCCCGCCCGCTCCAGCAGGGTGAGGTCGCGGCGGATGGTCTCGGTGGTCACGTCGAGCTCGGCCGCCAGCGTCACCACGTCGACGCGGCCCGCGTCCCGCGCCCTCCGCAGGATCTCCTGCTGCCGCTCCTCGGCGTACATGATGTTGGTTCACCGCCGTTTCGGGTTGGTTTCATCTGTGTTTATACCCGTTTTCGTTGGCTGGTCAAGAGTCTGTGGGCCGAATCTGGTAGTTATAGCGGGTGCGAATCAAGCCTCTGGCCGCCGCGGCGGTAGCCGCGCCCCTTGTCCTCATGCTCGCTGGGCCGGCTCACGCCGCCAGCGCGAAGTCACCCAAGGTGCCCGCGGGCACCACGGCCGCGTGGGTGGTGTTCGACCGGCAGGCGGGCTCGTTCGTGGCCGTCAGGAACGCGCACAGGAAATACCGCTCGGCCTCGGTCGTGAAGATCCTCATCGCGATCGACTACCTGGAGCGGCGCAAGAGCGTGCCCGCCGCCGACGCGGGCCTGCTGAAGGTCATGCTGCGCTCCAGCGACGACGACGCGGCCTCGGCGTTCTGGAACCGGGGCGGCAAGGGGCAGATCATCGTCAGGACGGCACGCAAGCTCGGGCTGTCCGACACGACGCCGCCGCCCGCCTCCAAGCCGGGCTTCTGGGGCTACACCTCGCTCAGCGCGTACGACATCGTGCGCACCTACCGCTACCTGCTCGACAGGGCCGACGCCAAGGTCAGGGACACGATCCTGGGGCACCTGCGGCAGTCCACGCCGTGCGGGACCGACGGCTTCGACCAGACCTTCGGCATCCCCGACGCGGTCCCCAAGCCGTGGGCGGTCAAGCAGGGCTGGTCGGGGTTCGGCACCACGCCGCCGATCAGGTGCGACGCCAAGGCGGCCAGCGCGCCCATCTCCTGGGTCGCGCAGCGCGTCACCGGCTCGGGCGTGCCCGACTACGGCCGGCCCGTGCTGCACACGACGGGGCTGGCCGGCAAGGGCGACCGGTTCATCCTGGCCGTGCTGACCGCCCATCCGGTCGGCGGCACGTGGAGCGGCTCGGTCAAGCGCGTCACCACCTTGACGAGAGACCTCTACCGCAGCGTGTCCTGAAACCCTGCGAACGGCCGCTCGGACGCGGGCCTGAGTACGGGCTTGAACGCGGGCTCAGGCTCGGACACGGGCTTGAACGCGGGCGAAAGCCGCGTCAGGACGGCTTGGCCTTGGCGTAGTCGGCGGCCCCGCCCGCGAAGTCGTACACGACGGCCTGCTCGTCCCCGACCACCCAGGCGTCGTGCCCGGGCGGGCACACGAACACCTCGCCGGGCCCGGCCTCGGCCTCGGTGCCGTCGTCCATCCGCAGCCGCAGCCGGCCCGCCGCGACGAACCCGTTGTGGTGGACCTGGCACGACTCGGTCCCGACGATCGGCTTGACCGACTCCGACCAGCGCCATCCCGGCTCGAACGTGGCGACGCCGAAGGTCAGGCCGCTGAGGTTGCACACCTCCAGATGCCCTCTCGGGAAGTCCCGCCGCTCGTCCGGCTTGTCGATGCTCTTGACTTCGATCATGACGTCCCCCTCCCGTCACTCCAGTCTTACCCGGACCTCTTCCTGGGGTGGGGTTTAGCTGGGCAAATACCTCTTTATTGGGTTGCGATTCGCCATGATCGTGATAGTCGTAAGAGATGGCGGATGGAACAAGCGCACTGGACCGGGTCCTCCGGCAGGCGGGCGGGCCGGAGATCCTGGACGTGCTGGCCGAGCGGCTGCCCGGCGCCGACCTGACCACGCTCCTGCTGGAGGTGATGCGCCGGCGCGCCCAGGCGCTGTCGCCGGCCGACGTCCTGCGCCGCTACGGCCACGACCGCTTCGTCGCCCCCGCCCAGGTGCCCTTCAAGCGGCTGCGTCGGGCGGAGGACGCGGTGCTCTCGGCGGTCCCCGCGGACGTCGAGCTGATCACCCTGGCCCCGGTCGCGCCGCTCGGCGCCCACACGGCGCTGGGCCCGGTCGACCAGAACAAGGTCGTCTCCACCATCAGGAACAGCGAGGTCGCCGCCGACCCCACCAACGGGCTCGCCTTGGAGGCCGCGCTGCGCCGCCGCGCCGCGCCCGGCCCCGCTCCGGTACGCCTGGCGACCCTGCAACGCGTCGTACGCGCCCAGCGGGTCGAAGGCGCCGCCACCTTCGCCCACTTCACGCTGTTCGGCCTCGTCACCGCCGGGCGCGACACCGGCGACCTGGCCTTCGAACGGCAGCACGTGGCCGAGCACCTGGCCGTCCTGACCGCCGCCGTCCGCGCCTGCGGGGTGACGGACCCGCAGGTCCAGGTCACGGTCCTGGACGAACGCTTCGAGCGCGCCGCCGAGGCGCTGGACGCCGCCCGGGACCCGGACCGGCAGAGCGGCCGCGGCTACTACTCCGGCCTGTGCTTCAAGATCAACGGCAACGGGCTGGAGCTGGGCGACGGCGGGTTCGTCGACTGGACGGCCCGCCTGCTCGGCAACCGCAAGGAGCGCCTGCTGATCAGCGCCCTGGGCGTCGACCGCCTCACCTGACCGGGCGGAAAGGCCCCGGCGTGCGGGCCGAGCGGATGGAAGGCCCGGAGCGAGAGCGCTGAGCGGGCGGAAGCCCCAGAGTGCGAGAGCCGAGCGGGCGGAAGGCCCGGCGGGCGGGTCAGGCGCCGCGGGTCAGGCCGCGTTCGGCGGCGAGTTGCTGCTCCAGGCGCACCTTCTTCGGCACGCACATCCGCCACGCGTCCAGCACCAGCTCGCGCATCTCCGGCTCGTCGACCGCGGCCAGGCGCGCCACGACCCAGTGGAAGCGCAGGTCGGACTCCCGCGTCGGCATCATGAACTTCTCGGGCTCGGCCTCGACCAGCGCCACCCGCTCCTCCTTGGGGAACCCGAATCCCATCAGCGTCTCGTCGTGCGAGAACGCCACATAGACGATCTTGCCTACGCGGAATTTGATCCGGTCCCTGATCAGGTGCTCCGACGAGCGCGGAAGGGTGCGCGCAAGCCGCCGTACATCGTCGACTGTGACCACAAGGCCACGTTAGCGGTTGCCCTCCGCGGCCGAAATGTCGGCGAGCGCCGAGTTCGGGTCGCGTTCGACGGCCAGGTCGCCGAGGCTGACGATGCCGACGGCGCGGCCGTCCTCGACCACCGGCAGGCGGCGCACGGCGTGCGAGCGCATGAGCTGCACGGCCTGGTCGATGCTGGTGTCCGGGCCGATCGCCTCGACGGAGGAGCTGCACGCCTCGCGTACCGGAGTCTCCGGGCCCTTGTCGTCGGCCACCACGCGCGTGGCGATGTCACGGTCGGTGATGATGCCCTGCATCCGGCCGTTGTCGTTGACGATCACGGCGCCCGCGTCGTTGTCGCGCATCAGCGCCGCGGCGACGGACACCGGCTGCTCGGCCTCGACCGTCGCCGGGTGGGACGTCATCACATCTGCCACGGTCTTCGCCATGGGGTCCTCCTGTTGGGTCGATGTTGCCGACCCCCTACCCGGGCGGATGCGCGACTCACCGGGCTCGCCCGGTTCCCCGCGTCCGCCCCGCGTGCTGACGGGCCCGTGTACGGCGTCAGAGGCCCTTGGCCGCCAGGCGGATCTCGTCGAGCAGGACGGTCAGGTCGTCCTCGGTCGTGTCCGGGTGCAGGAAGCAGGCGCGCAGCGCGTCCCGCCCGCCCAGCCGGGTGCCGGTGAGGAAGGCGTTGCCGCGCTGCTGGACCGCTACGGGGATGGCCCTGTTGAGCGCGTCGAGCGCGTCCGGCCCGTCGGGGCGGGGGAGGTGGCGGAAGGCCGTGATCGAGGTGGTGACCGGGGCGAGCAGCTCGAAGTCGTCGGCCCGCGTCACCATGTCGCCGAGCGTGCGGGCCAGGTCCGTGGTGTGGTTCACCAGCCGGGTGACGCCGGACCGCCCGAGGTGCGACATGGTGGCCCAGGTCTTCAGCGCGCGGAACGGCCGGGTCTGCTCGGGCCCGTACTCGGCGAGCCAGCCCAGGTCGCCGGCGTGGTCGTCGATCAGGTACGACGGCACCAGGCTGAAGGCGGCCCGCGTGGCGGCCGGGTCGCGCAGCAGCGCGCAGCCGCAGCCCACCGGGACGCCGAGCCACTTGTGCGGGTCGAGGGCCAGCGAGTCGGCCCGGTCGAGGCCCTCGTACCGCGGCGCGGCGCCGTCGGCCAGGATGCCGAGCGCGCCGTAGGCGCCGTCCACGTGGAACCAGAGCCCGTGCTCGGCGGCCACGTCGGCGATCTCGCCGAGCGGGTCGATCGCGCCGGAGTTGACCGTGCCGGCGCTGCCCGCCACGCAGAACGGCCGCAGGCCCGCGGCCACATCCTCCGCGATCATGGTACGGAGCGCGCCCACGTCCATCCGGTACGCGCCGTCCACCGGCACCGTGCGCACGTGCCGCGCCCCCAGGCCGAGCAGCTGGGCCGCCTTGTGCAGGCAGCTGTGACCCTCCTCGGTCACGTACATGATCATGGGCGGCCGCCCGTACAGCCCGTCCTCGCGGACGTCCCAGCCGTCGGCGAGCGCCGCCTGCCGGCGGGCGGTGGCCAGGCAGATGATCGTGGCCATGGACGCCCCGCTGGTCAGCAACCCGCCGCCGGGCAGGTGCGGGAAGCCGACGAGCCCGGCCAGCCAGCGCACCACCGTGCGCTCCAGGTGCGGCCCGGCGTGGTCGCCGCCGGCGCAGCTCGGGTTCAGGGCCGCGGCCAGCGGCTCGACGACCACGCCCGCCGGGTTGGGCGGCGAGTTGACCCAGCCGAAGAAGCGGGGGTGCCCGTTGCCCATCGGGTACGGCAGCACGTGCGCCCGCGCGTCCTCCAGGAGGTCATCGAGCGGACGCCCGGTCTCGGGCAGCTCCTGGCCGCCCAGCCAGTCGCGCTCCGCGCCGGGCACCGGCTGCCACACCGGCCGGTCGGCGATGCCCGCGAGGTGGTCGGCCGCGATGGCGGCGGCCCTGGCGCCCGCGTGGCGCAGCTCATCCATGATGTCCCCCTTGGTGCTGACCGGCCCCTCCCAGCTCCATGGCGAGGTAGTAGACGCAGTCGGTCGTTCCGTCGTTGGCGTAGGCGTGGCGGCAGTCGCCCGGGTAGTACGCCGAGTCGCCCGTGCCCAGCTCGTACGGCCGCCCGTCGATGACCAGCCGCAGGCTGCCACGCTCCACGGCGAGGTACTCGCGCGACCCCGGTGCGTGCGGCGCGAACTCGCCCGCGTCCACCCCGGGCCCGATGGTCGTCCGCATGAACTCGAACTCCACGTCCCCCAGCACCGGCGACAGCACGCGGCGCTCCCACCCGGACGGGTCGCGCAGGACCCGCTGCTCGGAGTGGCGCAGCACGCGCATCGCCCCGTGCGCGGGCTCGTCGAGCAGCCGGGCGATCGAGGTGCCGAGCGCCGTGGCCAGCCGGTCGAGCACCAGCACGGTCGGCGTCTTCGTGCCCCGCTCGACCTCCGACACCATGCTCCTGCTGATGCCGCTCAGCTCCGCGAGCCGCTCCACGGAAAACCCGCGCGTGCGCCGCTCGGTGCGGATCCGCGTCCCCAGCTCGGCCATCGACAGCCCGCTGGACAGAACTCCTTCGCCTGCCATTCCTCCACTATAGCGATGAAATGTCCGCTATAGCGGATCGAGCCTCCTCGTACGCGGCCAGCACCTGCTTGCGCCGCTTGGCCGGCAGCCGGTCGATGTAGAGGTAGCCGTCGAGGTGGTCGGTCTCGTGCTGGAGACAGCGGGCCAGCAGCCCGGTGCCCGTGACCGTCACAGGCTCGCCCGCGGCGTCGAGGGCGCGCACGGTGGCGTGGTCGGGGCGGGGGAGCTCCGCGTACTGGCCGGGCACCGACAGGCAGCCCTCGTCGTCGGGGTCGAGGCGGCGCTCGCCGATCCCGGGCAGTTCCAGCTCGGGGTTCACGACGACGCCCTTGTGGCGCTCGCCGTCCGCGTCGGGGCAGTCGTAGATGAACACGCGCAGCGGCACGCCGATCTGGTTGGCCGCCAGTCCCACACCGTCGGCGGCGTACATGCTGGCGAACATGTCGTCGACCAGCGCCGCCAGCTCGCCGTCGAACCGGGTGACCGGCTCGCACGGATGATGCAGCACCGGGTCGCCCACGTGCACGATCGGCCGGACCTCGCCCACGACCAACGCCTCTCCTGGATGGTGGATGTTTCCGCGACAAGTGTACGAGGGGCGGGCGATGGTCCACGTCAGTCTCATTATTCAAGACATTCTCTCTTGTATCGTGAGACGGCGCTAGGGTGGTGGAATCGGAAGCTGAACGAAGGAGTCCGGCGATGGATGCCGTCTACACGCATGGCCACCACGAGTCGGTGCTGCGCTCGCACCGCTGGCGTACGGCGGCGAACTCGGCCGCGTACCTGCTGCCCCACCTCAAGCCGCACATGAAGGTGCTGGACGTGGGCAGCGGGCCGGGCACGATCACCGCCGATCTGGCCGAGCTGACCGGGCACCTGACGGCGTCCGAGGTGAGCGAGGGGGCGCTCGACCTGGCCAGGGCCGAGGTGCGCGCCAGGGGGCTGACGAACGTCGACTTCGCGGTCGCGGACGTGCACGCGCTGGACTTCGCGGACGACACGTTCTGCGTGGTCCACGCGCACCAGGTGCTGCAGCACGTGGGCGACCCGGTGCAGGCCCTGCGGGAGATGCGGCGGGTGACGAAGCCGACGGGGTACGTGGCCGTACGCGACAGTGACTACTCGGCGTTCGCGTGGTATCCGCGGCTGCCGGCGCTGGACGACTGGATGGCGCTCTACCAGAAGATCGCGCGCGGCAACGGCGGCGAGCCGGACGCCGGGCGGCGGCTGCTGTCGTGGGCCGGGGAGGCGGGCTTCACCGACATCACCGCCACCTCCTCCACCTGGTGCTTCGCCACGCCAGAAGATCGCGCGTGGTGGGGCGGGATGTGGGCGGACCGGGTGCTCAGTTCCGCCCTGGCCGAGCAGGCCCTGGCCGTCGGCGCCGCCACGGAGTCCGACCTGCGGCGGATCTCGGAGGCCTGGCTGGAGTGGGCGGCCGCCGGCGACGGCTGGCTGTCGATCCTGCACGGCGAGCTCATCTGCCGCGCCTGACCGCCCCGCGAAGGCGCGGGCAGGGCCTCGGGACGATCACGTGCCCGAGTGGGCCAGGCCTAGGGACAGGTCACGTGCCCGAGCGGGCCGAGCCTCGGGGCGGGTCAGAGGCCGAGGGTGCGGGCGCGCTGCCACTGCGGGTCGCGGTAGAGGACCATGTCCGTGCCGACCATCTCGTCGGGCGCCGACAGCATGGTGATCTCGCCCGCGACCTGCAGCTCCAGCAACAGGTCGCGCACCCGGGGCCCGACCGGGAGCCGCCCGGCCGGCAGGCCCAGGCCCGCCCTGACCGTGTCGGCCACCTCCGAGAGCCGGAACGGCCCGTCGAAGCCCTCCAGGATGCCGCGCACGATGCTCATCGTGACCAGCTGCTCGGCCTCGGCGTAGGCGAGCTGCCAGGTGATCTGCTCCTTACGGCGCCCGGTCCCCACGCACGCCGAGCAGCCGCGCGCCAGGCCGGGAGCCAGATCCTCCTCGGCGGTGCCGAGACAGGCCGAGCACAGGCCGTTCTCGGCGGCGTGCAACTCGGCCGTCATCCGGCCGGCCAGCACGACGCCGCACTCGCACGCGAACGCGTCACCCAGGATGCCCGTCTGCGGGGAGATCACATGCTTCGTCACCGAGCCGACTCTACCGGCGCCCGCCCGCCGCGCGCCCGGGTGGTTCAGTCGCGGACGTCGGCGAGCCCGTGCAGCCGCCGCAGCGCCTTGCGGGCCGCCGCCGAGACGCGCTCGTCCGGATGGTGGTCGATGAACACCCGCAGCACCCGCCCCGTCCACGGATGATCGCCGAACGCCAGGATCGCGATCGTGCCCGCCTGCTCGTCGGCGTCCATCCCCATGGCGATCGACTCGATCACCTCGCCCGTCTCGCCCCCGAACTCCAGCAGCGCCGCCGCCATGTCCACCAGCACCCAGGCGATCTCGTCGGGAGCCGGCTGCCGGTCCTCGCGCCCGGTCCTGGCGGCCACGACCGCGCCCAGCTTCGGCTCCTCCAGCAGGCCGGAGAGCGCCAGCCGGCCCTCCTCGCCCAGGTCCGACGACAGCAGCTCGACGCCGACCGCCCGGCTCAGCGGGCTGACCGTGGCCAGCGCGGCGGCGATCTCGGCCGCCGCCGCCCCGGCCTCCCTGTCCTTCAGCCACGCCGCCAGCTCCTCGCCGCGCTCGGCCTCCGGGTAGGAGCGCAGGCCGTGCAGCAGCGCGGCGGCGTCACGGTCGGTGAGCGAGCCCATGACCGGGATGTCCTGCCCGGTGGTCTCCGCGATGATCTGCCGCGCCGCCCACAGGCCGAGCCAGCTCAGCGTGTACGGCTCCGCCTGCCGTACCAGCCCGAGCCCCGTCAGCGGCGCGGGCACGTCGCCCTTGAGCGGCTCCCTGGACAGGAACATCCTGATGAGCTCCAGCAGCAGGCCCTCGTCGGCGGCCAGCAGTTCGCGGCAGTGGCCGGCCCAGAGGGCCAGGACCTCCGCGTCGTCGCCTTCCGGCGTCAGCTCCCCGGCCAGCGGGGCGGCGCGCACGGCGGCCGCGAGCGTGGCCTCGCCGGGCAGCCGGATCGGGGGCTGCAGAGGCAGCGTGTCGTCGTCGTAGGACCTCACGAGCCCATCCTGTCGCGATATTTGGGCTAGAGTGGCCGCTCGTCACCGAAAAGTCGAAGAAAGGAGGCGCTGAGATGTTCGGCATTACCCCGGGTGCTCACCGCGCCCACTTCACTTTCTCGGAGGAATCATGCGTTTCCGTCCCGCCGTCGAGGCCGATCTAGACCGTCTGCTCGGTTGCGTCGTCGACGAGTCCATCAGCTGGGCGCACCCTGATCGGCTGCTCTCGTTCCTGGAGAGCGGCAACTACCGTTACGACCGCATCTGGCTCGCCGAGAGCGAGGATGACGGCGAGATCCTGGCCCGTGCCGTCTGGTGGAGCTTCCCCGACAGCGCGAAGCCGCTCGCGATGGACTGCCTGTACGTCCACCCGTCGGTCCCCGACCGGATCGCCCTGGCCGCCGAGCTGCTGCGCCGCGCCCACGCCGGGTTCGGGGAGTCGCCCGCGTACCACGTCTTCGTCGGCAACGGCTGGCGCGACGACCCGCGGGCGGCGGCGGCCATCGCCTGGCGGTGGGAGGCCGCGGGCCGCGCCGGGCTGACCGAGGAGCTGGAACGCCTGCGCTACGCCTGGACCGCCGAGGAGGCCGTGCCGGAGCCCTCCGAGCGGCTCACGTTCCGCGGGGACGACGATGACGAGGTGTTCGTGGCGGCGTTCGTGCGGGTGGCGGAGGGGACGCTCGACTTCCACACCCGTGAGGCCCTGGCGACGATGGATCCGGTGGCGCAGGCCAGGGAGGACGTGCGCGAATACCGTTCCATGCCGGGGGATCGGTCGTGGTGGCGGCTGGCGTACACGGAGGACGGCGACCTGGCCGGCGTCGCCCTGCCGTCGGCCAACAACAGCGGGCCCGTGGTCGGCTACCTCGGCGTGGTGCCCGAGCACCGCGGCCACGGCTACGTCGACGACCTGCTCGCCGAGATCACCCGCACCCACGCGGAGCGCGGGGTGCAGCGGATCACCGCCGACACCGACACCGGCAACGTGCCGATGGCCAGGGCCTTCGAGCGGGCCGGCTACCGCAACTTCGCCATCAGGCTCGTCCTGTCGGCGAAACCCGCGCAGCCGTGACGCGCGCGTCCGGGCCGGGCCGGTCATCCTTGATCCCATGACAGGGGACATCGAGTAGCTCGGCCTGGACGCGTACAGGGCCGCTCGCGCCGGCGGACGAGACGTTACGCGCGGCGCCGGCCGAGCCGGACCCGCACCACCAGATCGTGCAGCGCCTCCTCGGCCGCCGCCCGCTCGGGCAGCGCCGAGGAGTCCCTGGCCTGCTCCAGCGTGGCCGTCATCCGCTCCACGTCGGCCTCCAGCCCCATCGTGGACGGCGCGCGCCCGTGCTCGGCCGACCGCTTGGCGGCGACCAGGTCCGGCAGGTACGCGGGCCCGTACGCGTACAGGTGCGTCAGATCGGCCTCCAGTTCCCCGGTGCGCATGAGGTGGGTCCCGGTGGCTAGCACGCGGAAGGTGTAGAGGAGCGGCTTCAGCTCCTGGGTCTTGAGGAACAGCCGCCACTGCGTACGCGCGAACCCCAGATAGTGGTGGGCGTGATGCCGCGTCACGCAGCCGGCGGCGAGCGCGGCCAGCTCCTCGTGCGCCGGCGACGACGTGACCACCAGCGGCGACAGCACCTGCTCCAGGACGTAGCCGTTGCGGCCGAGCAGCAACCGGCAGAACTTCGCCAGGTCGTGCGTCACCAGGTCCACCTCGACGCCGTCGCGGGTCCACGTCCGTTCCAGCGTCTGCGGCCCGTGCCGTAACCCGGCCACCTCCTCGACCGGCAGCACGTGCACCCCGCGCACGTCCACGTCCGAGTCCACCGAGGGGAACCCGTACAGGTGCGCGCCGCTCACCGTCGAGAACAGCAGCGGGTACGGCTGCTCGCCCGGGATCTCGGCCAGCCACTCCGGCAGCTCCGCGGGGTCCGCGTTCACAGGTTCTCCTCACGCACGCTCATCAAGAACTCCTCCACCCGCTCCCGGTCCGGCCGCGCGGGCAGCACGCTCGGGCTCGCCGCCAGCTCGGCCGCCAGTGCCGTCCGCCAGGCGTCCACCTCGGCCCACGGCAGCTCGCCGCGCCTGACCGCCAGCAGCCGCTCCCTGAACGGCCCGACCTGGACCAGCGGCTCCCCGTGCCGCACCAGGTGCAGGCCGCTGAGCAACAGCCGGATCATGTGCATCGCCTGCTTCCACTTCGGCGCCGCCGGGTCGAGCCGGCGGAACTGCGACACGGCGTATCCGGCGAACGTCTCGTGCGCCCGCTCCGACACGAACGCCCCGCGCAGGCCGAGCAGCCGGCTCCCGGCCGGCGTGATCACCTCCACGATGGGCGACCACAGGCACTCCAGCACCGTCGGATTCGCGTCGAGCGCGAGGGCGCAGAAGCGCTCGACCTCCCAGGAGAACTGCTCGGGCAGCGGCCCGTCCCGATGCGTGGCCGGCTTGTCCAGCCGCCAGAACGCCGCCGTCGGCGCCACGAACACCCCTCGACGGTCGGTGTCCGAAGTGTCCGTGTCGAGGCCGTACGCCCGCGAACCCGTGACGACGGAAAGGATCATGTCATCGCTCACCCGGACACCTTCCCACGGGTCTTGCGTCATGGGGGCGTGGGCTGGTCTGATCGATAAGTGAGCGGTTATGACGAGGTGTACCGGCGGAGCATCGAGCAACCGGAGGCGTTCTGGGCCGAGGCGGCGCTCGGCGTCGACTGGGACGTGGCGCCCGCCACCGTCACCAGCGACGGGCGCTGGTTCCCCGACGGGCGGCTCAACACCTGTCACAACGCGGTGGACCGGCACGTGGCGGCCGGTCACGGCGGGCAGGCGGCGCTGATCTACGACAGCCCGGTGACCGGCACGGTGCGCACGGTCACCTATGCCGAGCTGCGCGACGAGGTGGCCAAGACCGCGGGGCTGCTGCGGGACCTCGGCGTCGGGGCCGGGGACACCGTGGTGATCTACCTGCCCATGGTGCCCGAGGCCGTGGTCGCGATGCTGGCCTGCGCCCGGCTGGGCGCGGTGCACTCGGTGGTGTTCGGCGGGTTCGCGGCCAGGGAGCTGGCCGTCCGGATCGACCACGCCAAGCCCAAGGTGGTGCTGTCGGCGTCCTGCGGGATCGAGCCCGCAAGGGTGGTGGCGTACAAGCCGCTGCTGGACGCGGCGCTGGCGCAGGCGTCGCACCGGCCGGCCCGATGCGTGATCCTCCAGCGGCCGCAGCTCGCGGCCGAGCTGGTGGAAGGGCGTGACGTGGACTGGGCGCCGGCCGTGCGCGCGGCCGAGCCCGCCGGGTGCGTGAGCGTGGCCGCGACCGACCCGCTCTACATCCTCTACACCTCCGGCACCACGGGCTCGCCCAAGGGCGTCGTCCGCGACAACGGCGGGCACGCGGTGGCGCTGCACTGGAGCATGCGCAACGTCTACGGCGCCGAGCCCGGCGAGGTCTACTGGGCGGCCTCCGACGTGGGCTGGGTGGTCGGCCACTCCTACATCGTCTACGCGCCGCTGCTGGCCGGGTGCACGACCATCCTGTACGAGGGCAAGCCGGTCGGCACGCCGGACCCCGGGGCGTTCTGGCGGGTGGTGGCCACGCACGGCGTGCGGACGCTGTTCACCGCGCCGACGGCGATCAGGGCCATCAAGAAAGAGGACCCGTCCGGACTTTTCACGAAAAAATATGACCTGTCTGGGTTGCGGTACCTGTTCCTGGCCGGCGAACGACTCGACCCCGACACCTACCACTGGGCCTCCGACCTGCTCGGCATCCCCGTCATCGACCACTGGTGGCAGACGGAGACCGGCTGGCCGATCGCCGCCGACTGCGTCGGCATCGAGCTCCTGCCGCTCAAGCCCGGCTCGCCCACCAAGCCGGTGCCCGGCTGGGACGTACGCGTGCTCGACCCCGCCGGCCAGGAGTGCCCGCCGGGCGTGGAAGGCGCGGTCACCGTCAAGCTGCCGCTCCCGCCCGGCGCGCTGCCCACCCTCTACCACGACGACGCCCGCTTCGCCCGCTCCTACCTGGAGCGCTACCCCGGCCACTACCTCACGGGCGACGGCGGCCACGTGGACGCCGACGGCTACCTCTACGTCATGGGCCGCATCGACGACGTGATCAACGTCGCCGGGCACCGGCTCTCGACCGGCTCGCTGGAGGAGGCCATCGCCGGGCACCCGGACGTCGCGGAGTGCGCCGTGATCGGCGTCGCCGACGAGCTCAAGGGCCAGCTCCCGGTCGGGTTCGTGGTGCTGAAGGCAGGCGCGGCACGCGACCCGGCAGACGTCGAGCGCGAGCTGATCGCCCTGGTACGCGAGCGCGTCGGGCCCGTCGCCGCCTTCCGCCGCGCCGTGGTGGTCGACCGGCTGCCCAAGACCCGCTCGGGCAAGATCCTGCGCGCCACGATGCGGGACATCGCCGACGGAAACCCCTACACCGCGCCGTCCACGATCGAGGATCCGGCGGCGCTGCCGGAGATAGCCGAAGCGCTGAAGGGAACATGACGGGCAGGTAACGAAGCCGCCGGCGTCAGATCATCCAGGGCAAGGAGCCTGCGCGATCGCCGCGTACAGCGCATGATGGGACATCCCCCAGTCCCCGGGAGAAGGCCATGATCGAAACACCGAGCTACGCCGACGCCCTGAGGATTCTCGGATGCAAGGACGGCAGGCTCGTCAAGGTGGTCGGGTTCGCCTCGGCCGCGGCACGCACCGGCTGGGCGCTGGCGGGCGGCGGGCAGCTCGTGTCCGGCCTGGCCGACATGCGCGGCGACATCGTCCGCTACGGCGAGGACGTCGTGCACCGCCTGCCGGACCTGAAGAGCGGCGTCGACCGCTTCACCCGCACGCAGCGGCTGGCCGCCGCGCACGCCGTGGTCGTCGTCGCCGCCTATTTCGAGGCGCTCGGCGAGGCCAAGCTGCCGTTCACGCTGGAGCAGCTCGACCGCGCGGGCAAGCTCGCGCACGGCGTGCCCACCCCCGAGCGGTTCGCCAGGCTGGTCGCGGCGCTGCTGCTCGAACGGCTGCCCACGCCCGAGCCGCACGTCCCGTACGCGGAGACCCGCCTGGCCGTGGAACGTGCCTATCTGCGCATGTCCGAGGCCATGGCGGGATACGTCGGCGGCCTGACGGTCTGGGACGAGCTGCCGGTCGACGACCAGCTCCTGCTGCCGCGCATGCTCGCCGAAGGGCCGCCCGTCCACGCGCTGCGCATCTACGACGAGGACTACCGGTCGCTGGCGCTCGACAGCCACGAGTTCGCCGTGCGCAGCCTGGTCACCGACAAGCCGTCGCCGGCCACGGCGCTGTCGCGGGTGGCGTGGCTGCTGGCCGAGCTGGCCCCGCCCCGCGTGGGCGACCGGCCCATGATCCACCGGGCCAGGATGGCCGCCAACGCGCTCGACCAGCCGCTCCTCATCGCCGGCAAGTTACCCGAGGACGTCTACCTGCCGCTGCTCGGCGAGGGCTACCTCAGCCCCCGCTTCCGGGTCGCCGAGCTGACCCGCGAGTGCACGCCCGCGCTGCGGAGCTGGTGGGAGGACCAGCGGGAGCTGCCCGACAGCGAGGCGTTCCTGGTGGGGCACCTCACCTCGCTGCGCGCTACCCAGGCGCCGCTGCTGGTGCTGGGCGAGCCCGGCTCGGGCAAGACCAAGCTGACCGAGGTGTTCGGGGCGCGGCTGGCCAGGTCGGAGTTCCTGCCGATCAGGGTGGAGCTGCGCGGCGTGGCGCCCAGGGCGGGCGTCACCGAGCAGATCGAGCAGGCCATCGCCGCGGTGCTGGGCGAGGAGGTCAGCTACGCCGACCTGGTGGCCGCGGGGGACGGCGCGATGCCGGTGATCCTGCTGGACGGGTTCGACGAGCTGGTCCAGGGCGGCGTCAACCGCTACGACTACCTCGAACGCGTCCAGGAGTTCCAGCGCAGGGAGGCCGGGCTGGGGCGGCCCGTCGCGGTCCTCGTGACCAGCCGCACGGTGGTGGCCGACCGGATCAGGCTGCCCGCCGGGCTGCTGGCGCTGCAGCTCCAGCCGTTCGAGGACGAGCAGGTACGCCAGTGGCTGGACATCTGGGACCAGGCCAACCGCGCCCTGCTGGCCAGGCGCGACCTGAAGCCGCTGCCCGCCGACGCGGCCCTCGTGCACGGCGAGATGGCCAGGCAGCCGCTGCTCCTGCTGCTGCTCGCGCTCTACGACGCGGGCAGCAACGCCCTGCAGCGCGACCACGGCCCGCTCGGGCGCGCCCGCCTGTACGAGGTGCTGCTGCGTGACTACACCGAACGCGAGACCGGCGGGGCGCACCGGATCGTGATCGACCAGGAGCTGGTGCTGCTCGGCGCGGTGGCGCTGTCCATGCAGGCCCGCGGCCGGCAGGTCATCACCGACGAGGACCTCGACCGGGACCTGCCCGCGCTGTGCCTCGGCGGCGAGGAGGAGCCGGGAGAGCAGGAGGAGCCGGTCGACTGGGCGCGCAGGGCCACCGAGCGGTTCTTCTTCGTGCGCAGGAAAGGGCACGCGTTCCTGCACTCCACGTTCGGCGAGTTCCTGGTGGCCTGGCTCGCCATGTACGCGCTGCGCGACCTCGACAGGCGGCGCCGGCTGGCGGGGGACGAGCCGCTGGCCCTGGTGCAGGCCGTGGACGACGACCTGCTCTACGCGGTCACGTCCCACTCCTGCCTGGCCGAGCGCGGGCCGACGGTCGGGTTCATCCTGGAGCTGCTGGACGAGGTGCCCGCCGCGGTGCGGGCCCGCTGCGTGACGCTGCTGGCCGGGCTGCTGCGCCGCTCCCTGTACGAGCGGTCCAGGCGCCACTTCACCGGATTCCGGCCGGTACGGCACACGCTGACCCGCCGGCTGGCCGCCTACTCCGCGAACCTCACCCTGCTCATCGTCGCCGCCTCCGAGGATCCGGTCAGCGTCTCCTCGATCCTGCAGGGGCCCGACCCCATGGAGCGCTGGTCCGCGCTGAACCACCTGTGGAAGGGGCAGCTCGGGCAGGAGGGCTGGAGCGGGCTGGTCACCGCGCTGGCGGCGCACCGGGTGGTGGAAGGAGACGTGGAGGACGTCGTGCTCGGGGGCGAGGAGACCAGCGGGATGGGCGACGTCGTGGTCGCGGTCGCCACCGGCCACACGCCGCGCCACCGCAGACTGCTCGACCTGCTGCTCGGCGCGCTGGGAGAGGGGCGCGACCTGCCCTACCGCGACCGCGTCGGCCTCGTCGGGGAGCTGCTGCGGACGGTGGCCGTCAGGTCGCCGGCCATGCACCGGGCGCTGGGGGCCCTGTGGGCGGAGGAAGGGGCCGATCACGCCGAGCTGCGGCCGCTGCTGGCCGCCATGCTCGCCGACCCCGGCGACCGGCGGGCCACCTGGGAACAGCTCGTCAAGGCCGGCATCCCCGAAACCGCCCTCCTGGAGATCCACCAGAACACCGGACTCGCCAGCGGCGGGCCCTGACCGGCGGGCTCAGGGGCTCAGGGGACGGCCTGGTCGGCGGGGAGCTCGACCGTGATCGTCAGCCCGCCCTCGTCCCGCGGCCTGGCCAGCACCGTGCCGCCGTGGGCCTCCGCGATCACCCGGACGATCGACAGCCCCAGCCCGCTGCCCCGATCGGAGCGCAACCGGTCGCCGTGCAGCCGCCGGAACGGCTCGAAGATCGTCTCGATCTCGTACGCCGGCACCTGGAGCCCGGTGTTGGCCACGACCAGCTCGACCTGATCGGCCCGCCGCCGCGTCGTCACCCACACCTCGCCCTTGGGCTGGTTGTGCCGGACGGCGTTCTCCACCAGGTTCTGCACCAGGCGCTCCACCAGCACCGCCTCGCCCGTGGTCGGAGCCGAGTCGAGCAGCCGGTGCATGGTCACCTCCCCCTTGGCCGCCTCGGCCGCCGCCTGGTCGAGCACGTGCTCGGCCACGTCCGTCAGGTCGAACGGCCGCCGGTCCAGCACCGCCTGCTCGCCCTCGGTCAGCGCCAGCAGGCCGTCGATGAGCCGTTCGTGGCGGGTGTTGACCAGCAGCAGCGACTCGCCGAGCCGCTTGACGTCGTCCGTCGCGTCCGGCCGCCGCACGGCCACGTCCACCAGCGTCCTGTTGATCGTGAGCGGCGTGCGAAGCTCGTGGGAGGCGTTCGCGACGAACCTGCGCTGCCCGTCGAACGAGCGCGCCAGCCGGCCCAGGATGGTGTCGTAGATCTCGGTCAGCTCCTTGACCTCGTCGCGCGGGCCCTCGTAGCCGATGCGCTCGGCCAGGTCGCCGCTCTGGGCGATGCGGCGGGCGTTCTCGGTGACCCGCTTGAGGGGCCGCAGCACCCAGCCGGCCGCCCGCCAGCCCAGCCCGAACGCCGCGCCCGTGGCCGCCAGCACGCCGATCCCGCCGATCGTGCGCACGTTGGACAGCGTCTCGCGCTGGTAGATGGTCCTGACCTGCATGACCCGCTGCCTGGCGACCTCGTAGTGGTCCTCGTACCTGGGGAAGTATCCCCGGTCGCGGACCTCGATGTACTCGGGGGTGACGAGGCCGGGACGGTATTCGAGGCTTTGGCGTACGACGAGGTAGACGCCGGTCAGGACGAGCCCGCTCACCACGAGCGTCACCGCCGCGCAGGACAGGGCGAAGCGCAGGCGCACGCTCATGGGATCCGGTACCCGGAGCCGGGCACGGTCTCGATGACCTGGGGCTCGCCGAGCTTCTTGCGCAGCTTCATCATCGTCGTGCGCACCGTGTTCGTGAACGGGTCGATGTGCTCGTCCCACACCTTCTCCAGCAGGTTCTCGGCCGACACCACCGCCCCCTGGGCCCGCAGCAGCTCGGCCAGCACGCCGAACTCCTTGCGCGCCAGCGGCACGTACCGGCCCTCGCGGAACACCTGCCGATGCGCCCAGTCCAGCCGTACGCCGGCCCGCTCCAGCATGGGCGGATCGGCCCGCCTGGCCCGCCGCCCGAGCGCGTGCACCCTGGCGACCAGCTCCTCGAACGCGAACGGCTTCGGCAGGTAGTCGTCCGCGCCCAGCGACAGGCCCGTCACCCGCGACCGCACGTCGCCCGCGGCGGTCAGCATGAGCACCCGGACCAGCCAGCCCCGCTCGACCACGGTCCTGCACACCTCGTCCCCGTGCACCGACGGCAGGTCCCGGTCGAGGATGAGCACGTCGTAGTCGTGCACGCCGAGGCGTTCGAGCGCCGCGTCCCCGTCATAGGCGACGTCCACGGCCAGCGCCTCACCCCGCAGCCCCTCGGCGATGGAGTCGGCGAGCATCCGCTCGTCCTCGGCGATCAAAACGCGCACCGCGCCCCCAAAAGATCTTAGATGCCGCACAGTCTGACCTGATCGGCATAACGCGCGCATAACCACTCCCAGCGCCGTACAGGCTATAGCCCGCCCTCCTGCGGCAGGCCCAGGACTCAGAGCCAGCCGCGGGACTCCGCCACGCGAGCCGCCTCCGCGCGGTTGCGGGCCCCCGTCTTGCCGATGGCCGAGGACAGGTAGTTGCGCACGGTGCCCTCCGTCAGGAACAGCCGCCGCGCGATCCCGGCCACGGTGGCCTCGTCGGCGGCGACGCGCAGCACCTCGGCCTCCCGCCGGGTGAGCGGGCTCGGGCCCACGGTCAGTGCGGTCACGGCCAGCTTGCGGCCTCGGTGAGGTAGTGGGTGGCGAAGACGGCGGTACGGCCGCGGGAGGTACGTTCGCGCACCTCCTGCCACAGGGCCCGGCGGCCGTCCACGTCGAGCCCGACGGTGGGCTCGTCGAGCACGAGCAGCTCCGGGTCGCCGACCACGCACAGCGCGAACCTGACCCGCTGCCGCTGGCCGCCCGACAACTGCCCGATGCGCCGGTTCGCGATCGCCTCGGCGCCCGCGGCCCGCATGGCCTGGGCCGGGGACAGCGGCCTGGGGTACATCCCGGCGGTCGCCGTGACCAGCTCCGCCACCCGTACGTCCTCCAGCAGCCCGGACTCCTGCAGCAGCACCCCGACCAGGCCCGCCCGCAGCGCCTCGACCGGCGGGCGGCCGAGCACCGTGGCCGTGCCCCGCCCCGGAGGCAGCAGGCCCAGCGCGATGGACAGCAGGGTGCTCTTGCCCGCCGCGTTGGGGCCGAGCACCGCCACCGTCTCGCCCTCGCGCACCTCCAGGTCGACGCCGCCGAGCGCGGTGACCTCGCCGTAGCGCTTGCTCACGGCGTTGAGCTCCAATGCGTTTCCCATGCGAACACCCTGCTCGACGGCACGGGGACGGCTGTAGTGCCGTACGTCACCGGGGCCCGCATGACGGATGTCAGTGCGCCCGTACGCGTGCCGCGCCTGGCGTACGCGGGCTACCGCGGCGGTCCACCGGCTGCGCGCCGCCCTGCCGGAGCCGGCGCTCGTCACCGGCTCCACCGCCGCCGCGATCGACTACGCCCGCTACTCCGCCGACCGGCTGCCGTGGACGGTCGGCGCGGTGCTGCCGGCGTGGCCGCGCGGTCGCCGACGGGCTCGCCGGGACGGCCCGGGTCATGACCGCCGCGGCTACGATCATGTTTTGCGTGTTCGCCGCTTTCCGGGCGTTCGGCGATCGCGCGCCGCGCGTCTTGGGGGTGGGCCTGGCCGCTGCGGTGCTGGTGGACGCCACTATGGTGCGCCTGATCCTGGTGCCTGCCGCCATGGAAGTGCTTGGTGAGCGCAACGGGTGGTTCCCCGGCCTGACCTTTAGGAGGCTGACACTCCGCCGGAATGTTACGTAATATCCACACATCACGAGCGTTGGGGGCGCCAGGGTGCCAGGACAGAGCGTGGGTGTGGTCGTCGATCCGGGAGTGCCCCCGGAGGTCGCCGGACTGCTGCGTGCCAACGCTCCCTTATTGTCCCGCGTCCGGGCCGGCTGGGTGCCCCCGGCCGCCCCGGACCTCACGCGCCGCAAGGGTCCGTCCAGCGCGATGCTGCTGGCGGCCACGCCCGTCGTGATCGCGCTCATGGCGGTGCTGCTGGCCTCGCAGGCGGCGGCCGCCGGGTTCGTGCTGCTGGGCATGTACGTCTTCATCGTCCTGGTCAAGATCGCCTCCATGAGCGAGGTGCCCGAGGACGACCGGCCGCACGAGCGCGGCGTGTACGAGCAGGCCCGCTGGTACGACGGCCGCTACCTGCTCGCCGAGGACTTCGACCAGGAGGCCAGGCTGGTCCTGCTCAGGGCGCAGCGGGCCATCGGATCCGTGCTGCGCTCCCACGTCAACGCGGAAGGGCTGCTCGACGACGCGCGCAACGCCGTGATGCTGCCCGCGCAGGAGTGGGAGATCGCCCGCCTGCTGGCCAAGCTCTCCGCCCTGCGCCTCGAACACAGGGAGCTGGCGGCCCGGGGCATCGCGCCCGAGGTGGCGGCGGTCATCCAGCCGCTCGAACGGGCTCTGGTCAACAGCGAGGCGGCCGTGGTCGCCCGCGTCGAGGCGCTGGAACGTTACGCCAAGCACGTCGCCGAGGCCGAGCGCGCCTACCACGCCCGCGGCCAGATCGAGGAGCTGCGCGCCAGGCTGCCGCGGTACGAGGAGCTGCTGGCCGAGTCGGGGGCGGACAAGCTGGCCGTGCCCGAGATCGAGCGGCTGAGCGAGGACGCCGATGTGCTCGAACGCATGTTGCGGCGCAGCGTCCGCTCCGCGCACGAGGCGTTCAGATATCTGGAAGGCTGACGGTCGGACAGACCGGCACATAGGATCGATAACGTGCCCGGACGTCATGCGAAGGTGATAGTCGATCCGGCGGTGCCCGGCGATGCCGCGGCCCTCTTACGTGACAATCGCAAAGTCCTCGTCCGCATCCACGCCGGCTGGGCGCCCGCGTACAAGAGGCCCCGGCCCCTCGCCGGGACGGTGGCCAGGCTGGCGGCCACGGCCACAGCCGTGGCGGCGATCGTGTACGGCCTGGCGCTGTTCGTCGCGGAACGGTACACGCCCTTCGTCGTGATCATGACGGGGGCGGCCCTGCTGATCGTCAGCGTCCTGCTCAGGCCCAGGCCGGACGCGGAGGTGGAGCGGCGGCGCGCGCTGGAGCAGGACGTCCACGACGCCGCCCGCCGCCACGAAGGCCACTACGTCCTGCGCGACGAGCTCGACGAGCCCGCCAGAAGCCTCATGTTCCGCGCCCAGGTGGCCATCGAGCAGGTCATGGACTCCAGGGTCAACGCCGAAGGGCTCCTGGACGACGTGCGCAACGCCGTGATGCTGCCCGCCCAGGAGTGGGAGATCGGCCGGCTCCTGGCCAAGCTGTCGCAGCTGCGGGCCGAGCACCAGGAGGTCGTCTCCGAAGGCGTCACCCCCGAGGTGGCCGCCGTGGCCGAGCCCCTGGCCCACGCCCTCGACGGCAGCCAGCAGGCGGTGCTGGCCCGGGTCGAGGCCCTGGAACGGTACGCCGGTCACGTGGCCGACGCCGAACGCGCCTACCGCGCCAGGCACCAGATCGAACGCCTCAGCGCCAAGCTGCCCCGCTACGAGGAGCTGCTCGCGGAGACCGGCGCGGACGGGTCAGCCGTGCCGGAGCTGGGCCGGCTGGCGGACGACGCCGACCGGCTCGAACAGGCTCTGCGTGACAGCGTCAGCTCGGCGCACGAGGCATTTCGTCACCTAAAAGGCTGACTTCGCCTAGGATCCGGATTCGTGGCGGATGTGGTGGTGGACCCCGGGGTGCCGCCGGAAGACGCGCAATTGCTCAAAGAGAGCCGCCAGGTGCTGATCAAGATGCGCCAGGGCTGGACTCCCGAGCCGCGGCGGGCCGTGTCGAGCGCGCGCGTCCGTGTGCTGGTGGCCTTCATGCTGGTGAGCCTCGGCGTGATCGCGGGCGCGGGCCTGCTCGGCAGGGGCCTGGCCACGCTGATGTTCATCCTGCTCGGCATCCCTGTCATGGTCATGATGTTCGTGCGCAACGAGTTACCCGGCGAGGAGCGGGAGGGGTTCGAGCGGGACGTCTACGAGCAGCTGCGCTGGTACGAAGGCCGCTACGTCCTGACGGAGGACCTCGACGAGTCCGCGTCCAGGCTGCTCACCCGCGCCCGGCGCGCCGTCTCCACCGTGCGCGACTCCAGGGTCAACGCCGACGGGCTGCTCGACGACGTGCGCAACGCGGTGATGCTGCCCGCGCAGGAGTGGGAGATCGCCCGCCTGCTGGCCAAGCTGTCCGCCTTGCGCACCAAGCACAGGGAGACCGTCTCACGCGGGCTCACGCCCGAGGTCGAGGCCGTGGCCGCGCCGCTGGCCAGGGCGCTCGACAGCAGCGAGGAGGCCGTACTGGCCCGGGTCGAGGCGCTCGAACGCTACGCCGCGAACGTCACCGACGCCGAGCGCGCCTACGTCGCCCACCACCAGATCGAGGAGCTGCGCGGGCGGGTGCATCAGTACGAGGAGCTGGTGGCCGAGACCGGCGCGGACGGGTTCGCGGTGCCGGAGCTGGAGCGGCTGGCGGAGGACGCCGACCTGCTCGACCAGGCGCTGAGGCGGAGCCTGAGCTCCGCCCACGAGGCCTTCCGCCACCTCGAGCCCTGAGGCCCGCGCCGGCGGGCTCAGGAGCCTTGCGCCGCTTGGAGCAGCACGTCGCACAGGGCGTCGGCGGCGTCCAGGCGGCCCAGCTTGGCCGCGGCCTGCCCCATCGAGTGCCGCAGCCCCGGATCCGCCAGCAGCGGCATCAGCTCGGCCAGCAGCTGATCGGCCACCGGATGCGGCTCCAGCAGCGCCCGCGCCGCACCCGCCGAGGCGAGGTAGGAGGCGTTCTTGCGCTGCTCGTCACCGCCCGTCGGGATCAGCGGGATCAGCACGGCCGGTTTGCCGATGGCGGTCAGCTCCGACACCGTCCCGGCCCCGCTGCGCGCGATCACCACGTCGGCCGCCGCGAACAGGTCCGCCAGCTCGTCCCCCACATAGGGCACCGGATGGTAGCGGTCGGCCAGGTCGGGCGGCAGCGGCACGGCCCGCATCTGCTCGATCCAGGCGGGCCCGCACTGGTGCACGATCTGCGCGTGCGGCAGCAGCCGCGGCAGGATCTCCGCGATCAGCGTGTTGATCTGCTTGCTGCCCTGAGCGCCACCGGTGACGTAGATCAGCGGCACCTCGAACGTCAGCCCGAACAGGTCGTACGCCGCCGCCCTGTTGCCCTGCAGCAGCTCGGGCCTGATCGGGTTGCCCGTCACCACCGCCTTGCTCCTGGCGGAGGCCGGCAGGTATTCCAGCGAGGACTCGTGCGACAGGGCGATCCTGGTCGCCAGCCTGGCCAGGATCCGGTTGGCCAGGCCGACCACGGTCGTCTGCTCGTGCATCACCAGCGGGCGGCGGATCAGCTTGGCCGCCACCCCGATGGGCACCGCGACGTAGCCTCCGGTCGAGAGGACCACGTCGGGCAGGTAGCGGGCCGCGTGCCCGACCGCCTGGAAGACGCCGATCGGGATGCGGAACACGTCGGCGATGTTGGTGCCCAGCTCCTTGATGTTCGGGCGGCGACGCAGCTTTCCCGTCGTGATCGCCTTGAACGGGATGCCGTGCTCCGCCGTGATCCGCGCCTCCAGGCCGTTGGCCGTGCCCACCCAGAGCACGTCGTGCGGCACCTGACGTCGCTGAACGGCCGACAGGGTCGTCAGGGCCGGATAGGTGTGACCACCGGTGCCGCCGCCGGTGATCAACAGTCGCAGGGTTCGTGACATGCGATCAGAGTAGAGCCGCACAGCGGAAACCGGTGTGCCCGGTCGCGGAGTCCGGCGTGTTCGAGGTGCGGGCGGCCACGCGGTAGCGGTTGCAGTAGGAGTCGTGGCACATGTACGAGCCGCCGCGGATCACCTTCGCCGTGCCCTCCCCGGGCCCCGAGGGGTTGTCGGCGTACGGCTCCCAGGCCGTGCCCCACCAGTCGGCCGTCCACTCCCAGACGTTGCCCGACACGTTGTAGAGGCCGTACCCGTTGGGCTGGAACGACTTCACCGGCATCGTCCCCTTGCTCGGCGAGGACGGGAAGCGGCCCTGGAAGATGTTGCAGCGCTGACGTCCCTTGGGCGCGAGCTCGTCGCCCCACGGGTATCGGGCCTGGTCGAGCCCGCCGCGGGCGGCCATCTCCCACTCCGCCTCGGTGGGCAGCCGCTTGCCCGCCCAGGCGGCGTACGCGGTGGCGTCGTTCCAGGACACGTGCACGACCGGATGGTTCTGCCGGTCGCCGGCCGACGACCCGGGGCCCTCGGGGGAGCGCCACGTGGCCCCCTCGACCCCCGCCCACCAGGGCGCGCCGGGCACGCTCGCGTCCATCACGCCGTCCCTGGCGAACTGGTGGAACACGAACGACCAGCCGATCCGCTCGGCCTCGGTGACATATCCGGTCTCCTTCACGAACGTCGCGAACTGCGCGTTCGTCACGCACGCCGGATCGATCATGAACGGGTCGAGCCGCACCTCGCGGACCGGCCCCTCGCCGTCCTCCGGGCGGCCGTCGGGGTCGGCGCCGCCCATGAGGAACGTGCCGCCGGGGATGCGGACCATCCCGCGCGGCACCGGCCGCCGCCCGCCGGCGACTCCCACGGCGGTCCCCACGGTGATCCCGGCGGGCTCCAGGCCCGGGCCGGCACCGGACTCCCTGCTCGGACCACAGCAAGCGCTCAAAGATGCCCCCAAAGTGTCACGACACCAAGGAAGGGTAGTGCCTGGAACATGCCCACGATCACGCGGCCGCCCCGGGTGACGGCCGCGCAGAGCCTGGCGCTGGCCACCACGCTCGCGCTGCCCGCGCTCGCGCAGGGCGTCATCGTGCGCCGCCCGCTGGGCGTGCGCCTGGCCGCGCTCACCGGCGCGGACGACCGCGCGATCAGGCTGCTCACGCGGCTGCGGGCCGAGCACGGCGACGACCCCCTGCTGGTACGCCTTCCCAAGCGCGGCTGGGCGATGCTGCCGCTGGCCGCGCAGGACGTGCGCGCGATCCTCGGCGACCGGGCGTTCACCCCGGCGAACAAGGAGAAGCGCGGCGCGCTCGGCCACTTCGAGCCCGACGCCGTGCTCGTCACCCCCGAACCGGACCTGCGCGACCGGCGCCGCGCGCTCAACGAGCACGTGCTGTGCCCCGGTTTCGAGCCCTTCACCCGGGTCATCGAGGAGGAGGTCGCCACCCTGCCCCGCGACGGGGTGCTGACGTGGCCGCGCTTCCACGCCGCCCACTGGCGGATCGTGCGCCGCATCGTGCTCGGCGACGGTGCCCGCGACGACGTACGGCTCACCAGGCAGCTCGACCGGCTGCGCCGCGACGCCAACTGGTCCTACCTGGTCGGGCACCGTACCGACGTGCTCAACGCCTTTCAGCGCCGGCTGGCCGGGCACCTGGCCAGGGCCGAGCCGGACAGCCTGGCCGCCGTGCTCGCACGCACCCACGCCGCGGCCGACGTGCACCCGGAAGGGCAGGTGCCGCACTGGCTGTTCGCCTACGACGCCGCCGCCATCGCCGCCTACCGGGCGCTCGCGCTGCTCGCCACGCACCCGGGCCCGCTCGGCCACGCCCGGCTGCGGGCCGCGGTCCTGGAGTCGGTCCGGCTCTGGCCCACCACGCTGGCCATCCTGCGCGACACCACCGGCCCCACCGGGTGGGACGTGCCCGAGGGCACGGTGGTGGTGATCTACAGCCCGTACGTGAACCGGGCGGAGCCGGGCCACGGCTACCGCCCCGAGCTGTGGCTGGACGGCGGGGACGCCTGGGCGGGCGTGCCGTTCAGCGCCGGGTTCGCCCGCTGCGCGGGAGAGGAGCTGGTGCTGTTCACCGCGGCCACACTGCTCGGCGCCCTCCTGCGTGAGCGCTCAGTCAGGGCCTCCGTGACGCTGGCCGATCCGCTGCCGGCCACGCTCGACCACTTCCGGCTCAGTTTCGCCGTAAAAGCCGCAGAACGGTAGCGTTTTCCCATGCGACTCGGCGTGCTGGACATCGGCTCGAACACCGTCCATTTACTCGTCGTCGACGCCCATCGGGGCGCCCGGCCCATGCCTGCCTACTCCCACAAGGTGGACCTCCGCCTGACGCAGTACCTGGATGAGCACAACAGGCTGGCCGACGAGGGTGTCGAGCGGCTCGGCGTGTTCGTCGAGGAGGCGGTCCATCTGGCGGAGGACAAGGGGGTGGAGGACCTGCTGGCCTTCGCCACCTCCGCCGTGCGCGAGGCCGCCAACGGCGAGCAGGTGCTCGCGCAGATCGAGGAACGTTGTGGCGTGCACATCGAGGTGCTGTCCGGGCGCGACGAGGCCAGGCTGACGTTTCTCGCCGTGCGCAGGTGGTTCGGGTGGTCGTCCGGGCGGTTGCTGGCCTTCGACATCGGGGGTGGCTCGCTGGAGATCGCCGCGGGGGTGGACGAGGAGCCCGACGTGGCCGTCTCGCTGCCGCTGGGCGCGGGCCGGCTGACCCGTGACTGGTTCGCCGCCGACCCGCCGTCCGCGGACGAGGTGCGCAAGCTGCGCAAGCACGTACGAGCCGAGATCGCCCGCACGGTCGGCGACGTCGTCAGGTACGGCGAGCCCAACCGCGCGGTGGCCACCTCCAAGACCTTCAAGCAGCTGGCCAGGATCGCCGGGGCCGCGCCCTCCAGCGACGGCGACTACGTCTCGCGCTCGCTGACCCGGCAGGACATGGCCGACTGGGCGATCAAGCTGACGACCATGGGGTCGCGGGAGCGGGCCGAGCTCTCCGGCGTCTCCGAGGGGCGGGCGGTTCAGCTCGCGGCCGGGGCGCTGGTCGCCGACGCGGCCATGGACCTGTTCGAGGTGCGCCGGTTGGAAGTGTGCCCGTGGGCGCTGCGCGAAGGAGTGATACTGCGCAGGCTCGATCTGCTGCCCGGACGTCTCGATCAGACCAACGGCGCGCCAGAGTAAGTTGATATAACCCCAAAAAAACGCATAAACCGCTGGTCCCAGGGCATCTTTCGCCAAATGTTGGCTGTGCTGGGAATCATCGGCTCGCTTGTCGTCGTCATCGTCCTCGTCGTCCTGGCCGTGCTGCTCATCTCGGTGGCGGTCCTGGTGGCGCTCGCGCTGCTGGTGGGGACGATGACCGACTGGCGGGCGGTGTGGCGGCGGCTGACGCACAGACGGCCGCGGCTCAGCCTGAAGCTGAGCGGGAGCACCGTGCCCGAGCGGCGGCGGGCCGAGCTCAGCGGCAGCACGCCCCGGCTGAGCCGGCGCTTCCTGCTCGGCGGCGCGCGGCCGGGGGAGCGGGGTCGCGCGAAGCCGCATCGCGCCAGGATCCGCGAGCGCCGGCCGGTGGCGGGCCGCTCGAAGCTCTGAACACCCGAAGCTTTGAACACCCGAAGCTTGAACGGCGGATCCCCGCTCAGCGCGCCATGAGCTGAACGGGGATCGGCTCGCACGTTTCAGGTCGTCATGAGATGCGGGCCGGCCGCGCCGGGCGCGTACCGCAGCCGCTTCTCCAGGCAGACCACCGCCCCGTTCTCCCGTCGGTTGGTGAAACGGATGTCGTCGGCGAGCGCGCGCATGATCTGCAGCCCGCGTCCGTGCTCGGAACCGGGCTCGGGCTCGACCACCTTGCGCGGGTCGAAGCCGCCGCCGGTGTCGATCACCTTGATGATGCAGAGGTGATCGTAGACGGCGGCGCTGACGGTGTACTCGTCGCTCGGCGCCGCGTGCCTGATGACGTTGGAACACGCTTCGCTGAGCATGAGCTCGATGTCATCGCGGACCTGTGGCTCGACGCCGAGCGACCGCAGCGTGCCGTCCAGCATCTGCCTGATCAGCGGGACGCTCGCCGCATCCCTCGGCAGTCGGAGCGCTATCGTGGCCTCCACTTGCCTCCTCCTGTGTCGGATGCGTGCGAAAGCTCCTGCCCACGATCCGGCGGCCCAATCGCTCGGGATGGATCTCAGACGGCTAGAACTCCAGCAGCCGCAGGGCCACCTCCCGGGTGGCCTTGTCGATCTCCTCCTCGGTGAGGTCCCCCTGCACCGTCAGCCACTTGCCCGCGTGCAGCGCGAACAGGGCCAGCGAGTGACTGATGCGCTCGGCCGGCGTGGCGTCCTGCGGGCTCATCTCCCTGGACAGCGTCAGCATCGTCTCGCGCATCTTGCTGAGCTTCGGATGGTCGCGCATCGCGGTCTGGTTGCGCTCCATGAACCTGGTGATCTCCAGGTAGCGGGACTCCTTGAGCCGGTCGGCGTAGCGTTCGAGCAGCTCGCGCCGCATCTCCGCCGTCTTGGGCCGGCTCCTGGCCCACTCGACCAGCTCTTCCAGCTCGGCGACACGAAGATCGACGAGGCTGGCGACGATGTCGTCCTTGGTCTTGAAGTGGTAGTAAAGGGCGGCCTTCGTCACGCCGAGCTCCTCCGCGATCTCCCGCAGAGAGGTCGCCTCGTAGCCCTGCTCCGTGAACAGCCTCAGCGCGATCTGCTGGATCCGGGCTCGCGTGTCTTCCCGCACTTTGCACCTATTTCGACTTGACGGCCGACAAGTAAGTATCTACCTTATTCTATGCTTGCCGGTCGGCAAGTAAGCAAGATCTGAACACTGGGGGTATGTGGTGGCGGAGGTAGCCGGGCGGCGCCGCGAAGTCATGATCATTTTACCTGGGCTGTTGCTGGCGATGGCCCTGGCGATGCTGGACAACATGATCGTGGGCACGGCCATGCCGCGCATCCTGGTCGAGTTCGGCGGCTTGGCGCACATGTCCTGGGTCGTCACGGCGTACGTGCTGGGCACGACGGTCTCCACCCCGATCTGGGGGAAGATCGGCGACCTGTACGGCCGTAAGAGCATCTTCATCATCTCGATCGTCATCTTCATGATCGGCTCGGCGCTCTGCGGCATGGCCGGATCCTCGATGCTCGGCGGGCCGGAGAACGGCATGGCCCAGCTCATCGCCTTCCGCGCGGTGCAGGGGCTCGGCGCGGGCGGCCTGATGGTCAACGTGATGGCGATCATCGGCGACCTGGTGCCGCCCCGCGAGCGCGGCCAGTACCAGGGCGTCATGGCCGGCGTCATGTCGCTGACGATGATCGCCGGCCCGCTGGTCGGCGGCTTCATCACCGACAACCTGGACTGGCGCTGGGCCTTCTACGTCAACCTGCCGGTCGGCGCGGTCGCGCTCGTCCTGCTGGTGCTGAAGCTGCACCTCCCCAAGGTGCGCAACAACAGGGTGCGCATCGACTGGTGGGGCGCCGTCCTGCTGTCGATCAGCATCACCTCGATGGTCCTCATCACGACGTGGGGCGGCAACGAGTACACCTGGGGCTCCTGGCAGATCCTCAGCCTGGCCGCGCTCGCCGCGGTCACGCTGGCCTGGTTCATCCAGGTCGAGCGCCGGGCGGCCGAGCCGATCATGCCGCTGCAGCTCTTCCGCAACCGCAACTTCACGCTGATCTCGGCCATCGGGTTCCTGCTCGGCTTCGCGATGTTCGGCGCGATCAACTTCCTGCCGGTCTTCCAGCAGCTCGTGCAGGGCGCCTCGGCCACCAACTCCGGGCTGCTCCTGCTGCCCATGATGGCCGCCGCCATGGTCGTGTCGCTCTTCGTGGGCCGGGCCATCACCACCACGGGCAAGTACAAGATCTACCCCGTGATCGGCGGCGTCGGGATGGCCGTCGGCATGTGGCTGCTGTCCACGATGGACGTCAGCACCCCCGCGTGGCTGACCGGCGTCTACATCGCGGTGCTCGGGCTCGGCATGGGCTTCCTCATGCAGACCACGATGCTGATCGCCCAGAACAGCGTCGAGCAGCGCGACCTGGGCGTGGCCAGCAGTTCGAGCACGTTCTTCCGGTCGATCGGCGGCTCGTTCGGCGTGTCGCTGTTCGGGGCGGTCTTCAACAACCAGTTCCTGTCGGAGCTGACCGCCAGGTTCGGCCCGGAGGCGGCCGGGAAGCTGGCCGCGGGCGGCGCCAGGATGGACGCCTCGGCGCTCGGCCAGATGCCGGCGCAGCAGCGCACCGGGCTGCTGGAGTCGCTGGCGACCTCGTTGTCCGGGGTCTTCTGGTGGGCCATTCTGTTCGCGGTGGTCGTGCCGGTGCTGGCGGTGTTCGTCAAGGAGATCCCGCTGCGCGGCGGGGCCCCGGAGGAAGCCTCGGAGAAGGAGTCCGTCACCCCGGCGGCAGGCTGAACAGCCGATCGAGCGCGGTGAGCCTCAGCAGCGTGCGCAGGTAGGGCGTCAACGCCACCACGTGAACCACGGCGTTGGCGCCCTCGGCCTGCTGATGGAGGCGGACGAGGGCGGCCAGCCCCGAGGAGTCGATGAAGCTGAGCGCGGACAGGTCGACGTCGAGCCGGCGGTAGCCGTCGGCGAAGATGAGGCCCGCGAGCTGTTCGGCCGAGTCGTAGTCGAGATCGCCGCTCAGCGCGAGCGCGACCGTCGTCGCGTCCGGCGTGGCGACCTCGATGTGCAGCGGCGTCCTGTCGAGCACCCGTCCAGCTTAGCGACCTCCGCCGGACAACGCCGGGCGGGGCACGCATCGGGGTGCGTATTGGGGGTGCACCTCGGGACGCATCCGCAGCTGATCGGCCGGTCGCGGTGCGAAAAAGGGGAGGCGCCCGGGGGGTCGGTTGTGGACAATCCTCACCATGCACAGCATTTCCCGGCCGCGCGTCGAAGACGCCGAGACCATCTTCGAGCTCGTCTCCGTCTATGACACCGCCGTGCTCGGAGCGCCGGACATGACGCTCGAGGACGTCCAGGACGAGCTGGTCGAGCCCGACTTCGACCTCGATGCGGACGGCTGGCTGGCCTACGACGCCGGCGGCCTGCTCGACGCCTCGGCCTGGGCGTGCAGTAACGGCGACAGCGACCTCGTGGACGTCGAGGTCATCGTCCGCCCCGGCGTCGAGGGCCTGGCGGAGAAGCTGTGGCCGATGGTGCTCGGCCGGGCCCGTGAGCTGGGCGCCGAGCGCGGCCACGACGCCGTCACTTTGCACGTCGGCATCTACCGCGCCGACGAGGCCAAGCAGGCGCTGGCCGGGGAGCTCGGCTTCGAGCCCGGCACCGGCTTCCACCGCATGCGGATCGACCACGACGGCCCGGTGCCGCCGCCCGCCCCGCCGGCCGGGCTCACCCTGCGGACCGGCGAGAGCGAGGAGACGCGGCGCGCGGCGCACCGCGTGCACCAGGAGGGGTTCGCCGAGCACTTCGGCTTCGTGCCGATCGGCTACGACCTCTGGTACGCGCGCAGGCAGGCGCAGAGCTCGACCGACTGGAGCCGGCTCACCCTCGCCGAGCTCGACGGCCGGCCGGCGGGTGTGCTCATCGCCAACAACCAGTTCGTGCCCGACCAGGACTGCGGCTACGTGGCCACGCTGGCGGTGCTGCCCGAGTTCCGTGGCAGGGGGCTCGGCCGTTTTCTGCTGCGCCACGCCTTCGCCGCCGACGCCGCCCAGGGCCGTAAGGGCACGATCCTGCACGTCGACAGCAACAACACGACCCCGGCGCTGGGCCTGTACGAGTCGGCGGGCATGCGCCAGGTCATGGTGATCGACGTCTGGCGCCGCCGCCTGTGACGCGCTGAGCCGTCTGCCGCCGCCTGTGACGCGCTGACCGGCCGCGGGCCGGGCTCCAGGCGCGCTTTCAGGTCTGAGCCGGGTGTCAGACGCGCTCACAAGACCTTGGGCCGGATTCAGACGCGGATTCAGACGCGGTGCCGCGACAGGTGCTCCAGCACCGACTGGTTGGCCTCCCAGCCGTCCGGGAATTTCACCGGCACCCCCAGCTGCACCGGCTCTGCGGACGGGTGGGCGTCCAGGAGCTCGGCGATGCCCGCCCTGGCCACCACCACGCACGCGTGACGGTGCCGCGAGGCCAGCACGCACAGCCGCCCCGACTCCAGGTGGAAGGCCGTGGCGTCGCGGCGCCCCGACAGCGGGTGCAGGACGATGGTCACGTCGTACTCGCGGCCCTGCAGCCGGTTCGCGGTGTCCACGGTGATCTCGGGCGGCAGCCCCGCGTTCCTGATCGCGGCCACCTGGTCCCGGTGCGCCGCCCCGACCGCGATCCGGTCCGCGGTCACCGGGCGCTCGCCCTGCTCCGAGGTCGCCAGCGCCCCGCGCTGCAGCAGCCGGGCCGCCAGCAGCGCCACGGCCTGCACGGCCTCCCCGTCCGTGCGCACGGTGTGCCGGTTCGGCAGCTCCAGCAGCGCCCAACCCGACCTGGCCGCCTCCTCCAGCGCCCGGTCGTGCACGGTGCCCATGCCGCCCGTGACCAGCTCCAGCCGCCGGTCGCCATGATCGGTCCCGGAGCGGAACCCGGTGAACGGGTAGAACGCCCGCGACACCACGGGCGCGGCCGAGGCGGGCAGCCGCCACGACACCGGCAGCCGGTGCACGGGCAGGTCCGGGTTGTGCCGCAGCAGCACCGACACGGCGCTCTGCAGCGGGTCCCAGGAGAGCCCCGACCAGCGGTCGCCGTCCACGATCGAGAACGGGTCCAGCTGCCCGGGATCGCCCACGAACAGCGCCCGCTCGAACAGCCCCGCGATCCGCAGCAGCTTGTCCGAGCGCATCTGGTAGGCCTCGTCCACGATCGCCCACGGCCACACCCGGCCGCCGATCCACGCCCATTTGTCCGCCGTGGCGATGACGATGTCGGGGTCGCCCAGGTCCTGGATCCGCGTGCCCACCTGAACGCCGGGCAGCTCCAGCAGCCGCAGCGGCGGCACGTAGCCGCCGGCCGACAGGCGGCCCACGGTCAGGCGCGGATGCTTGTCGGCGATCCGGGCCACCAGGTCGTCGACCTGCTCGTTGGTCTGGGCGACGATCATCAGCGGCTCGCCGGTGGCCGCGATGTGCGCGGCGGCGCGTACGACGAGGGTGGACTTGCCCGCGCCCGGCGGCGAGTCGACCACCACGCCCCGATGCCGCGGGAGATCGGCGAGGACGTCCCTGATGACCTGCTCGGGGCTCCTGGCTTCGGCTTCGGTCAGGGCGGTCACGACCACTCCTCCTGCGCGTCCTCGTCGTCGGGCACGTACTCCTGCGGCGGCCCGCCGTGGGTCCACGGCGTGGCCTCGGAGTCGGGCAGGTTGGGCGAGCCTTGGAAGTCGTCGGTCAGCGAGGTGTAGCAGACCCGCTCGCCCACCTCGGGCACGGCTCCCGGCGCCGCCGTCTTGCCCCGGCCCATGCCCTTGGTGATCTTCAGGGTGACCAGTCCCTCGCCGGCCGACACCAGCTCGGCGCCCTGGGCGCGGCGTTGCGGGGTGCCGAGCGACGTGCCGGGCGCCAGGCGTACGGGATCGTCGGTCTTGACCACCACCAGCGGGCGGAGCTTGCGTGAGCGGCCCTCGCCCTCGATGTTGCCCGGGTCAGTCTCGACCACCTCGCCCGCGAACGCCTCGCCGGTCAGCCGGTATTCGGCCATGACGAGCGGGTCGTCGTAGGCGCGCTGCACGTCGTAGGCGGCCTGGGCGCGTTCCATGCGGGCCAGCTTGGCCGCGGCGGAGACGGCGCCGTCGCGCCTCGCCTGCGGCGGCGTGCCCTCGGCGATGTGCGCCGCCATGGCGCTGAACGAGCCGCGGTCCTGCTCCCACCGCTGCGCCGCGCTCGCGCCCGCCTCCAGGCCCGCGAGCAGGTCCACGGCCTGCCACATGAGCCGCCACGTGGGTTCGAGCTGCGTGCGCAGTGCCTCGGTGATGCGCTCGGGCGACTCGCTCTCGATCGCGGGCGCGAGCACCTCGGCGTCGAAGCCGGGGTCGGTCGCGGGCCCCGCGGGCGGCCAGATCAGCGGGTCCTCGGCGTCGTCGCCCGGCCCCGTCGTGATCCAGCCGAGCAGCGCGGCCAGGTTGGCGTCCTCCAGCGAGCTCTGCCCGCTCGCCCAGTGCCGGCCCAGCTCCTCCGTCGCGGACAGCAGCAGCGACGAGCCCGGGTACGCGGCCCGCTCGGCCAGATAGGTCAGCCACCGCCCCAGCAGCGGCACCGACTCGGGCACCGGATAGGGCCCGTCGGCCCGGCGGAAACGCGTCGAGCGCCCGAGCAGCCTGGTGAAGGCCACGCCGGCCGGGTTCGGCACGAGGAGCTGGGGCGCGTCCATGGTCCGCTCGTAGGGGTCGGAGTTCTTCCGCTCCACCGTCTCGGTGTCGGCCATGAACCCTTCCAGGTACGGCAGCAGCACCCCGGCCAGCTCGGCGGCCCAGGCGAAGCGCAGGTCGCGGTTGCGCGGCTGGGTCACCACGAGCAGCCGCGGGCGTTCCCTGTCGGTGCCGAGCATCGCGGCCAGCGGCGCCGCGGCCTCGCCCGACAGCTTGAGCGGGATGAACACCATCGGCCGGTCCGCCAGATGGCAGTGCCTGACGGTCGCGACGGGCTGCGCGCGGCCCTCCTCCAGGGCCCGCAGCCGCGCGAGCGAGGTCAGCAGGCTCACGTCAGGCACTCCCCGCGCGGGTTCGGCATCAGCAGGCTCACGTCAAGGCACTCCCCGCGCGGGCGTTCGGCATCAGCGGGCTCAATTCAGGCACTCCCTGCGCAGGCGTTCGGCGTTGCGGAGCAGCCGGGCGATCTCCTCCTGCCCCTCGGCGGGGTCGCGGGCCCCGTCGGCCAGGCCGAGCGCCTCCGCCACCGAGGCCACCCCGCCCAGCTCGTCGCGCACGTTGCGGCCCAGCAGGTCGGACGCGCCCTCCTGGCGGGCCTCGTCGCGGCAGAAGAAGCACATGTCGCACGCGGACAGGCAGTCGGGCGCGTAGCGGGCCGTCGTCCTGCGCAGCGCGTCGGCCAGCTCCGTGACGGGCCTGGTGGGCCGGCCGTCCTCGCCGGGCCGCAGGTCGAACGTGAGATCGTCGGGCAGCTCCGCGAGCAGCCGGTCGAGCGTGGTCATCCTGGTGAGCTGGCGGCGCAGCACGGCGAGCTGCTTGCGCACGTCGACCAGGGTCGCGACGGGGTGGTTCGCGAAGTTCTCCGGGCAGACGAGGACCACGTCGTGCGAGACCTTCTGCGGGTCGTGGCCCAGCTCCTCCAGCAGGCCGCGCAGCGCGAGCACGTACACCGCCGCCTGCCGGGCCGCCGCGGCCACCGCCGCGGGGTCGGCCTGCCCGTCGATCACCGCGAACGACTTGATCTCCACGATGTGGAAGCGGCCGCCGAGCTGGAAGGCCACCACGTCGGGCTCCAGGTACGCGATGTGGCCGGCGATCTCCAGGCTCAGCAGCGGATGGTCGTACAGGGTGCCCGCGTCCTGGCCGTCGCCCGCCGCGCGGTCGATCAGCGCCCTGGTGTGGGCGTGGCGCAGGTGGGCGCCGACGTTCTCCACGTCGTGGTAGGACACCTCGGCGACCGGCAGGCCGAGCAGCTCGCGCAGCATCCGCAGCAGCTCCGCGCACCCGTCGGCCTTGACCAGCGACTCGAACACGTTGCCGCGCGTGATCGCGAACGGCGACTGCCCGAACGGCGCGGGGAAGCCCAGATGCCTGGCCGCCGCGTCCTTGTCGAGGCCGGCCCCGTCGAGCAGGGCGCGGCGGGTGCAGCCGGGGTTGGCGGCCAGGGCCGCGATGGCGCGGGCGTCGTGCGGCTTCTGCGGCGTGGTGCCGCGCAACGCGTCGAGCCGGTGCACCTGGTCGCCTTCGCGCTTCAAGCCGCTCACTTCGCCTTCTCCTTCTTGATCGTGCTCAGCGTAGCGGCGCCGAACAGCCGGGCGGCGTCACCGAGCTGCGCCACGGCGCGTCCGGCCAGCTCCGCGCGATCCCGCGTGTCGCGTTCCGCGTGCACGGCCAGCTCGGCGCGGGCCGCCTCGATCACCCGCGCGGGGTCCGGCGGGCCCAGCGTGCCGTCGGTGGCGCCGGGGATGTTCCTGGCCATCCTGACCAGTAAGCGGGCCGCCCGCCCGTCGTCGCTCTCATGCTCGGCCACCGCGACGGCGCAGGTCAGGAAGTCGACGCGCGGGCTGAGCGGGCCGACCACGCGCCGCTCGATCGGCCAGGAGCTGAGCGCGAGCAGGCCGCGGGCGGGGGAGAGGCGGTCGGTCAGCGCGGCGCACAGATAGTACGGCCGCCCGAACGGCGACGAGTTGAACGAGCGCTCCTCGTCCCTGCGCAGGCTGGTGAGCTGGCTGCTGCGGATCGTGCCGCCGAAGAACGCGTCGCTGACGGCCACGACGAGCCTCGGCTGCGCGGTCGCCCCCAGCAGCCGCAGCCCCTGGTGCACCTGCTCCCGCACGGTGACCAGGCGGGGCGGCTCCGGCTTGGACCTCGGCTGCTCGCCGCTCACGAGGGCGTCCCAGGCCCGCTCGGCCGAACGCAGCTCGGCGCGCAGGGTGCGGGCGCTCGCGCCGTCCCTGACCCGCATCGCCTTGCGCACCCCGGCCCGCAGCTCGTCGATCCGCAGCTCAAGATCGTCCAGCCGGTCACTCATGGCGCGAGCGTACCAACAGTCCCAGCATTTTCCAGTAATTTCGCGACATCGACGCGATTGCGTGATCTACAACGTAAAGGCGCTGCTCACGCGGGCACTGCCAGCACCCACGTACGATCCTCGGTCAGGAACCGCTCCAGCCGCAGCCCCGCACCGGCCAGCTCGGCCGACAGCGCGTCGTCGCCGAGCCGCCTGGAGGAGAACGATTGCGTCCACACCCTCTCCTCGCCCTCCTCGCCCTCCCGGGGGCCGCAGGCGTAACGCATGGTGGCGTGGAAGATCCCCGGCGACACCTCCTCGACCGCCGCCATCGTGATCGTCACGGCGCCGTCCTGCCGGCCCATCCCCGCGTGCCACCTGTCGTGCGCGTCGGCGGGCATCCACTGGATCAGCACCGCGCCCCCCGGCTTGACGTGCCGCGCGCAGGCCGCGAGCAGCTCGTGCCTGAGCGCGTCGTCCACGACGTTCACCAGCTGGGAGGCCAGCATGACCGCGTCGAAGCGCTCCTCCAGCCGCAGCTCCTGAACCCGCGCCAGCACGGTCCTGGCGCCGCGGACGCGGGCCAGCATCTCGGGGGACTCGTCCACGGCCACCACCGCGAAGCCCCGCTCGACGAGCGCGTGCGTCACCCGCCCGACGCCCGCGCCCAGCTCCAGGACGGTGCCGCCGGCCGGGGTCGCCTGGGCCACGATCTCCGGCTCGCCACCGGGCCCGAGCAGGAGATAGAAGTCGACGGGGGAGCCGTCGGGGGTGATGGGGCCTGGCCCCGTGCCCGTGTTCGTCATGGATCGACGCTAACTCCGTGACCCGGGCCGTGCGGCGCGGCCAGGCCCCCGCCGACGTCCCGGCCGCTCACCGGCCCTCCGGTACGCGACTCTCGCGCCGGGGCCGATTGACAGCCGGCCGGCCCCGGCACGAGAGTCGGGCGCCATGATCGGACGAAGAGAGTTACTCGGCGGCACGGCGGCGATGCTGGCCGGGCACGCGTTCACCCGGCCCTCGGCACTGCCCGCCTACGTCGCCGGCGCCAAGATCCAGGACCTGCTGAACGCCGCCAGGGACGGCAAGGGCGCCCAGGACGCGGCCGGCCGGTACGTGGCCAAGGTCCCCCAGGCCACCTACCTGCTCACCCAGCCGCTGATCGTCTACCGCGACACCCACCTGGACGCCACGGACGCCAGAATCGTGGCCAGGTTCCCCGCCAAAGGCGTCAAGCACACCATGCTCCTCAACGCGGTCGGCGCCACCACCGGCGGCTACGCGGCGGCCGGCAACATCGCCGTCACCGGCGGCAGCTGGGACCCCGTATGGGACTTCGTCCAGCGCGGTGTGCTCGACCAGGCGCCCGCCATGAACGGGATCACCTTCGTGCACGCCAGCGACGTGCTGATCGAGAACGTCACCATGTGGAACGTCAAATGGTGGCACGGCATCGAGCTCAACGCCGTACGCCGGGGCACCGTGCGCGGGTGCGCGCTCAAAGGCTGGATCGCCGACCCCGGCCAGGGGCTGTGGCACGGCGAGGCCGTCCAGCTCGACCTGCCCGCCGGCGTCAACACCTGGGGCGGCGCCAGCGACCTCACGCCGTGCACCGACATCCTGCTGACCGGCAACACGTGCGACACCTCCGGCTCGCAGACCGGCTGGGGCCAGTTCACCGGCTCCCACACCTCCGACCCCGCCCATCCGCACACCCGTGTGCGGATCGAGGGCAACATCGTGCGCAACACCCGCTGGGACGGCATCGCCACGCTCAACGCCCAGGACGTGCGCATCGCCGACAACGAGCTGGACTCCTGCGCCGGCGGCCTCTACGTCAAGTCCGTCGAGGGCGGCGCGCTGCGCACCGTGGAGATCACCGGCAACCGCGTGAGCAACACCGGAGCGCGCGACGCCATCGCCGTCCGCGCCGACGCCGCCCCGATCACCGACGTGGTCGTGACCGGCAACGTCGTGACCGGCGGCCAGGGGCCGTGCGACAAGGTCCGCTACTACGGCGCGGTCACCGCGCGGCCGGGCACCCAGCTCGACTGCCGCGCGTAGCGTCGTCCCGCACGCGTGGCAGGTCCGGGAAGTGAACCGGATCAACATGATCCACACCGTTGACAGGCATGAGTCAACCCCCGGACACTGATGATCGGTGTGAGTGCAGACGGCCATTTATGGGCAATGTCGAGCGCTTTCAAGCACGTATGCGGTTGCCTGCGTCCATAGGCGGCCTCCTGCCACCGCACCGCCCGTATGCCTCGTCGCGGACAGTCCGGGCGAGGAGCGAACGGAGGAACGCTGTGATCAGGATGAGCCTGCGCTATGCCAGGTACGCACTCAGCACTCTGACGACCGCACTGTTCCAGCTGCCCTGCAGCTAACGGAACACGGCCGGCCGGGTCATCCGGCCGGCCACCAACGGTCGGTGCCGTCAGACGAAGTGAGGCTCCATGCTTGCCACAGCCGCCCGCCAGCTCCGCTACGTCACCACCGTGCTCAGCGGTGGCAGGTTCGACGTCAAAGCCCTGCGAAGTATGGTGACCGACCTCCGCCAGACCCTGGACGAGCTGGGCGAGCCCGGCGAGGGCGCCGACGAGATGCTGCCCGGCGGTGGCGGCGTCGACGACCCGGAGATCCGCCGCTCGATGGCCGACCGGCGGCTGCGCCAGGCGATCAGGCAGGCCGCCCGGCACACCCCCTACTACCGGCAGTGGTTCGACGAGCACGGCGTCGATCCCAGCCGCATCGGCCTCGACCAGTTGCACCAGGTCGCCTCCACACCGAAGACCGCGCTGCGCGGCGCGGGCCCGGCGTTCGTGTCGGAGCGCAGCGAACCGGTCCTCATGGCGCAGACCACCGGCACCACCGGGACGCCGACCGTCGTCTGGTTCTCCCGGTACGAGCTGGAGCTGTCGGCCGCGCTGTCCGCGATCTCGTACCTGATGGTGGGCGGCGTGCGCTCCCACCACGTCAGCATGTCGTGCGTCAGCTCGCGGGCGACCGTGGGCATGATCTCGGTGCAGCAGGCGCTCAGCCTCGTCGGCGCCGGATTCGTCGCGCAAGGGCTGGTCGACCCGGGTATCGCGCTGGACAGGCTGGCCACGCCCCTGCACCTGCCGGGCAAGTCGCCGCACATCACCGACCTGTACACCGTCCCCTCCTACCTGGGCGCGCTCGTCCAGCGGGCCGAGCGGGACGGCTGGCAGGCCCGCGACTTCGGCCTGCGCCAGATACTCACCGGGGCGGAGATCCTCACCGACGCCCTGCGCGAGCGGGTGGACGAGATGTTCGGCGTGCCGGTCTCCGACGTGTACGGCATGACGGAGCTCGTGCCGACCACCGGGCTCGTCTGCGCGGAGCAGCACCTCCACCTGGCCTCCGAGCAGGCCCACTTCGAGGTGCTCGCCCTGGACGCCGACACCCCCGTCACAGCCGGTGAGATCGGCGAGCTCGTCGCCACGCCGTACGCCCCGTACCGCGACACCACGCTGCTCGTCCGCTACCGCACGGGCGACCTCGTCCGCCGGCTCCCCGACGAGCCCTACGGATGCGAGCTGGCTCAGCTCCCGGCCACCTCCCCGATCGTCGGCCGGGCCAAGACCTTCGGCGGCGGCCCGACCGCCCGCGACATCCTGGAGGTGCTGCAGGGCGTGCGCGAGATCCCGCTGCCCACCCGGTACGCGCTCAGCGGCGACCCGCTCAAGCCCCTCCTGCACGTCGTCGCACCGCCGGGCGCCGCCCTGCTCGGCCGGATCGAGGAGCGGGCGGCGGACCGTTCGCTCCAGGTCGCCGGCATCGTGCTGGCCGAGGACGCCGGAGATCTTCCCGAGCCGTGCCGGGTACGCGCGGACCTGTACGAGCACAGCTTCGAGACGTCGCAGTCCTAGCGGCGGCCCCCGGCGGCACGGAGACCTCCATGTTCACCTTGCAGAACTTCGCGTTACTCGACCTGCTCATCGCCTCGATCATGCTGCTCGGCCTCGGCTACGTGCACCGATACCGCCTCCCACGCCCGCCCGTCGGCCGGTTCACCACCTCGGACGTGCTCATCATGAGCGGCCTGGTCGTCGTGCTGCCCGTCGCCTACCTGGCCATGCCCGCGCCGGTCGTCTCGACGGTGTTCGGCGTCATGTTCCTGGCCAGCGTGCAGCTGGCGCTCGCGCCGCTGCTGGGCGGGCGCACGGCGACGCTCGCCGCCGTGCTCCTCGTCGCCGCGACGGCCTGGGCGGCCCTCAGCGGGCAGGCCACGCTGGTCGTGGTGCTCAACGCCGTCCTCATCGTGGTCTCGGTCATCGGCGTGACCAGCCTGTGGACCCAGACGGGCATCACCGCCGGGCACGTCGCCGCGTTCGCCACCGCGCTGGCCGTGTACGACCTGTTCGCGACCGGGCTCGGGGACATGACCGACCGGTTCCTGGCCCAGGTGGAGGGCTACCCGTTCGCGCCGCTCCTGGCCGTGACGACCGGGGCGGTGCCGGTCGCGGCGGGTCTCGGGGACTGCCTGATCCTCGCGCTGTGGCCGATGGTGGCGACCAAGGCGTACGGCAAGGCCGCGGGGTGGACGGGCGCGGCCGTCGGCCTCGGGCTGATCGTCCTGGTGCAGATCGGCTTCGCCACCGGCGTGCTCCGCTCGGGCATGGCGTTCCTCACCGTGCTCGGACCGGCGATCCTCGTGCAGTACCTGATCTGGCGCAGGCTGCGCGGCGCCGAGCGGCACACCTGGCAGTGGCTCGGCGGCCCCGGGCCGGCGATCGACACCTCGGGCCGGGTGGACCGGCTCGCGGCCGCCCTGCGCACACCGGACGCGGCACCTGGGACAGCGGACGGCACGTGGGAAGCCATCGGCGCGGACGGGGTGATCGCGGAGGGGCCGACCCCCGGTACGGCACTGCGCGCCGCTCGCCGGGCCGGCTACCAGGACGTCCCGTTCATCAGGCAGCGCACGACCTAGCCAGGGGACCGCTCGCCTTCTCATGAGAGGATCTCGTCGCAAGGTGTCCTGGTTTGACGGGGGAAGGTGCCGATGTACGTGATATCCCTGGGCGACGACGGTGCGGAGCTGCGGCCACTGGAGCCGTGGCGGGCCGAGGAGTTCCTGGCCCACATAGACCGGGGGCGCGAGTTCATCGGCCAGTACATCACGCTCCCCGACGCCGTCACGGACCTGGAGTCGAGCCGGTCGTACCTGCGGTCGTACGCGGACAAGGCCGCGGTGGACACCGGCCGGATCCACGGCATCTGGGTGGACGGCGAGCTGGTCGGCGGCGTGCTCTTCAGGACCATGGACCTCGCGCACGGCACCGCCGAGGCGGGCTGCTGGCTGGAGCCGTCGGCGGTGGGCAAGGGCCTGGTGACCAGGGCGGCCCGCGTGATCATCGACTGGGCCGTCGAGGAGCGGGGCATCCACCGGGTGGAGTGGCAGGTCGCCGCGGGGAACCAGGCCAGCATCGCGGTGGCCAGACGGCTCGGGCTGACGAAGGAGGGCGTGCTGCGGGAGAGCTACCTGTACCGCGGCAAGCGGCACGACGTCGAGATCTGGTCGGTGCTCGCACCGGAGTGGCGCGCGGCCCGGCAGTCGTCCTGACGCGCCGGCGCGGCCCTTCGCCACGAGTCCGCCGCTTCGGCCGCACGTTCCTCCGCCCGGCGCCCTGACGGGGGAGACCGTCACGGCGGCGACGGATCGCGCCCGGCGTCCTCAGGCCCGGCGTCCTCAGGCCCGGCGTCCTCAGGCTCGGTGGTGAAGAAGCCGGTCAGGGCGGTGGCGAGCGCTTCAGGGGCCTCCTCGGCCATGTGGTGCCCGGAGTCGATGCCGTGCCCGCGTACGTCGTCCGCCCAGTCGCGCCAGATCCGCAGCGGATCGCCGTAGAGCTCTTCGAGATCGTCCTTGAGCGACCACAGGATCAGCGCGGGACAGCGCAGCCGTACGCCGGCCGCCCGATCCTCCTCCTCGTGGCGCCGGTCGACGGTGAGCCCCGCCCGGTAGTCCTCCAGCATGGCCCGCACCACCTCGGGGTTCCTGATGGCCGCGCGCCACTCGTCGTGGTTCTCCTGCCCCATGCTCAGCGGGTCGCCGTGATACCAGCCGTCGGGGTCGGCGTTGATGACCCGCTCCGGGATCTCGGGCTGGGCGAAGAAGAACCAGTGGTACCACCGCGTCGCGAACGTCGCGGTGATGCGCGACAGGTGCTCGCTGATCGGGATGCAGTCCAGGAGTGCGGCGCGCGCGACGGCCTCCGGGTGGTCGAGGGCGAGCCGCAACGCGACGTAGCTGCCGCGGTCGTGCCCCGCCAGCGCGAAGCGCCGGTGGCCGAGCGTGCGCATCACCGCCACCAGGTCACGCGCGACGGCCCGCTTGGAGTGCGCCGAGTGGTCCGCGGCCGGCGCGGGGCCACGGGAGCGGCCGTATCCCCGCAGGTCGGGGCAGACGACCGTGAAGCCCTGCGCCACGAGCCGCGGGGCGACGCGATGCCACGTCGCCGAGGTCCGGGGGTGGCCGTGCAGCAGCAGCACGGGCGGTCCCGCGCCGCCGTGGCGGGTGAAGATCTCCGCTCCTTCGACCTGGATCAGGCCGGCCTCGAAGCCTTCGAACAAGGTCTCAGCCCCCGGACCGGTCGGCGACGGGGGTCCGGCGGCGTCGTGGCCGGCTGTCAGGGACGACGATTCTCATGGTGATCCTTCCTTCGCGATGATCCGGGACGTCCAGGCCACTTCCCCGTCCGTGCCCGGGAATGCCTCACCGTTCACCGCGACGGCGGCAGCGGCTCGGCATACCCCTCCGCGGCCGTCGCCGGCGGTCTGACGTGGTCGTACGTGGGTAGCTGGGCAGGATGGGGGAGCTGGGCATCGCGCTGGTCGGGGTGGGGCCGCGCGGCCTGTCGGTCCTCGAACGCCTGCTGATCCGCCTGCGCGGAAGCGACGACGAGGTGACGATCTGGGCCTTCGACGCGTTCGGGCACTGCGGCGGGCGGGTGTGGCGGGCCGATCAGCCGCCGTGGTTCACGGCCAACACCACGGCAGGAGAGAGCACGCTGCGCTCGCCCGACGGCCACCTGCCCGCCGGCCGGTTCGGCAGCGTGGCGGGCTGGGGCGGGCTGGCGGCGGGCGCGTACCCCGCGCGCAGGCACTACGGGCAGTACCTGGCGGAGGTGTTCGCCACGCTGTGCGCGACCGCGCCGCCGAACGTGCGCGTCCGCCCGGTGGCCGCCGAGGTGACCCGCCTGGTCCGTACGGCGGGCGGGTTGTGCCTGGTCGCGGGCGGGGCGGCGTACCGGGCGGACAAGGCGGTGCTCGCGACCGGCCACTCGGCCGCGGAGCTCGACGAGACGCGGCTGGCCTGCCGGCGGCACGCGGAGGACCACGGGATCCCGTACATCCCGCCCGGCCTGGCCACCGAGATGCCGCTCGACGACCTGCCGCCGGGGGCCGGCGTCGCCGTGCGCGGGTTCGGGCTGACGTTCTACGACGTGATGCGGGCGGTGACGCTGGGCCGCGGCGGGCGCTTCGCCCCCTCGCGCGACGGGCTCCGGTACGTGCCCAGCGGCGCCGAGCCGCGGCTGCTGGTCCTGTCGCGCGGCGGGCTGCCGTTCCTGGCCAGGCCCGCCGTGCCCGCGTTCCCCGCGCCGCCCGTGCGGCTGCGGGTCGTCACCGAGGAACGCCTGCGGGCCCTGCGCGCGGCGGCGCTGGCCGCCACCGGGACGCCGCAGCTCGACTTCGCCCGGCTGGTGGAGCCGCTCATCCAGTTCGAGGCGGACCTGGCCTGCTCGACCGGCGCGGCTCAGCCGCTGGCCGGGCTGGCGCGGCCCTTCGGCCGCCGGTGGTTCGCCACGCCGGAGGCGTATCGCGCCTGCCTGGCGCGCCTGCTGCGCGATGACGCGCGGCGGGCGCTGGAGGGCTGCGCGGGCGGCACGGTCAAGGCGGCCACCGAGATGCTGCGGGTGATCAGGCCGCTGCTGCCGCTGGTGGTCGACTTCGGCGGGTTGCTGCCGGACTCGCACAGGGACTTCCTGACCAGGTTCGTGCCGCAGAGCTTCGTGCTGTCGGCCGGGCCGCCCGCGGCGCACGTCGAGCAGCTCGCGGCGCTGCTCGACGCCGGGATCGTCCGCCCGGTGGGTCCCGGCGCGACCCTCACGCCGGACGCGGGCGGGTTCGCGGTGTCCTCGCCGCAGGTGGGCGGATCCCGGCGGGTCGCGGTGGCGCTCGTGGACGCGATGGCTCCTGCTCGGGACCTCGCCAGGGACACCTCCCCGCTGCTCAGGCAGCTCCTGGCGGACGGGATGATCAGCGAGTTCGTGAACGTGGACGCCGCGACGGGGACGCGGTTCGCCACGGGCGGGCTGGCCGTGACGCGGAGCCCGTACCGCGTGGTGGACGCGCTCGGGCGCGCGGACCCCGACATCCACGCGCTCGGCGTGGCGACGGGGCACACGCGCTGGTTCACCGAGGTCGGCACCGGACGGCCGGGGCAGGACAGCCCGTTCTGCCGCGACGCGGATGCCGTGGCCGCCGCGTTGCTCCATCGCCCGTGATCCGGCGCGGGAGCGGGTCAGGGCTGTCGCGCGCGGCGGGCGGCGGCCTCGAAGAGCAGGTGCTCGCGGCCAGGGCGGCAGATGAGCTGCAGCCCCACCGGCAGGCCGTCCACGGTCCCGGCGTGCACGGTCAGGGCGGGCCGGCCGGTCAGGTTCCACGGGCTGGTCAGCGCGAGCAGCAACGCGCGTACGGCGGCGGTCTCGCCGTTCAGCTCGATCTCCCGCTGCTGGAGCAGGGGCGCGGTGATCGGCACGGTGGGCAGCGCGATCACGTCGTGGTGCTCGAACAGCGCTGCGACCGCCGCCGCCAGCCGCGGCCGCGCCTCCATGGCCTGAACGTACTTCCAGCCGGGCACGTCGGCGGCGGCACGCAGCCGCTCGGCCACCTCGGGGTCGAACAGCTCCGGCGCCCGTGCCAGCCGCGACGCGTGCACGGCCGCCGCCTCGCAGCTCTGGATCACCGTGTACGCCTGCCTGAACGCCTCGTCGATCCCCGGCGGCAGCCGTACCTCGTCCTGCGCCCCGGACACCGCGCGCGCCACGCTCGCCACCCGCGCGTCGCCCGCGAACAGCCCAGCGCCCGGCCCGTTGGTCAGCCCAGTATTGAGCGCGGCGGGCAGCCCGGGGAGGAGCCCGGCGGGGTCCAGCCAGGCCACCCGCACGCGTGCGGCCTCCTCCGGCGCCACGTCCGCGGGCATGTCGGCCGAGGTCAGGCAGCGGTAGGCGATCAGGCAGTCGCGTTCGTCGGCCGCGAGGACGCCGACGTGGTCGAGGCTGCGCGACAGCGGGAAGACGCCCTCCTCGGGGATCGCCCCATAGGCGGGCTTGAAACCGGCGATCCCGCACAGAGCGGCCGGGATGCGGACGGAGCCGCCCGTGTCCGTGCCGAGCGCGAGCGGCACCATGCCCGCCGCCACGGCCGCGGCGCTGCCGCCGCTGGAGCCGCCCGAGATGCGGGCCGGGTCCCAGGGGTTGCGCGACGGGCCGGTCGCGGAGCGGTCGCCGGTGGGGCCGTACGCGAACTCGTGGGTCGTGGTCTTGCCGACGATGACGGCGCCGGCGCGGCGCAGGAGCGCGACGCACGCGGCGTCGGCGTCCGGGATGTGGTCGGCGAAGTGCCGCGAGCCCCTCGTCGCCGGCAGCCCGGCGACGTCGATGAGGTCCTTCACCCCGACGGGCACGCCGTGCAGCGGGCCACGGTCGGTGCCCCCGGCCAGCTCGTCGTCCGCCCGCCGCGCCGCGGCCCGCGCACCGTCGGCGTCCACGGTCACGAACGCGTTGAGCGGCGGATCGAGCTCGGCGATGGCGTGGAGCGCCTGCTCGACCAGCTCGGCCGAGCTGGTCCGGCCCGCGCGCAGGTCCTGGGCGAGGCCGATGACGGTACGGCCGGTGAACGGGCCGGGGGAGACGGGCATGAAGTCCTTTCCAGGCCTTCGCGACGTTCGGAACAGGTCCACTGATATCACTACGCCAGCCGACGAGGAGGGCCCGCCCCGGCCCCGGCCTCCCCTCGCGGCCGGTCGGGGAGCGGTCGGCGCGCGGACGGTGGACGGACGGTGGGCGGACAGTGCGCGGACAGTGCGCGGACGCTGGGCGGGTGGCGCGCGGGTGGCGCGCGGGGGGTGTGTGGGTGGCGGGTCGGCTGGAGAACCTCGGGCGAACCGGCTGTCCGGCCGCCGCCTTCGCATTAGTGTTGACCGCGAACGGCACAATGACGTCGCTGTCCGGCAGACCTCCGCGGGGGACCCCATGCTCGTGATCATCGCGCAGCATCAGGGCCCGCTGGGTGCCGTATCGAGGGTGATATGTCCCCCTTGAGCGTGGATGAGCGACGACTGGCCACCGGCGTCCTGGTCACCGTGACCGGCGAGGCCGACTCCACGAACGCCGACTGGCTGGAGTCCTCCATCGAGCGTGTCCAGCGGCAGGGGGAGTCGCTGGTGCTCGATCTGAGCGGGCTGACGTTCATGGACAGCAGTGGCCTCGCGGTGCTGCTCCGCCTCAACGCCGCCGCCCGCGCGCAGGGCGGTGGCCTGCATCTGGCCGCCGTTCAGGACTTGCCCGCGCGCGTGCTGCAGATCTCCGGCGTGTGGGACGCCCTGAACATCCACCCCAGCGTCGATGAGGCCGTCGCCGTGGTGCTGCACGATCACGAAACCCGTCTTCAGGAGCGCCAGTGATCCTCACCTGCCGCCATCTCACCGGGGCGACGCTGATCGCCGTGTCCGGGGATGTGGACGCCACCACCTCCGCCGAGTTGGAGACCTACATCGACCAGGTGCGCCGGCGGCTCGACGAGCACCTGATCGTGGACGCGAGCGGGCTGTCCTTCATGGACAGCTCAGGCCTGGCCGTCCTGCTCGCCGCCGCGGCGCTGGCCCGCGTACACGGTGTCGCGCTGCACCTGGCCGCGCTCCAGCCGAGCCCGGCCCGGCTGATGGAGATCACCGGCGCCGTGCGGGCCGTGGTCGTGCACGCCGACGTCGAGCGCGCGATCGCCGCCGCCCAGGGCGATCCGGCGTTCCGGGCCCGCTGAACACCTCGCCGGGCACCTCCCTGAGCGGGCTGCCGGGTACTACCTTGAGCGGGCCCCGGGCACCTCGCCGGGCACATCCCTGAGCACGTCGCCAAGCACGTCACCGAGCGGGCCGCCGGGCACTTCCCTGAGCGGGCCGGCCGGGTTCATCAGCGGGAGGGTCGTCAGGCACATCGCCGCTGGGCACATCGCTGGGGAAAGCGGGGGACCGTACCGTACCGTTCCGTCAGGCCGACAGGTCGGCGGCGCGGTCGAGGAGGGCGCGGCGTTCGGACTCGGCGGAGGTGAGGCCGGCGGCCCGCCGGAAGAGGGCGGCGGCGCGGGCATGGTCGCCGAGCCGGGCGGTGAGATCGGCCTCCGCGGCGATCGCGAGCGGGTAGCCGTCGAGCGCCCCACCAGTACGGGCCTCGGCCAGCAGCGCCAGCCCGGCCGCAGGTTCGTACGCGTAGCCGTGCGCCACAGCCCGATTCAGCTCGATCACCGGGGAGGGCTGGACGCGGGCGAGCTCGTCGTACCACGTCGCGATCGCCGGCCAGTCGGTGGCGGCGGCGGACGCGGCGGTGGCGTGGCAGGCGGCGATCCGGGCCTGCAGCGCGTACGGGCCGTCCGGGGACGTCCGCGCCAGCACGCCGGCCCCTTCGGCGATCGCCGCGTGGTCCCAGCGGGACCGGTCCTGCTTGTCGAGGGTCAGCAGGTTGCCGTCCTCGTCGCGGCGGGCATCGCGCCGTGAGTGCTGGAACAGGAACAGGGCCAGCAGCCCGGAGATCTCGGACTGGCCCGGCATGAGCCGCTCCAGCAGCCGCGCCAGGCGGATCGCCTCGTCCGCGAACGCGGGCTGCCCGTCGGCGTCGTACCCGCGGGTGAACAGCAGGTACAGCACGGCGAGCACTCCGGGCAGGCGCTCGGCGAGCGCCGGGCCGGTCGGCACCCGGTACGGGATCCCGGCGTTCGCGATCTTCGTCTTGGCCCGGGTCAGGCGGCGGGTCATGGCCGACTCGCTGACCAGGAGGGCCCGCGCGATGTCGGCGGTCGGTATCCCGCAGATCGTCCGCAAGGTCAGGCCCACGCGCGCCTCCAGCGGGAGCGCCGGATGGCAGCACGTGAAGATCAGCCGCAGCCGGTCGTCCACGATGTCCTCCTTCGCCGATGTCGGGGCCGGGTCGCCCGGGTCCGCGAGCGAGAGCAGCGCGACCTCCCGCAGCTTGCGCTGTTCGGCGGAGGCGCGCCGCAGCACGTCGATCGCGCGGTTGCGGGCCACGGTCATGAGCCAGCCCCCGGGGTTGGCGGGGACGCCGTCCCCGGGCCAGCGTTCGAGCGCGAGCGCCATCGCCTCCTGGGCGCAGTCCTCGGCCAGCGTCCAGTCGCCGGTGACGCGGATCAACGCGGCGACGATCCGCGCAAAAGCCTCCCGCCCGGCAGTGGCGACAACCCGCGCCACCTCCCCACCGGCCGGGCCTCCCGGACTGGCGGCGGCCCCCACCGCCCCTCCACTGGCCGGTCCGGCCGGTCTGCGGGCTTCCCCGCCGGCCAGGTCGGCCGGTCTGGCGGCCTCCCCATCGGCCGGGGCGGCGGCCTCAGCGTGTGCTGGGCCGCCGTCGGCGGGTGGATTGGTGTCAGTCACGCGGCAGGGGCCGGGAACGGGCGGAGCTCCAGGCGTCCCGCGCGAGCCATCGGATGCGCGCGGGCCACCTCGATCGCCTCGTCCAGATCGGCGCATTCGAGCACGTCGTAGCCCACGATCACCTCTTTGGTCTCGGCGAACGGGCCGTCGGAGACCAGCAGCTCGCCGTTGCGCACGCGGACGGTGGTGGCCGCCGACACCGGCGCCAGCTGGTCGCCGTCCAGGCGCCGCCCCCGGGCGTCGTTCTCGGCCACCCACACGTTGATGTCGGGCCAGTCGGCGGTGTCGGTGTCCGGCGCGGTGTCGGTGCAGACGAACATCATGTACTTCATCTCTGTGCCCCTTCTGTCAGAGTCTCACCAGCATGACGAACGGGCGGCGCCGCTCCGGACACAGGCCGGGCAAAGAATCTCCGGCTATTCGGCGCCCGGCTCCTCGGCGGCCAGATCGACGACGGGCCCGGTCGTGCTGGTGGCCGCCAGCGCGGTGGCGAACAGGATGAGCTGGTTGAGCACCTTGAGGAACAGCAGCATCCCGGCGGCCCCCGCGACGACCTGGTACGCCGGATTGGCCACGGTGAGGTTGACGTACGCCTGCCCGAGGGTCTTGAGGCCCTCCAAACCGATGGTGATGACGAGCGCGGGCCCGATCACGCGGCGCAGCGGCAGCCGCAACCGGGGCGGCCCGGTCAGCAACGCCATGGCGAGCAGGGTGTTGACGCCCAGCCCGAGCACGAAGCCGGCCGCGGTCAGCACCCACTGCGCCGGGAGCGCCTCCGGGCCGACGGTGATCACGGCCAGCCAGGTCAGCAATCGCTCGGCGGCGAACGCGACCGCCAGCGACAGCGCGAGCAGCAGCCCGAGCCCGGCCACCACCCCCAGGTCGATGAGCTGGCGCAGCAGGAAGTTGCCCGGATACTCCTTCATCTGCCAGATCGCCCGGGTGGCCGAGCGCAGGGTGTCCATCCAGAACAGGCCCGTGAGCGGCAGCGCGACGAACGCCACCAAGCCCGCCGTGCCCCGCGCGTCCCGTAGCGCCTGGACGTCGAGGCGCGGGAAGTTCTCGCTGAGGTAGTGCTGCACCGTGGCCAGCACCGTCGGGTCGTCCAGGACCCGGCCGAGGATCGCGAAGGCGAGCAGCGCCAGCGCGAAGGTGGCGAAGAAGGCGTAATAGGTGAGCGCGGCTGATAACCGGCCGCCGTCGGCCTGGTCGTAGCGCACCACGGCGCGTACCAGATGGTCCAGCCAGCCGTGCCGGTCGCGGGCGCGCCGCCAGCCTGCCGCCAGCCCCTTGACCGATCGCCTGATCGGCCCGGTGGCGTTCATGTTGCGTGTGTCCTTCCGCGGGGCTCGCGTGAAATGCCGCCGTCGTGACGGTGACGGTTCACCGTATCGTTCCACCGAAACCGCGCGCATGATCGTCCTGCGGCAGAATGCACGGCATGGCCCGAGCCCGCAGCCACACCCTCGCCGAGGCCCTGCCGCGCGAGCCGGCCGCGCAGGAGGCCGAGGACTTCGCCGGCCAGTACGTCCGCGAGTGGAACACCGGCGTCCACTACCTGCCCGGCATCGAGCCCTCGTCGGCCCTCTTCGTCGGCGACACCTTCGTACCGGACTACGAAGGGCCGCGGCGCGCGGGGATGACGGCGCTGCTCATCGATCCGCTGGAACGGGCCCGGTGCCCGCGGCGCACCGGCTGACGTCGATCTTCGACCTCCCCCGCCGCCTGGGCGCGGGCTAGCGCGGTCCTTCGCAGGCGGGCGCCGGAGGTCCGGCCGGGCCGGATCCCGATCGGGTGCTCTCGCCGCCGCCGGTGGTGAGGAGCGCGGCGAGACAGACGCCGAGGGCGAGGGACAGCATGGCGGTGAGAGCTGTGCGTGGTGTCATGCACCCAACCCTCGCGTCCCGGACGACGGGTGTGCTCCCCCGGGAGAGGCCCGGCGCAGCACTCATCGGGGGGACCCGCGAGGTCCGCGGAAGGGGCAGGCCAGACTGCTTTCGTGCGCTCCTCTTCGCTGATCTCCCTCACCCCCATGCTCCCCGTGGCCCTGCTCGCCCTCGTCGCGCTGGGCACGCTCGTGGCCTGGCAGGGCCGGCTCGGCCACGCGCGGGCGATCGTGACCGCCGGCCTCCGCGCGGTCGTGCAGCTCGGCGCCGTGTCCGCGGTGATCGCGTGGGTGGTGACCTACTCGGCCGCGGTGGCCGCGTTCCTCCTGCTCATGTACGGCGTCGCCGCCTTCACCGCCGGCCGGCGCATCACCCGCGGCCGTACCGGATGGTGGGCGGGGGCGCCGATCGCGGCGGGGACCGTACCGGTGCTGGCGGTGCTGGGCGGCAGCGGGGTGATCTCCGCGGACGGGATCGTGGTCATCCCCATCGCCGGGATCCTGCTCGGCGGCTGCCTGACCGCCACCACCCTCGCCGGCCGGCGCGCCATGGACGAGCTGACCCAGCGCAAGGGCGAGGTGGAGGCGGCGCTGTCCCTGGGGTTCAGCCCGCGGGACGCGGCGATGGAGATCTGCCGCCCGGCGGCGAGCCAGGCGCTGGTGCCCGCGCTGGACCAGACGAGGACGGTGGGGCTGGTCACGCTGCCCGGCGCCTTCGTGGGCATGCTGCTCGGCGGGGCGAGCCCCGTCGACGCCGGGATCGTGCAGCTCGTGGTGCTGGTGGCGCTGCTGGCCGCGCAGGCGATCGCGACCGTGGTCACGATCGAACTCGCCGCCCGCGGCCACTTCGCACCCTGAGCCGCCTCGCGCCCTGAGCCACGCCCTGAGCCACGCCCTGAGTCGCCTCGGGCCGTGCCCTGTCCGGGCCGGTCCCGTCGTGCTCACGGTCCGTGAGGACGGGTACGCCCTTCGCACTCCTCCCCGCCGCCGGTCCCCGGCTCCCGCCCAGCCCAAGAGTGGCCCCCGATTCGATCACCGCCCGCCGCGCACCCTTGACAGCCGCGGATACCGCCGCCACCGGATCTTTGTCACCGTACGCGCAAGGAGCCGCTACGCTGCCCTTGAACTCAGCCCAGCGAATACGCACAGTGACCATGTCGGCGATTCCCACCAGACCGATCACCCTGGGAGGCAGAGATCAACGAGCGCGAGAACCTTGCGGTGAAATGGGCCCGCGCCCGCCGGCGCCTGCCCCGTGAGACCCGCCGGCTGCTGGGAGCGGTCGCCGGCCTGGGCGCCCTGCTCCCGGTCTACTACCTGACCGAGGCCGCCGCCAGAGCCCTGCGCGCGGGCAACGCCACGTTCGGCCCCGCACCGGCGGGCCTCGGCTACCTGCTGGGCGCGGCCGTCATCGTCACACTGCTGACCGCCTGGCCCACGGCGGCGCTCGCGTGCGGCCTGCCGCTGGCCGCCGCCGGCGTCCTGTTCGCGCTCGACCTGGACGCCGCGCTCGGCGTGGCGGCCAAGCTGCCCTGGTCGCGGGCCGGCGGCCTGCCGTGGTCGCAGCCGGGCGGGCTGGCGTGGGCCGAGATGGGGGAGCCGCCGGGCACGCTGGCCGGAGTGACGGGGCTCTACACGATCATCGGCGTGGTGCTGGTGCTCTCCGCGCTGCTGCCCGGCCGTACGAGATCTATCCTTGACCGGTGAGTGGACGGGATCCGGATCGGCGCAGGGCGCTGCTCGACGCCGCCGACCGGGTCATCCTGAGCGAAGGGCCCGAGGTGTCGATGGCGGCCATCGCCGCCGAGGCCGGCATCACCAAGCCCATCCTCTACCGTCACTTCGGCGACAAGAGCGGCCTGCTGCAGGCCCTGGCCGACCGGCACGTGCGCACGGTCATCGCCCAGCTCCGGCCCAAGCTCGCCGAGCCGGGGACCGACCTGCGGAGCAGGGCCAGGTCGGCGATCTCCGCCTACCTCGACCTGATCGCGGCCAACCTCAACCTCTACCGGTTCCTGTTCCACCGGGCCAGCGCCGAGGACACCAGGATCCGCTCCCACATGACCTCGCTCGTGCGCAGCCTCGGCGAGGAGCTCGGCGCGATGCTGGTCGCCGAGCGCGTGGTGCCCGACCCGGTGCGCGCGCAGGTGCTCGGGCACGCGTTCGTGGGCATGGTGCAGACGACCGGCGACTGGTGGCTGGAGCATCCGGAGGTGGACCCGGCGCAGGTGGTGGAGGGCCTGGTCGACGTGATCGCCGCCGCGGTCAGTCCCCGAACCTCGAAAGCCTCCCACGCCGCCGGGCGTAGCTGAGCGCCCACGCGAACAACGCGAGCGTCGCCGCCAGATAGCCGGCGTTCAGCACCGAGGCCCAGGCGAGCCGGTCCCACGGCACCGCGCCGCCCGCCATGACCGTGCGCATGCCCTCGAACACGTGCGAGGCCGGCAGGAACCACGACACGGCCTGCAGCGGCGCGGGCAGCACCGAGACCGGGTAGAAGATCCCGGCCACCGGCTGCACCACGAACACCAGCGACCAGGCGATCACCTGCGCGTTCTCGCCGAAGCGGAGCACCGCGGCGATGCCGACCAGCCCGAGCGACCAGCCGAGCACGAGCAGCACCCCCATGAACGGCACCAGGCCCACCCCCAGGCTCGTCACCCCGAACCCGTAGAGGACGAAGGCCAGCCCGGCCATCACCGCGACCGCGAACACCACCTTGCCCAGCGAGAACAGCACGAGCCCGACCAGGTATTCGACGCTGGACAGCGGGCTGACCTGCACGTTGAGCAGGTTGCGTGACCAGATGTCCTCCAGGAAGGCGATCGAGATCTCGTTGCTCGCCTTCTGCAGCACCTGCCACAGCAGGACCGCGCCGAGCAGGAACGACACCACGAACGGCACCCGCTGCGTCTGCAGGAACAGCGTGAGGAACCCCCAGAGCACCAGCTCCACGGTCGGCCAGAAGAGGATCTCGAACATCCGGATCGGGCTGCGCCGCAGCGCCGCGAAGTCGCGCTGGACGACGCCGAGGATCCGGGTGCGCCGCGCCGCGAGGCTCAGCGGCGGCAGGCTCAGCGAGGGCAGGGGAGTCGTCATCCGCGCGCCACCTTCAGGAACACTTCCTCCAGGTCCTCGGCGTCGTAGCGCCCGGCCAGCTCCTTGGCGCTGCCGGCCGCCACGACCAGGCCGTCGGACATGAAGTGGATGCGGTCGCACATGCGCTCGACCTCACGCATGTTGTGCGAGGTGATCAGCATGGCGCTGCCGTTCTCGGCGGCCAGCCTGGACAGCAGGCCGCGGATGCGGTCGCCCGCGTCCGGGTCGAGGTTGGCGGTGGGCTCGTCGAGCACCAGCAGCCTGGGCGCGTTGAGCAGCGCCTTGGCGAGCTGGACGCGGGTGCGCTGGCCCGACGACAGGGCCAGCATCTGCCGCTTGGCGAGCGGGCCCAGCTCGAACAGCTCGATCACCTCGGCCACCCGCTCGCGGGGACGGCGCAGCGCGTAGAGCCTGGCGAACGCGTCGAGCACCTCGCGCACGCGCAGCACCCCGGGCAGGTCCACGTAGCTGGCGGCGAAGTTGACCTGGCTGAGCGCCTCGATCCGGTGCCGGGCCAGCTCCAGCCCGAACAGCTCGATGCCGCCCGCGTCGGGGGTGATCAGGCCGAGCAGCATGTGGAGGGTGGTCGACTTGCCCGCGCCGTTGGGGCCGAGCAGGCCGACGACCTCGCCCTCGTGCACGGTCAGGCTCAGGTCGCGGACGGCGGTGACCGCTCCGAACCGCTTCACCAGATGAGATGCCCGCAGAATGGCCACCGGTCAAGCGTGCGTGCGCGGGGGACCCTCAGGCAACGGGTTTTCCGCCCGCTCCCGGAGCATCGCCAGCAGGTCCCACTCGTTCTCGCACACCCGGCGGCCGATCGCCGCCAGCTCCACGGAGCGCGCGCCCCCGCGCAGGTGCCGCATGGTCTGCATGACGCAGATGATCCCCCACTTGAGCACCCCGAACGTCTCCCACCAGCGCAGCGCGCCCCGGTCGACGGGCTGCCCGCCGGCCCGCTCGTAGGCGGCGACGAGCTCTTCGTAGCCGCCGAACCCGCCCACCGGCAGCGGCGAGCCGAACCGCCACGCCTTCACGCACAGCCACCCGAGGTCCTCCAGCGGGTCGCCGAGGTGGGCCAGCTCCCAGTCCAGCACCGCCCTGATCCCCTCGGGCCCGACGATCAGGTTGCCGTTGCGGAAGTCGCCGTGCACCACCGTGCGCCGCGTGCTCGCGGGCCGGTCGGCCGCCAGCCGCCGCAGGGCCAGCTCGAACACCGGGTGCGGCTCGCCGAGCAGGTCGAGCACGTCGCGCCAGCGCGTCAGCGGATCGTCCGCCGTCTCCTCGGGCACGCAGGAGAGCGGCATCCGGTGGATCGCGGCCAGCGCCTGCCCGCACTGCGCGGCGAGCCTGGGCCGGGCCGCCGCGTAGGCGTCGTCCCTGAGGATCTTGCGCGGGATGGTCTCGCCGGGGACGCGGGTCATGAGGATGTACGACTCGCCGGCCGCGACGATCCGCGGACCCGGCACCCCGGCGTCGTACGCGGCCCGCATCAGCGTCGCCTCGGCGGCCAGCCCGGCGCCCGCGCTCCCCTCCGCGCTCACCTCTGGGCTCACCTCTGCGTTCACCTCTGGGCTCACCTCTGGGGCGGCGCCCGGGGAGTCGAGCCGCAGGACGAGCTCGTGCGTGCGGCCGCCGGGCTCGACGACGTCCAGCGCCCACGTCTCCCGCGAGGCCCCGCCCGGCAGCCGGACGCTGGACGTGATCACCGCGCCGGCGCCGAAGGCCGCGCGGGCGATCGCGTGCGGATCCGTCATCGCAGGCCGAACTCCCAGGAGCCGCCCGCCGTGTACGCGCCCAGGATCCGCCGGCCCACGGAGTCGATGTGCACCTCGTCGGGCCCGTCGTAGATCCGGCCGGCCCGCGCGTGCCGGTACATCCGGTCCAGCGGCGTGTCAGGGGTCAGCCCGGCGGCGCCGTACACCTGGATGGCCCGGTCGATCACGTTGTGCAGCATGCGAGCGCCCACCACCTTGATCGCGCCGATCTCGACCCTGGCCTGCGAGCCCGCGTCGATCGCCTCGGCGGCGTGCAGCGTGAGCAGCCTGGCGGCCTGGATCTCCGTGTAGGAGTCGAACACGTGCTGCCGCATGAGCTGCTTGGCCGCCAGCGGCTCGCCGAACGCGGTCCGCTCGTGCATCCTGCGGCACATCAGGTCGAACGCCCGCTGCGCCTGCCCGAGCCACCGCATGCAGTGGAAGATCCGCCCCGGCCCGAGCCGCTTCTGCGCGATGACGAATCCCTGGCCGCGGTCGCCGAGCAGGTTCGAGGCGGGCACCCGGACGTCCTCGTAGCGGACCTCGCAGTGCGCCCCGCTGAGCCCCAGGACGGGCGTCTCGCGGACGATCGTGTAGCCGGGCGTGTCCGTCGGCACCAGGATCATGGAGAACGCCAGATGTGGCGGCGCGTCCTGCTCGGTCCTGCACATCACGGTCGTGTACGCGGCCAGCGACGCCCCCGTCGTGAACCACTTGTGCCCGTTGATCACCCATTCGCCGCCGTCCAGCACGGCGGACGTCGTGATCTGGGTGGGGTCGCTGCTCGACACCGCGGGCTCGGTCATCGCGAAGCTCGGCGAGATGTCACCGCGTACCAGGGGCTCCAGATAGCGTTCGCGCTGGCCGGGCGAGGCGTGCTCGTACAGCATGAGCGAGTCCTGCAACGTGAACGTGCCCAGCGCGAGCTGCCCGAACTCGCTGCGCCCCTGCACCTCGTTGACGTACACGTAGTCGAGGAACGGCAGCCCGCCGCCGCCCAGCTCACGCGGGTGGCCGAGGGCCCACAGGCCCTCCTTCTTCGCCTCGGCCCGCAGCTCCTCCATGGCCGCCGCCGCGGGCGCCCCGCCCGCCTGCAGCACCGGCTCGGCGGGCTCCACCCGCTCGGTCATGAACGCGTGTACGGCATCGCGAACCGGTCGGACGCTGTCAGGCACGGCGAAGCTCATGAATGGATCTCAACCCCAAATCGTTGCCCAGTCAACGGCTTTGCGGATTTAGGGGAGCCAGCTCACCCGGCCGTGCAGGAGGGCGTACCCGACGAAGGCGACGGAGTCGATGAGCGTGTGCGCCACCACGAGGGGCGTGGTCCGGCCCCACCGCTGGTACAGCCGCCCGAACACCACCCCCATCACCACGTTCCCGACGAATCCGCCGAACCCCTGATACAAGTGGTACGACCCCCGCAGCAGCGCCGAGACGGCGACCGCCCGCCACGGCGACCACCTCGCCTGCCCCAGCCGGTGCAGCAGGTAGCCGGCGACGAGGACCTCCTCCAGCACGCCGTTCTGCGCCGCGGCGAGCAGCAGCACCGGCACCTGCCACCACACCTGCGGGAGCTGGCCGGGGACGACGGTCAGGTTCACCCCCGCCGCCCAGACCGCGAGGTAGAAGGCCAGCCCGGTGCCGCCGATCGCGGCCGCGAGCAGTGCCCCGCGCAGCAGGTCGCGGCCCGGCTCGCGGGCGTCCGCGCCGATCGTCCGCAGCGACTCGCCCGAGCGCACCATCAGGTACGCCACCAGCGCGACCGGCGCCAGCGAGATCGCGATCTCGACGAGTTGCAGCGTCAGGTCCAGCCAGGGCCGGCCCGGCGCCATCGATCCGACCAGCACGGCCTGCTGGCCCTTCAGCTCCTTGGGCGCCGTGAGCGCGCCGATCAGCCGGACGAACGCCACCAGGCCGCTGGCGCCGAGCGAGACCGACATCACGACGAGGACCTCGGCCTTGATGAGGCCGGGCCCGAGCACCGGGGGCGGCGCGGCGGGAGACTGTGTCGTCATGGCCGCAGATTAGCCGCTAAACGATCGGACCCGGATAAAGGCCGCATTCCACCCCACCCTGCCCACTGCCCGCTCGCCCCGCCCGGCCTGGCCCGCCCTGCCTTGCCTTGCCTTGCCTTGCCCGCGCCTTGTCCCGCTCCGTCCCGCCCGACCCTGCCCGGCCGCTGCGGTCAGGTGCGTTCGCGGACCTCGAAGGGCGTGCCGTCGAACGTCCCGGACAGCGCCGGCCGCTCCCGCGCCTCGAACGCCGCCCAGGCCAGGCTCACCCGGTGGGTTCGAGCCGCAGCCCGCCCGTCGCGCGCCGTGACCTGGAGCGTGGCGCCGGCCCGGCCGTCCGCCCCGAGCGTGATCTCCCCGCTGACCTCCGCGCCGTCCACCAGGCTCGCCCGGTCCAGCACGACGGAGCCGTCCCGGAAGTCCACCCGGCCACCGCGCAGCCCCTGCTGCGTCTTCAGCCGGGCGTGCGCGAGGGCGTAGGGGTTACGCCGCGCGACGGCGTCCGCGGCGGTGGCGAAGGCGGCGGCGAGCACCCGCCGTTCCCGGACGGAGAGCCCGGCCACCGGCATCGGCGACAGGTCGCTCATCGAGCGGGGGAAGGCGCCGCTCGCCCGGTAGTTCTCCGCGCTGCACCGCACGGCAGGCACCCGGTGATCGGTCAGGAACGACCGCAGCGCCGTCCGCACGCACGCGCCGGCCTCGCCGCCGCCCCAGGCGAGGCTGTGCCCGCCGAACGGGACCCGGACGAACGTGGCGCCGGGGAAGACCCGCATCGCCGCGGCGACCTCGGCCGGGCTCTGGGTGTCGAAGTCCCCGCCCACCACCATGACCGGCACGCCGGGCAGCCGGGCGCCGGGCGGGAGCGGCGGGCTGTTCCTCGGCGTCGGCCACCGCACGCAGAACTCCAGCCCGTTCCGCACGTCCAGCCCCAGGTCCGCAGGCGTGTACGGCGCCAGCGGCCGCTCCTCGCGCCAGTGCCGTTCGAGCTGGGCCTGCCGCTCGGCCGGCGAGGCGTCCCTGTCGAACGGGAACGCCCCGTCGCCGCACCGGTAGGCCAGGTACCCGGCCCACTGCGGCCCCTCGATCGGCTGCGCGGGAAGGCTCGGCACCACGGCGGCCAGGCGCCGCAGCGGGGCGGGATCGCCGTCGAGGTAGGCGGTGGCGGCGGCGGTCGCCTCGCGGCCGAAGACGGGCTCGTACACGCCGTCCACGGTGGCGAGCGCGGCCATCGGCACCTGGGGGTCGGGGTGCGCGCGAAGGTGCGCCACCAGCTCGGCCCAGGTACGGGCGGCGGTGCCGGGCAGGGCGCGGCAGGCTCGTGACCGCTCGCAGACGAGGTCGAGCTGACCTGTCTGGGAGCGGATGGGCCAGAGCGCGTAGCCGCCGGGTGAGGTGATCACGGTGCTGTCGAGGAAGGCCGCGGTCAGCGTCCCGGGGTGGCGGGCCGCGTACGCCTGGGCGTACAGGGTGCCGTACGAGTTGCCGTAGAAGGCGAGCTTGCCGACGCCGAGCGCCTGACGTACCGCGTTCATGTCGTCGGCGGCCTGGTCGGCGGTGAAGAAGGCGGCGCGCGGGCCGAGCCGGCCGGCGCAGGCGGCGATGGTGGCGGGTGCGGCGAGGTTCAGGCCGGGACAGAGCAGCGGGGTCGACTCGCCCAGGCCGCGCGGGTCGACCACGAGGAGGTTCTGGTGGTCGAGCACGGGGCCGAGCGCCTGCTGGATGCGCGGGATGTCGGGCAGGGCGGGCAGCGGCCCGCCGGGGTTGGCGAGGATCGTCCCGGTCGCGCCCCGCGCGGCCGGCAGCCAGGCGAAGGCGACGGTGATGCGCTCCGAGGACGGGTCGTTCCAGTCCAGCGGTACGGACAGCGTGCCGTCACACCGGCTGACCGCGTCCGCGCACTCATGCCGGGCCCCGGCGACCCGCCCCTCGCCCGTCGGCGTGCCCGCTACAGCGGACGGCACTGAGGCCGACGCTGAGGCCGATACTGGGGCCGACGCTGGGGCCGGAAGCGCTGCCGAGAGGGCGATGAGGCCGGCGGTGAAGGCTTTGGAGACCATGCCTCCACCCTCACGCGGCAGGTTTCCGGATTCTTCCGCCTGCGGGACGAATTCCCCTTGGGAGCAGGCTCCTACGTCTGCTACGGAAGGAGGTATGACGCGAACCGACCCGCACGACGTCCCCACGGCGGCGCAGCTCGTGGCCGCCGTCCGTGACTTCCTGCAGACCGACGTGCTGCCCGGGGTGGAGGGCCGGGTGCGCTTTCACACCCGGGTGGCGATCAACGTGCTCGGCATGGTGGAGCGGGAGATCGAGCTCGGCCCCGTACAGGCGGAGGAGCACGCGCGGCGGCTGGCCGACCTGGGCGTGGCGGACGACGCCGAGCTGGCCGCCGCGATCCGCGAGGGCCGCCTCCAGGACGGCGCCGCGCTCACGGCGGCCCTGGAACAGGCCGTCCGGGCGAAACTCGACGTGGCCAACCCGGGATACCTCACGCCCGGCTGAACCGGCCCACGAGCTGGCCATGATCAGGATCGCCCAGGGCGGGCCGGGCATGACAGGGCCCGCCCTTCTCACCACGGAAGGGCGGGCCGTGTCGCGAGGGCAGGCTCAGTGCGAGCCGGCCAGGTCCAGGTCCTTGACGTCCGGGTCGCCCTCGTCGGCGAAGTAGTCGCTGCGAGCGGTCCCGTCCTCCCCGTCGGCCACCTTGGCCGCCCGGAACAGCAGCGTGCCCACGGCCGCGACGATCAGGTTGACGGCCAGCGCCAGGAATCCGGCGTAGATCGTCATCTTGGTGTCGAAGCCGAGGTTCGACAGCGCGAACGCCGAGCCGCCGAAGTGCGCCTTGCCGTTGGCCGGGTTGGGGATCAGGTACAGCATCCACATGCCCGCCGCCAGACCGGCCGCCCAGCCGGCGATCAGGCCGCCCTTGTGGAACCAGCGCGTGTACAGGCCGAGCGCCACCGACGGCAGCGTCTGCAGGATGATCACGCCGCCGATGAGCTGCAGGTCGATGGAGAACTGCGGGTCGAGCAGCAGGATGCACAGCACCGCGCCCACCTTGACGACCAGCGAGGCCAGCTTGGAGACCGTGGCCTCCTGGGCGTCGGTGGCGTTCTTGTTGAGGTATTCGCGGTAGATGTTGCGGGTGAACAGGTTCGCCGCCGCGATCGACATGATCGCCGCGGGGACGAGCGCGCCGATGCCGATGGCCGCGAAGGCGACGCCGGCGAACCAGTCGGGGAACAACTGGTCGAACAGCATCGGCACGATCGTGTTCGTGTCGGCCTTGCCGTTCGCGCCCACGACCGGCTTGGTGCCGGCCGCGATGGCCATGAAGCCGAGCAGCGCGATCAGGCCGAGCACGAAGCTGTAGGCGGGCAGCGCCGACATGTTCCGCTTGATGACGTTGCGGCTCTTGGAGGCCAGCACGCCGGTGAGGCTGTGCGGGTAGAGGAACAGCGCCAGCGCCGAGCCGAAGGCCAGCGTGACGTACTGCAGCTGGTTGGCGGCGTTGAGGGTGATGCCGTCGCCCAGCGCCGGGCTGGCGTCGAACTTGGCCTTGGCCGCGTCGAAGATCGAGCCCCAGCCGCCCAGCTTGGCCGGGATGTAGATGACCGCGGCGAGGATCACGATGTAGATGAGCGCGTCCTTGACGAACGCGATCAGCGCGGGCGCGCGCAGCCCCGACTGGTAGGTGTAGGCGGCCAGGATGGCGAACGCGATGATGATCGGCAGGTGCCCGGTGATGCCCATCGACTTCAGCACCGCCTCGATGCCGACGAGCTGCAGGGCGATGTACGGCATCGTCGCCACCAGCCCGGTGATCGCGATCACCAGCGCCAGCGTCGGCGACCCGAACCGGGCCCGGACGAAGTCGGCCGGGGTGACGAACCCGTGCACGTGCGACACCGACCACATCCGGGCCAGCACCAGGAACACCAGCGGATAGACCACGACGGTGTACGGCAGGGCGTAGAAGCCCAGCGCGCCGGAGCTGAACACCAGCGCGGGCACCGCCACGAACGTGTAGGCGGTGTAGAGGTCGCCGCCGACCAGGAACCAGGTGACCCACGAGCCGAAGCTGCGCCCGCCGAGTCCCCACTCGTTCAGGCTGGCCAGGTCGGTGGGCCGCCGCCAGCGGGCGGCCACGAAGCCCATGCCGCTGACCAGGGCGAACAGCAGGATGAAGACGACCAGCTCGGTCGTGTGAGTGCTCACTTGGTCATCCTGTAGACGATGGTCGTGGACACGACGCCCACCACGATGAAGGCGAGCTGCAGCCAGTAGAAGAGCGGGAAGCCGAACAGGCGGGGCTCGTCGGCGTTGAACAGGAACGTCAGCAACGGCAGCACGATCGGCAGGACCAGCAGCCAGTTCCACGGGCTGCGGTCAGTGCGTGGCTGCCCGGGTTCCCCGGTAGTCATCGACCCTCCGATGAATGGATCAGGAGCCGGTTGTGACCGGCTCCTGACAGTTCGTCAATGGAGGGAGAGTAGCTTTGCGACGGTATTAATCCAAATGTCGCCAATGTTACGTTTTGGCGTAGATGTTGGGGTGACTGTCTGTGAGGAAAGACGGCACGCCAGGAGAACCCTAGTGACGAGTGCGGCCGCGGTGATCACCTGGTCGCCGAATGGTCGGTTACCCGCGACGAACGGTCACCCCCGCCGTCAGAAAGCCCCCGGTCAGAAAGCCAGGGTCAGAAAGGCTCACGTCAGGAGAGCTCGTCGGCGATGTCCCGGGTGCCGTACCCCTCGGGCGCCGGCACCTCCACGATCGGATCCGGCCGGTCGTCGAACTCCAGCCGCAGCGCCCGCGCCATCGTCGCGTGCATCTCGTACAGGCACGTCACGTACGTCAGCTCCAGGATCTGCTCGTCCGGCAGATGCCGGGCGAGCACCGCGAACACCTCGTCGTGCACCCGGCCGCCGTCCAGCACCAGCGCGTCGGTGTAGGCCAGCACCGCCCGCTCCAGCTCGTCGAACAGGTCGCTGACCGGCCAGCAGGCGACGGCCCGCACCTTCGCCTCCGGCACGCCGAGCGCCCGCAGCTGCTTGCAGTGCTGCGAGAACACGAACTGGCTCTGCCGCGCCCACCCCGCCCTGGTCTGTGCCAGCTCGCGCAGCACCGGATCCAGTGCCGACTCCCGGTAGAGCTGGAAGCCCTTGACGCAGTGCCGGAAGATCTTCGGGTCGAGCGCGAACACCGTCCACCAGTCGCCGGGCGACCCGGTGGCGGTGCCCTCCCGGCCGTCGTCGAACAGGCGGTCGTAGAAGAAGCGCACGAGCGGGTCGGTCATCTCCTCGCGCGGCACCCGGCGCAGCCGCGGCATCACACGGTCCGGTCGGCCGCGGTCTTGGGCTCGTGCCGCACGTCGCCGGGCTGCCCGACCTGGCGCGTCCAGGCGGCGAACTCGACCAGCACGCCGTCGGGGTCCTTGAAGTAGATGGACCTGACGAACACGCCGTCGTGCGGCTCGGGCGCCACGCCGAACTCGCTGTCGTCGTGGTTGAGCAGCACGCCCACGTCGATGCCCTTGGCCACGAGCCGGTCGCGGTACTCCTCGATCTTCTCCGGCGGCACGTCGAAGGCGATGTGGTTCATCGAGCCGACGGCCGAGAGCAGCTCGCCGCGGTCCGGCAGGTTCTTCGGCGCCGACACCCCGGGCACGCCGTCCGGCGCGTCGGGGAACCAGAAGAAGGCCAGCGCGTTGCCGCCGCCGCAGTCGAAGAAGAAGTGCTGGCCCCAGCCCAGGGGCAGCTCGATCGTCTTGATCAGCGGCATGCCCAGCACGCCGGAGTAGAAGTCCACGGTCTGCTTCATGTCCGAGCAGACCAGCGCGACGTGGTTGACCCCGCGTAACTCGAATTCGCTGTTCATAGTAACTCCCTACTTATCACAGGGTTCCGGTTAAAAACATGACATGAGGTGTCGGCTATTCGGGGCACGATCGGCGCATGATTGCTTTGGTGGCGGGGGCGACCCGCGGAACGGGACGCGGCATCGCGGTCGCGCTCGGCGCGGCCGGCGCGACGGTCTACTGCACGGGCAGGAGCACGCGCGAGAGCCGCTCGGAGATGAACAGGCCGGAGACCATCGAGGAGACGGCGGAGCTGGTCACGGCCGCCGGCGGCACCGGCGTCGCGGTCCGGGTGGATCACCTGGATCCCGCTCAGGTCGCGGACCTGGCCGGGCGCGTACGCCGCGAGCAGGGCCGGCTCGACGTGCTGGTCAACGACATATGGGGCGGCGACCAGCTGTGGGAGTGGGACACACCCGTCTGGAAACACGACATGGAGAAGGGATTCAAGCTGCTCAGGCTGGCGATCGACACCCACATCATCACCAGCCGCCACCTGCTCCCGCTGCTGATCGAGCACCCCGGCGGGCTGGTCGTCGAGGTCACCGACGGCACCTGGGCCTTCAACGAGACCCGTTACCGGGAGAACGTCTACTACGACCTGGCCAAGGTGTCGGTGAACCGGCTCGCCTTCGCCTGGTCGAACGAGCTGCGCCCGCACGGCGGCACGGCGGTGGCGATCACACCGGGGTTCCTGCGCTCGGAGGCCATGCTGGACAACTTCGGCGTCACCGAGGAGAACTGGCGGGAGGCGAAGGCGGACAGCGCGTGGATGGTCTCCGAGACCCCTGCCTACGTCGGCCGCGGCGTCGCCGCCATCGCACGGGACCCGGAGCGGGCGCGCTGGTCGGGCAGGTCGGTCGACAGCGGCGAGGTGGCCGAGGCGTACGGGCTGACCGACGTGGACGGCAGCCGCCCGCAGGTGTGGCGCTACATCACCGAGGTCGTCGAGACCGCCGGTGACACCGGCTGGGAGGCCTACCGGTAGTCACCGGCTCATACCGGTATCACAGGCTCACTCGTAGAGGCCGGACATGCGGGCGGCGGCCTCCGCGACCATCGTCCGCAGCTCCGGCGGTTCGAGCACCTCGGCCTCCGGCCCGAACCGCAGCACCTGTGAGTACGCCACCGGCACCGACTCCACCGCGAGCCGCACGACCCCGCCGGGCTGGAGCGAGGCGAGCGCGTCGTCCAGCGCGGCCGGGTCGGCGATGTGCCGCAGCATCCGCAGGCCGCGCTCGCTGAGCCGCAGCGTGATCACCTCGCGCAGCAGCGAGCGGGTGAACTCCGCCGACTGCGCGGCCCAGAAGGCGGCCAGGTCGAAGTCCTGCTCCCGGTCGAAAGGCTCGGCGAGCACGGAGACCGCCCCGAACCGGTGCACCCGGAAGATCAGGAACCGGGTCCCGGACCGGGCCGCCAGGTACCAGGCGCCCGCCTTGAGCACCAGCCCGTACGGCTCCAGCGTCCGCGGGCTGTCCTTGTAGACGGCCTGGACGCGCAGGTCGTTCCAGACGGCCCTGGCCAGCGGCGCGAGCGGGGCGGGCGGCGGGTCGCCGCCGGCGAACCAGCCCGGCGCGTCCAGATGGAAGCGCTGCGCCGCGAGGGACGGCGCGTCGCGCAGCGCGGGGGAGAGGGCGGCGGCGGCCTTCAGCCGGGCCGTGGCCGCCACCTCCGCCAGCCCCATCTCCCGCAGTGCGGCCGGCACCCCCGACAGGAACAGCGCCTCGGCCTCGGTCCGGTCCAGCCCGGTCAGCCGGGTGCGGTAGCCGTCGAGCAGCCGGTAGCCGCCGCCCCGCCCGCGATCGGCGTAGACGGGCACGCCCGCCTCCGACAGCGCGAGCACGTCGCGGTGCACCGTGCGCTCGGAGACCTCCAGCTCCTTGGCCAGCTCCGCCGCCGTCATCCCGCCCCGGCCCTGCAGCAGCAGGACCAGGGACATCAGCCGCGAGGCGCGCACAGCGGCAGCACCACGGCGGAGGGGTGTTCGGGGGAGTGGAACACCTCGACGTCGGCGGGCACCATCGAGCCCGGCGAGCCGAGCGGATCGCCGGTGCCCGGGTTGCGGGCGATCGTCGGGTACGCCCCGGCCGCCACGTGCACCCGGATCCGGTGGTCGCGCCCGAACTTGTGCCCCATCGGCCACAGGTCCACCTCGACCCGGCGCACGCCCTCGGGAGCGGGCGGCCCGAGCCGCCGCACGCCCTCGCACACGTTGAACGAGCGCCCGTCCGGCCGCACGTCGCACACCCGTACCACCACGTCCACGTGCGGCGTGCTCGACCGCACGAACAGCTCCGCCCGCACAGGACCGATCGCCTCGACCTCCGACTCCAGCGCGGCCGAGCTGTAGACCAGCACGTCGCGGCGCTGCTCCAGCCGCCGCTGGTCACGCGGCCTGGAGTCGCCGAGCAGCACGGGACCGCCGAGCACCGGCGTCGGATGGCCGGGGTGGTAGCGGAACCTGTCGGGCTCGGCCGCCCGCGGCGCCCCGGGCCCGAGCCCGGACCCGTGCTGCAGGTGCCAGCGCTGCTCCCGGGTCCCCGGCACCGGCCAGTCGGGATAGTCGCGCCACTCCTCGGCCCCCGTCACGTAGAGCCGCACGGGGTCGGGCCGCAGCCCGGAGAAGTCGCCGAGCAGGTGCGCACGGAACCAGGCCGTCGCCTCGGCCATCGAGGGCCGGCCGTGCCTGGTGTCGACGTGGTACCAGGGCCCGATCGTCAGGTACGGCCGCCGCCCGGCCGCCCGCATCGCCGTGTAGTCCTTGAGCTGCCACGGCAGGAACACGTCGTACCAGCCGCCCAGCATGGTCACCGCCGCCTCCACCTCGCCCACCGTAGGGGAGAAGTCGCGCTTGTCCCAATAGGGGACGGCCGGGTCGGCGTGGTGCGTGAGCAGGTCCTGGTAGAAGCGCAGCTGCCGCCCGGCCGAGGCCCGGTCCAGCTCCGCCACCGGACGGCCGGACAGGACCGCCCGGCGGGTGAGCCTGGGCGCGGTCAGCGCCGAGGCCCCGCCGAAGCGGCGGGACATGCCGTCGGTGAGCGTGGTCCAGCTCAGCGCCGACTCCAGCGCGAACGCGCCGCCCACGTAGGCCGCGTCCCTGAACTGCGACGCGGTGATCTGCGTGGCCATCGCCTTCAGCTCGGGCCCGGCGTAGGGCGCGATCGCCCACTGCGTGTAGCCGAGGTAGGAGGGGCCGAACATCCCGAACGAGCCGCCGTACCACGGCTGTTCGCGCAGCCAGGCGACGGTGGCCAGCCCGTCGTCGTGCTCGTCGCCGAGCGGGTCGAGCAGGCCGCCGGAGCCGAAGCCGCCGCGGCAGCTCTGGATCACGACGTGGAAGCCCTGGCGGGCGAAGCCCCGGCCGAAGACCCAGCCGAGCAGGCCGCGCCGGCCGTACGGGGAGCGCATCAGGATGACGGGGGCCCGCTCGCCGCCGGGCGGTGCGTAATGGTCGGCCAGCAGCGTCACGCCGTCGGGCATCCGCACCGGCAGATCGCGCTGGAGCCGCACGCGTCTCATGTACTAACCAGTAACAGATGCCGCCCGGTGTGCGGTAGCCCGGGGGCACCCCTTACCTCATGAGCCCAGCTGAACGGCGATGTCGCTCACCTGGCGGTTAGACGGGAACGTTCCAACGAGGTCGGCGCTGCCGGTCAGCGCGTTCACCGTGTAGAAGCGGTAGGCGCCGTCCGACTTCAGCGTGGCGTAGGCCGTGTTCGACACGGTCACGCCCTTGCTGAGCCGGCTGTAGACGTCGAACCCGGCGTCGAGGTCGGCGTCCACGCCGAGCTTCCCGGCCGGGGCCAGGTTGCCGGCGTTGGCCGGGGACTGCACCGACACCTGGTCGGCCGTGGTGTCCACGTCGAACAGGGTCGTCGCGGTGGCCGCGTCGAGGTCGTTGTTGGTGTAGCCGGCGCCGGTCACGCCGAGCGCGGTCGTCCCGGCCGCGGGCGGCACGGGCGGGTTGGTCAGCGTGCCGTCATTGGCGGTCGAACCGGCAGCGGGCGCGCCGTTCGGGTCGTCGAGGTTGTGCCGCAGGTTCTGGCCGGCGTCGCTGATGACGCGCAGCCGGTTCGCCGCGGGGTTGAAGTCGACGCCGAACGCCTTGCCGTTGAGCGCCACGGTGAGCTGGGACACCTTCGTGGCCTTCGCCTTGCCGTCCACGGTGTAGATGCCGCCCCGGTCGCCCACGGCGTACAGCTTGCCGTTCTGCACCCGGTAGTCGATGCCGACGACCTTCATGTCGTCCTTGAGGCCGCTGATCCGGCCGAGCCGGCTGACGTTCCTGGGGTTGTCGGCGTCGAACGCGACCAGGTCGCCCATGGTCGTCAGGCCGGTCACGCGCGGGCCGTCGTATCGGTGGGCCTGCGCGGGCGAGGCCAGGACCGCGCCCGCGCCGAGCACCGCCGCGGCGAGAGCCAGTTGCTTACGCATCAGATCTCCTTGTGTGGGTGTTGCCTTGCCCCCTTCTTCGCTGAACGGCCGGCTTTGGATGGTTCGAAGGGAAAGGCCCGCCCCGCAGAAGCGCGGGGCGGGCCGGATCACTACGGGGTGACCTTGTCGGGGCGCTCCGAGATGCGCAGCGCGTTGACGATCGTCGCGCCCTGGCGGGTCGCGAAGCGCACGTTGAGCTGGCCGTCGGTGACCTTCACCGTGTACTGCCTGGTCACGGCCGTGTACGTGCCCGACTCCAGGGCCAGGTCGAGCGCCGGGATGGCGAGCTGGCCCTCGACGAGCACGTCGAAGACCCGCTTGCCCGGCTGCGTGCTCTTGACGTCGGCGAAGTCCAGCTCGACGGTGTACGTCCCGGCCGGGACGCCGTCGAAGCGGTACTCCAGCATGCTCTCCCTGGCCGTCCTGAACAGCGCCTGGTCGGTCGTGCCGGCGATGGTCCTGGTGGTGCTCTGCGTCCGGTTCTGGGAGGCGATGTAGCCGTAGGAGCCCGCGGCGTACTTCTTGTCCGGGGTCCAGGTGTCACCGGCGGTGTCGGTCAGGCTCTTGGTGCCGCCGGCGTCGATGGCCACCTGGAGCTTGGGCACCACGACCGTCACCTTGATCTCGATGGTCGGCTGCCGGCCGCTGGCCGACTTGACGATCAGCTTGCCCTCGCGGACCGTCCCCGGCGCGACGCCGGCGCTGGAGACCGCGATCTTCAGCGTCACCGACTGTTCCTTGGCCAGCTGACCGGCCGTCGGCGTGACGACCGCCCACGTCTCGCCCGCTGCCGTGTACGCCGTGGGCGAGCCCAGGTTCGTCAGCTCCAGCGTCCTGCTACGGGTGGACTCGCCCGGCATGACCACGGTCAGCTCCGCGGCCGACGCGCTCACCCGTCCCGTGACCAGCGCCGTGTCCAGCCGCGTCACCGAGGCCGGCGCGATGGTGACGGCCTTGGTGAACGTGCCGTAGTGCTCCTTGGACACCGTGACCTCGTAGTCGCCGGCCAGCACCTGCCCGTAGAAGGCGCCGTCCTCGCCGGTGGTGAACGTGGCCACGTCACCGATCTTCACCGTGGCCCCGGCCAGCGGCTTGCCGTCGTTGGCGTCGGTGACCGCGCCGGTCACCAGGCCGTGCCTGCTGGCCGTGAACGCCAGGCTCCGCCCGCTGGACAGCGCCGCCTCCTCGTAGGAGTACAGCAGCGCGTCGGTGCCGCCGGCGTTCTCGATGCCGACCGTGGCGCTGGTGCCCTGGTCGCGCTCGCTTTCGATGTCCTTGTAGCGGAAGGCGATAGAGCCGTCCTCACCCAGCAGCGCCTCGAACGACACGCGCTGGTCGGTCTCGCTGTAGAAGGTGACGTTGCGCCACTCGACGACGTACTTGCGGTGCGGCGCGGTGCCCGTCACGGTCGTGTAGACCCCGGAGTCGGCGTCCACCTTGAGGTCGTCCCAGTACGGGTAGACCGCGTTGTTGGGCGTGGCCGTGGTCGGCAGCCGGCCGTTGCTGGCGGTGACGATCCGGTCGGCGGCGAACGTGAGGAACCCGTTCGTGCCGATCCACGCCTTGCTCTGGCCCGTGCCGTAGAACGGGACCGGGAACGGCAGCGTCACCTGCTGGGCCTCGTCGTCGCCGGTCAGCGCCAGCTTCTCGGTGCCCGGCACGTACGCGTCGGCGCCGCTCTTGCAGGTGTAGCCGAAGTTGTCGCCGCGCAGCGGCAGCTCGATGTCCTTGACCAGGTCGCCGGCCACCGTGAGGGCCGACGTCGCGGCGCTGGAGCACCGGGAGGCCGGCGTGACCCGCAGCTCGTAGTCGCCGTACGGCAGCGTCAGGCTGTAGCGGCCGGAGGCGTCGGTCACCCCGCTGACGGGGGTGCCGGCGGCGGCCACCGTCGCGCCGGGCTCGGGCGAGCCCGCCGTGCTGACCGTGCCGGACACCACGCCGGTGGCCAGCTTCGTCATGGGCACGTCCGCGGTCGCCGACTGCTCGGCGGTGATCGTGGCCGTCGCGGTGGCGCGCTCGTAGCCGAACTTCGCCGCGCTGAGCTCGTAGTCGCCGGGCAGCAGGCGCGGGACGGCGTAGGTGCCGTCGTCGCCGGTGGTCACGGTACGGCTCAGCGGGCCGGACAGCGTGATCGCCACCCCGGGCACCGGTGCGCCGCCCGCGGTGACCGTGCCGCGCAGGTCGCCGAGCCCCTCGTCGGGCGCGGCCTGCACGGCGGCGTAGGTGTCGAGCCTGCCCTCGCCCCAGATGTTGTTGTCGGTCGCGGTGCCGCCGCAGCTCGTGTCCGAGACGTCGATCGCGGTGGTGTCCAGCAGCGGTCTGGTGGCCTCGACCTTGCCCTGCAGGCCGGGTGAGCCCGACCAGATGAGCGCCACGGTGGCCGCCACGTGCGGTGCGGCCATCGAGGTGCCGGAGAAGCTGCTGTAGGTGTTGCCGGGCGTCGAGGAGCGCACGTTGACGGCGGGGGCGGCGATGTTCGGCTTGGTCTCGCCGTTCTCGCCCTCGCCCTTGCTCGACCTGGCGTACAGCGCGTTGTTGACGTCGAAGCCGCCCGCGCTGTAGCTGATCACGTACTGGCCGGGCGAGCCGGAGGTGTCGCAGGCGGGGCCCTCGTTGCCGTTGGAGAAGGCGGGGAAGATCCCGGCCGCGACCCAGGCCTCGACCGTCTCCTTGTACCAGGGGTCGAACCCGTCGCCGCCCCAGGAGTTGTTGACCACGTCCGGGGCCAGGTCGGGGCGCGGGTTGCCGCCCGACAGGTCGGTCGGCGCGAGGACCCACTGGCCCGCGGCCAGCAGCGAGGCGTCGGTGCAGGTGTTGACCTCGCAGCCCTTGGCGGCGATCCACTTGGCGCCGGGCGCGACGCCGATGCCGTTGGCGCCGACCATGGTGCCCATGGTGTGTGTGCCGTGGCCGTTGTTGTCGCAGGGCGCGGCCGTCGGGCAGACGCGGGCGGGGTCGTACCAGTTGTAGTCGTGGGAGACCGTGCCGTCCGGGTTCCTGCCCCGGTAGGCGGCGGCCAGGTCCGGGTGGTCGAACTGGGCGCCGGTGTCGATGTTGGCGACCACGACGCCCTCGCCGCGGTTGCCCAGCTCGCTCCAGACGCGGGGGGCGTTGACGCGGTCGATGTTCCACTCGTTGGCGTTCACCTTGGCCTCGGCCTTGCCGGTGACCGGCTTGGGCACCGAGACCGTGCGGACCGGCTCGATCCGGTCCACCTCGGGCAGCTTGGCGATCTCGGCCGCCAGCTTCTCATCGGCGGTGACCCGCACCGCGTTGACGATCCAGTACGAGGTGTAGTCGGCCTTCTGGGCGTCGAGGAGCTTGCGTAAGCCCTCCTGGGAGGAGCCGGCACGCTCGGTCTTGGCTTCGTAGACCAGCTCGGCCTTGGCGTCCTTGGTGACGGCCCGGCGGGCGCCGCTCAGGTCGGCGTTGTCCTTCATCCGGACCCAGAAGGTGGCCTTGTCGTCCTGCGCGAGCTGCGCCTGGACGCTTGAGTCAATCTTGTCAGGATCAGGCGCCGCAGCGGCGGCGGCCTGCGGGACGAGAAGTCCGGCGGCGGTGACGATCCCGGTCAGGATCGCACGCCAGCGGGGGGTGTTCGGCACGCGGTCTCTCCTTCACCACACTGCAGAGGTGATCTTTACGCCTCTGTCGAGAAGGGTGAAGAGATCTTGTTTGGAAATCAATAGTTGCCGTAAAACGTTACTTAACCAACAGAAACGTAATCTGGTCAGCTGAAATGTCGCCACCTGGGCCAGGTTCCGACCAGGCCCTGCACACGTAGACCGGCAGGCCCTGCTCCTCGTTGCCGGCACCGGCGCCAGGGCCCGTTCCATGGACGCTGAAGCTAGATCCTTTCGCGCCCCTTTGCCACGGGCGGCCGGTAGCCGACCTGGCGCATGATGCGCAGGAAGTACGTCTTGATCTCCTCGGCGCTCTCCCCGTCGGGATGCCCGCCGACGTGGATCATCACCGCGCCGCTCAGCAGCTCCTGCACCACGTCGACGTCGATGTCGCGCGGGAGCAGCCCGAGGTCGCGGGTCCTGCACAGGATCTCACGCACGACCGCCGCGCGGCGCCCGCCGTTGACCGACCGGTAGGTGCTGCCCAGCTCGGGATAGTCGTCCACGGTCGCGTAGATGCGGCGCAGCAGGACGCGGTTGCGCGGCACGCACAGGTACGCCGCCCAGTCGCCGAACATGTGCTCGATGTCGCGCCAGCCGGTGAAACCGGGGTCGTGGTCGTGGTTGGCCCACTCCAGGGTCCGTACCAGCAGCGTGGTCTTGTCGGGGAACCTGCGGTAGACCGTCGCCCTGGTCACCCCCGCCCGTCTGGCCACCTGCTCGATGCTGGTCTGCACAGGACCGAGCTCGATGAGCAGGTCGAGCGCGGCCGTCAGGATGGCGGTGTCGGCCTCCGCGCTGCGCGGCCGGCCCGCCGGCCGCTGCGCGGGCGCCGGGCCGGTCGATTCGAGGTCGTCTGCTGTCATGCGTGTCGGGTCACCAATTTGTCGTAGAGGCGGTCCGGCAGGATTCTATTGACCCAGAGCAGCAGGTCGGCGAGGTAGCCGACGGAATAGCGGGGCTTCGGGTCGGCCGCCGCGACGACGTCCCTGACGCACCAGCCCACCACGGACGGGTCGGAGCCCTTGGAGCCGGGGCCGGTCGCCTCCTCGGCCCGCCGGGCCATCCACTCCGCCACCTCCGCGTACGGCCCGTGCCCGGAGATCTCGCGCAGGTCGCGCGGCGTGTCGTCCTCGAACTCCGTCCTGATGATCCCCGGCTGGACCACCACCACGTGCACCCCGAACCGCCCGACCTCCTGCCTGAGCGTGTCGGAGTACGCCTCCAGCGCGTGCTTGGAGGCGTAGTACCAGGCGCCCATGGGCAGGGTGATCTCGCCGCCGATCGAGGAGATGTTGACGATCGTGCCCGACCGCCGCTCCCGCATGTGCGGCAGGACGCGGTGCGTGAGCGCCGCCAGGCCGAACAGGTTGACCTCGAACACCCGCCTGGCCCGGTCGAGCGGCACCTCCTCGGTCGCGCCGTGCACGGCGGTGCCGGCGTTGTTCACCAGGACGTCGATGCGCTGCCGCTCGGCCAGCACCGTCTGGACGACCCGGTCGAGGTCGGCCTCCTGGGTGACGTCCATCCCGATCGGGTGGCCGCCGGCCGCGCGGATCTCCTCCATCTTCTCCACCCTGCGCGCCAGGCCGTACACGGTGTGCCCGGCTCGCAGCAGCTCCAGGGCGGTGGCGCGGCCGATGCCCGCCGACGCGCCCGTGACCAGGCAGACCTTGCCCGTCATGGCTGAGCCCCCATCCGGCATCTAGCTCGCGTCCCAGGTGACGGGGAGGCTGTGCACCCCGTAGATCAGCATGTCGGTGCGCAGCGGCACCTCGCCGGGCGGCACGGCCAGGCGCAGCGACGGGAACCTGCCGAAGAGCGCGGGATAGGCGGCCTGCATCTCGACCCTGGCCAGCTGCTGCCCGAGGCATTGGTGGACGCCGTGGCCGAAGCCCACGTGGCTGCCGCTCGCCCGGTGCAGGTCGAGCGTGTCGGGGTCGGGGAAGCGCTCGGGGTCGCGGTTGGCCGCCGGGATCGACAGGGTGACCGCCTCCCCCGCCCGCACCAGCTCGCCGCCCAGCTCCACGTCCTCCAGCGCGGTGCGCACGAGGAAGGGGATGATGCTCAGGTAGCGCAGCAGCTCCTCGATCACCTGGCCGGTCTTGTCCGGCTCGGCCCGCAGCACGGCGAGCTGGTCCGGGTGGCGCAGCAGCGCGAACGTGCCCAGGGCGAGCATGTTCGTGGTGGTGTCGAGCCCGGCGCCGAGGAGCAGGAAGCCGATGTTGGCCAGCTCGTCGTCGTCGAGGTCGCTCCTGGTCAGGCCGCTGAGCAGGTCGTCGGTCGGCTTGGCGCGCTTGGCCGGCACCAGCTCCTTCATGTGGGCCTGCAGGGCGATGTAGGCGGCGTACTTCTCCTCCGGCGGGGTGCCGGTCCGCATCAGCCTGTCGCTCTGGGCATGGAAGCGGTCGCGCTCCTCGCCGGGCACGCCGAGCAGCTCGCAGATCACCAGGGCGGGGATCGGCGCCGCGAACGTCTCCACCAGGTCGGCGGGCGGGCCCTGCCGCTCCATGGCGTCCAGGTACGTCCTGGTGATGTCCTCGATGCGCTCGGTCAGCTGGCGCATCCTGCGTACGGTGAACTCGCCGGTGAGCAGGTGGCGGTAGCGCGTGTGCACGGGCGGGTCGGTGGAGATGAACATGCCGGGCGGGGCGGGCTGCCCGGACTGCCCGCCGGGCTGCTCGATGGGCATGTGCCGCAGCTCGGACCGGGCGCTGAAGCGCCGGTCGGCCAGGACCTCGCGGACGAGCGTGTGCCCGGTCACCAGCCAGCCCTGGTGGCCGTCGGGGTAGGCCAGCCGGGCGATGGGCCGTGTCTCCCGCAGCTTCGCCAGGTCGGCGGGCGGGTCGAACGGGGTCGGGCGCAGGGTGGGGAGCACGACCGCGTCGGTTTCGGTCATCTCGGGTCTCCTCTCGGACCGATGACTACATCAATACAGTACAGCCCTGTATTGAAACCCGCGCAGGAGGGGGCCTGTTCTGGCGGGTCGCGTTGCGCGATCTTGGTCCGGCGGTTAACCTGTTCTCATGCGAAATCACGCTCAGCTCCAGTGGTGGCGCCGCTCCTAGGCGGCGCGTGTTTCGCATTCCTCAACGGATGGCCGCCCCGGGATGGCGGCCTTTTCTCGTGTCCGCCCCCGGGGCTCAGCATTTGACGTGATAAGGGGCAGCAAGTGGAGACGAGCGGATATACCACAGCCGGGGGCATCGGCGTCGAGCGCGAGACACGCGAGGTGGACGAGGCGGCGCTCGAAGAGATCGTGACGGCTCTGGGCGTACGGCGTGGCGGCGCCTTCTCCTCGGGCATGGACTATCCGGGCCGCTACAGCCGATGGGCCTTCGGTTATGTCGATCCGTGCCTGGAGCTGGTGGCCAAGGGCCGCACCATCGCGGCGACCGCGCTCAACGCGCGCGGCCGGATCGTGCTGCCCGCCGTCGCCTCCTGCCTGCTGGCCGCGGGCAAGCCCGTCGCCGAGCCCACGCCCGACCGCGTCGAGGTGCTCGTGCCCGAGTCGGGCGACCTGCTGCCGGAGGAGCTGCGCAGCCGCAGGCCCACCGTGTTCACCGCGATCCGCGAGGTCATCGCCGCCTTCCGCGGCGAGGACCCGCACCTCGGCCTGTACGGCGCCTTCGGCTACGACCTGGCTTTCCAGTTCGAGCCCATCAGGCAGGAGCTCGTCCGCCCCGACGACCAGCGCGACCTCGTGCTCCACCTGCCCGACCGGATCGTCGTGATCGACCGGCAGCGCGAGACCGCCCTCGAACACCGCTACGAGTTCACCGTCGACGGCACCACCACCCGCGACCTGGACAGGTCCGGCACCACCGCCGAGCCCGTCACCCCCGCCGAGCTGCCGCCCAACCCCACCCGGGGCGACTACTCCAAGGTCGTGGCCGCGGCCAAGGAGAAGTTCAAGCGCGGCGACCTGTTCGAGGTCGTGCCCGGCCAGGTCTTCCACGCCACCTGCGACGACCCGTCGGCCTTCTACCGCGGCCTGCGCCTCAGCAACCCGGCCCCCTACGAGTTCATCATCAGCCTCGGCGAGGGCGAGCACCTCGTCGGCGCCTCGCCCGAGATGTACGTCAGGGTGAACGGCGACCGTGTGGAGACCTGCCCCATCTCCGGCACGATCGCCCGCGGCAGCAACCCGGTCGAGGACGCCGAGGCCATCCGCACGCTCCTGTCCAGCGTCAAGGAGGAGTCGGAGCTGACCATGTGCACCGACGTCGACCGCAACGACAAGTCGCGGATCTGCGTCCCGGGCACGGTCAAGGTCATCGGCCGCCGCCAGATCGAGCTCTACTCCCGCCTGATCCACACCGTCGACCACATCGAGGGCCGGCTGCGCCCCGAGTTCGACGCGCTCGACGCCTTCCTCACCCACATGTGGGCCGTCACGGTCACCGGCGCGCCCAAGACGTGGGCCATGCAGTTCATCGAGGACCACGAGGCCACCACCCGCAGGTGGTACGGCGGCGCCATCGGCTTCATCGGCTTCGACGGCTCCATGAACACCGGGCTGACCCTGCGCACCGCCCAGATCAAGAACGGCGTGGCGACCGTCAGGGCCGGGGCCACGCTGCTGTTCGACTCCGACCCCGAGTCGGAGGAGCGCGAGACCGAGCTCAAGGCCAGCGCCCTGCTCGGCGCCCTGGCCACGGTCAACGAGCCGGGAGCCGTGCCCGTCCCCGAGGTCAGGCCGCAGCCGGGCAAGGGCATGAAGGTGCTGCTCGTCGACCACGAGGACTCTTTCGTCAACACCCTGGCCGACTACTTCCGCCAGGAGGGCGCCGACGTGGTGACGCTGCGCCACGGCTTCCCGATCCACATGGTCGACGACATCGGGCCCGACCTCGTGGTGCTCTCGCCCGGCCCCGGCTGGCCGACCGACTTCGGCATCTCGGCGCTGCTCGACCAGATCTACGCCCGCGACCTGCCGGTGTTCGGCGTCTGCCTGGGCCTGCAGGCCATGGTCGAGCAGGCGGGGGGCACGCTGGAGCTGCTCGACTACCCCGAGCACGGCAAGCGCGGCCAGGTCTCCAGGCTCGGCGGCAGCGCGCTGCTCGACGGGCTGCCCGATGAGTTCACCGCGGCCCGCTACCACTCGCTGCACGCCAAGCGGCCCGGCGTGGTCGGCTTCACCGCGACCGCGCTCACGCCCGACGGCAACGTCATGGCGATCGAGGACCCGGAGCGGCGGCGCTTCGGCGTGCAGTTCCACCCCGAGTCGATTCTGACCCAGGAGGGCGGCGCGGGAGCGAAGATCATCGCGAACGTCCTGCGCCTTTCCCGAAGGTAGTCACACTCCTCGGTAAAACGTCCGCGGGGGCGTGCGGGGCTCCCCTAGAGTCTCCGCATGCTCCCCGTAGACCTGCCCGACACGGTGCGTGACGCCCTTCTCGCCCCGCTCGTCGACCACCACTGCCACGGGGTGCGGCGAGACGATCTGACGCGCGCCCAGTTCGAGCTGCTCATCACCGAGGGCGGCAGCCCGGCGCCGCCCGGCACCACCCATTTCGACACGCCGCTCGGCGTGGCCCTGCGCCGCTGGTGCGCGCCGCTGCTCGACCTGGATCCGCACGCGCCGCCCGCCGTCTACCTCGCCCGCCGGGCCGAGCTGGGCGCGGGCGAGGTCAACCGGCGGCTGCTGACGGGCGCGGGCGTGGTGGCGTTCCTGGTGGACGGCGACGGGTCCGACGACGGAACCGACGACATCGACCTGCTGTCCGCCGCCGAGATGGGGCGGCACGGCGGCGCCGCGGCCGACGAGCTCGTACGGATCGAGCGGATCGAGCGTGACGTGGCCGAGACCGCGCAGGCCGCGCTCGACTACCTCGACAGCCTCGGCGAGGAGCTGGCCGCCAGGGCCGCCAGGGCGGTCGGGCTCAAGACGGTGATCGCCGGGCTGAGCGGCCTGGACCTGGAGCCCGGCAGGCCCAGCAGGGGCTCGGTGCTCGCGGCGGCCAACCGCCGGCTGGCCGAGCCCAAGGAGCCGGCCACCGAGCCGGTCCTGCTGCGCCACCTGCTCTGGAGCGCGATCGACGTGGCCAGGGAGCGGGGGCTGCCCGTGCAGTTCCACACCGGGTTCGCCGGCTCGGCGCTCGACCTGCACCGCAGCGATCCGGCCAGGATGAGCGCGTTCGTCAGGGCGCTGCAGCCGCTCGGCGTGCCGGTGATCCTGCTGCACTGCTACCCGTTCCACCGCCAGGCCGCCTACCTGGCAGCCGTCTACCCGCACGTCTACGTGGACGTCGGCCTCGCCCTCCCGCACGCGGCGGCCGCGGCGGCCAGGGTCATGGAGGAGCTGCTGGAGCTGGCGCCGTTCCACAAGCAGTTGTTCAGCTCCGGCTGCCGCGGCGTGGCCGAGACCGCCTACCTGGGGGCGCACTACTACCGGCAGGCGCTCGGCGCCGCGCTTGGCGGCCGGCTCGGCGCGGGGGAGTGGAGCGCCGCGGACGCGGCCAGAATCGCTCATATGATCGGCTCGGGAAACGCCCGCCGGGTCTACCGATTGTGAACCTCCTCCTCACGGAGGAGGTGCGCTTTACCGCTGATTGCGGATAATCGCCACACCATGAGTGCTATCGAGATACGAGACCTTTCAAAGTCATTCGGTCCGGTACGCGCGGTGGACGGGGTGTCATTTACTGTCGAATCCGGCACGATAACGGGCTATTTAGGTCCGAACGGGGCAGGTAAGACGACGACCCTGCGCAGCCTGCTCGGGCTGGTCACCGCGGACTCCGGCAGCGCGCTGGTCAACGGCCGGCGCTACGTCGAGCTCGACCACCCGCTCAGCGAAGTGGGCGCCGTGCTCGAAGCCACCAACTTCCACCCGGGACGCACCGCGTACAACCACCTGCGGGTGCTGTGCACGGCCGCCAAGCTGCCCCGGTCGCGCGCGGGCGAGGCCCTGGACCAGGTGGGCCTGGCCGACGTGGGCGGCAAGCGGGTGCTGGGCTTCTCCATGGGCATGCGGCAGCGGCTCGCGCTGGCCACCGCCCTCATCGGGGACCCCAAGGTGTACATCCTCGACGAGCCCGCCAACGGCCTCGACCCGGCGGGCATCCAATGGCTGCGCGGCTTCATGCGCCACCTGGCGCACGAACGGGGAGCCGCCGTCCTGGTCTCCAGCCACGTGCTGGCCGAGGTCGAGCAGATCGTCGACAACGTCGTGATCATCGCCAAGGGCCGCCTGGTCCGGCAGGGCACGCTGGCCGAGCTCGTCTCCAACGGCGGCGCGCCCGTCATCAGGGTGCGCACGCCCAAGCCGGAGGAGCTGCGGCCCGTGCTGGAGCGGCACGGCGCCCAGGTGGAGGCGGCCGGCGAGACCCTCAGGGTCACCGGCCTGGACGTCGAGAGCATCGGCGGCATCGCCCTGGACGAGCGGATCCTGCTGACCGAGATGACGCAGGAGCGGGGCGACCTGCAGCAGGTCTTCCTGGAGCTGACAGGGGAGGGGCAGGCGTGATGGCGCTCATCCGCGCGGAGCTGCTCAAGGTGGTCACGACCAGGCTGTGGTGGGTGATGCTGATCGTCATGCTCGCCTACGTCGGCCTCTCGCTCGGCTTCTTCATCGCCTTCGCCGGGCAGGGCGGGCCCGACGGCCAGGCGGTCATCCCGGCCCGCGGCACCGCGGCGTTCCAGGAGTCGCTGTGGGGCTCGGGGGCCGGGGGCTCGCTGTTCGCGGCCGTGCTGGGGGTCGTCATGATGACCTCCGAATACCGGTACCAGACCATCACCACCACGTTGCTCGTCGCGCCCAAGCGGGTCAGGGTGGTGGCGGCCAAGCTCGCCGCGACCCTGGTGGTGGGCGTGCTGCTCGGCCTGGCGGTGCTGGCGCTGACCGGGCTGGCGATCGTCGGGACCGTGCTGGCCGCGGGCGGCGACCTGGTGTTCACCGCGACGATCGCGCGGGTCGCGGCGAGCGTGCTGGCCGTCCTGGCGCTCTACACGCTGTTCGGGCTCGGGCTCGGGGCGCTGATCAGGAACCAGGTCGGGGCGCTCATCGCGGTCATCGCCTGGGTCTACATCGTCGACTCGATCGTCAACGCGATCCCGGCGCTGCAGCCGGTGGGCAAGTTCACGCCGGGCGGGGCGACGGCGGCGCTGACCAACGTGGGGGTCGGGTTCGGGCTGGACACGTCGTACCTGCTGCCGGCGTGGGCGGGCGGGGCGGTGCTGCTCGGCTACGCACTGGTCTTCTCGGCCCTCGCCTCGGTCACCACGCTGCGCCGCGACATCACCTGAACGGACGCCGTCACTCGCTCGATCCCGGCGTAATTCGCGGCGGCGGAGATAGGCCCCCCGGCACGTTTCCGCACTGCTTGCCGCCTTCCGGAAAGAGGTAATGGAAATTTCCGCAAACGGGTAATCGAATTGTTATTTGTCTCTTTGTCAAATCTGCGGTGATGATCGGGTCGCCAGAAAACCTACGCACACCTGGAGGTGTCGTGTCCTGGCGTCCCTTCACCCTCACCGCCACGGCTTTATGCCTGGCGCTGTCCGTACCCGGAGTCGCCGCAGCCGACGACCCGCCGCAGCCCGACGTGCAGGCGCGGGCCGGCACGCAGGCGCCCGCGGAGGTGAGCGGGCTCGACGAGCCGGCGCGGGCGGGAGACCCCGTCGCGGCGGCCAGGGAGCACCTGGCCGACCCGCGCTACCACCTCGACCCGGCCGACCTGGTGCCGCTGCGGACCGTCGTGGACGGCCAGGACGAGACGGTCAGGTTCGGCCAGCGCTACCGCGGCCTGCCCGTCTTCGGCGGCCAGTACCTCGTCCACTTCCGCAAGGACGGCGCCCAGCGCGAGGTGACCGGCGCCGGCGGGCGCTTCCTCACCGAGCTGAGCGTCGATCCCAAGCCGGTGGTCACCGCCGAGGCGGCGGCGAAGCTGGCCCGATCCCGGCTCGTCGCCGACCGCCACGTGCGCGCGACGGTCAAGGCCACGCCCGGCGAGCTGGTCGTGGTGCCGCGCGGGAAGGGCGTGCTGGCCTGGCACGTCACGCTCGCCGGCGCGGACCGGGTCAAGAAGCGGCCGGTGCTGCTGGACGCGTACGTGGACGCCCACTCGGGACGGCCGCTGTTCGGCATCGACCGGCTGCGGTACGAGGGCCCGGTGACGGGCAGCGGCCAGACGGCGCACGGGCAGGCCGTCCCGCTCAACGCCTACCAGCGCGCCGACGGCGCCTACGAGCTGCGTGACAGGTCACGCCCGATGTGGAACGGCGCCACCGGCGAGATCCTCACCTACGACGCGGCCGGCGCCGACGTCCAGGGCTTCCTCACCCCGGGCATCCCGCCGGGCACCGAGCCGGCCGAGTCGCCCACGCCGGTCTTCGGCCCGCAGCACACCGAGAGCGGTGCCGTGGACGCCCACTGGGGCGCGGGCAAGGTGTACGAGTACTACCGGGGCCTCGGCCGCGAAGGGCTCGACGGCGCGGGCGGCACCATGCAGTCCGTCGTCAACGTCACCTTCATGGGCGAGCCGTTCGCCAACGCCTTCTGGGAAGGCACCAAGATGGTCTACGGCGACGGCGGGGCCGACTTCCACTCCTTCGCCGCGAGCCTGGACGTGGTCGGCCACGAGATGACGCACGGCGTGATCACCCACAGCGCCGAGCTGGTCTACCTCGGCCAGTCCGGCGCGATCAACGAGGGCCTGGCCGACTACTTCGGCAACGCGATCCAGACCGGCGCGCTCGGCATCCCCATGAGCGATCCGGACGCGAGCCTGCTGGGCGAGAGCCTGTGCAAGACGCTGCCGCCCGCCGAGTGCGTGTTCCGCGACCTGGACGACGACAGGAACGCCGTAGAGGACTACATCGGCGTCACCGTGAGCGTCGACACCGGCGGCGTGCACCTCAACTCCACGATCTTCTCCGGCGCGCTCTGGGACGCCAGGGAGCAGCTCGGGGCCGGGTTCGACAAGGTCACCTACAAGGCGCTGACGGAGTACATGACGCCGCTGGACGACTTCACCGACGGCCGCCGCGCCGTCGAGTCCGCGGCCCGCGCCGCCGGGCTCAGCGGGCGCGACCGGCTCACGATCGCGCGGGCGTTCGACCGGCACGGCATCAGGCCGGGCTGGGAGCGGCTCATCCGCACCGACAGCAAGGTCGTGATCGACGGGCTCACCGACGCCTTCGACCCGCCGGGCCTGACAGGTGACCGGTACGTCGTGACGAACTCCACCGCCGACGCCGCCGGCCCCACCTCGATCCTCACCGGCCGGATCGGCGGCAGGCCCGCCACGCTCTCCGACAACGCCCAGTGGAACTGGCTGCCCGTGACCGACGGCAGGCGGGGCGCCTGGCTGTCCTACGTCCCCGCCACGGACAGCATCCAGATCAGGACGCGCCCCCTCGACCGCGGCGCGCCCTCCACGGTCCTGCACGACTCGCAGGGGTACGTCCACGCCGTCGCGATCTCCGGCGACACCGTCGCCTGGTCGGCCGACGACCCGGCCACGGGGGAGACCGAGCTGTGGCTGAAGCGCGGCGCCGCCGCGCCGGTCAACCTGACCGCCCAGGCGGGCGTGCACGGCCTGACGCCCTCGATCAGCGGCGGCCGGCTCGCCTACCTGCGGGTCTGGTTCGAGGGGGAGAACGACCACAGCACCCCGGTCGTCCGCGACCTGGCGACCGGCAAGGAGGTCGTGCTGCCCGAGGTGCCGCCGGCCGGCGACGTCCCGGCCATCTCGGGACTGCCCGTCATGACCGCCAGGCACGTGGTCTGGCTCTACGACGCCGACCGCGACGGCCGGGCGGGCATCATGCGGGCGGGCGCCGACGGCACCGGCTCGACGCCGATCGTCGCCGACGGGCCGCAGGCGCCGCAGACGATCTATCTGGACGCCAACGACCAGCTGGCCACCATCAGTCACTACCCCGGTGACTTCACCGTGACGAACGAGAACCTGCTCAAGCTCCTCCAGGTCCCGATCTCGGGCGGCGCTGCGGCGCCTTACTCCTGCAACAGGGGAGAGCAGCTCCTGTTCGCGGCGGGGGAGGGCGGACGCGTGCTGTGGCTCGACGGCACGGCCGCCGACACGGACCTGGTCACCCGCGAGCGTGCCGTGCACCGCTGCTGACCTGGCATCGGCGCCCGCCGTACCGTTGTGAGGGGGCGGCGGGCGCCGACTCGCGCGCGGGCCCGGGACCTGGTTTGCTTGGGCCGTCACAAACACCCAACCCGAGCGGGGGCTCTGCATGGGCACTGTCGAACCCGAGACCGAGATCACGTTCCGCGGCGACATGGACGTGGAGCTGGTGAAGTCCGCCGCGTCGGACGCCGACGTCCTGTGGGCGGCACGCGTCTCCACGAAGGGCGAGAGCTCGCTGGCCGAGATCGAGGCCGACCCCCAGCGTTCGAAGGGCCTCATCAACTTCCTGATGCGCGACAGGCACGGCACACCCTTCGAGCATTCGTCGATGACCTTCTACGTCAGCGCGCCGATCTTCGTCTTCCGCGAGTTCATGCGCCACCGGACGTTCTCCTACAACGAGGAGTCCGGCCGCTACCGGCAGCTCGTTCCCGTGTTCTACGTCCCCGGGCCCGACCGCAAGCTGGTGCAGGAGGGAAAGCCCGGCAAATACGTGTTCGAGGACGGCACCCCCGAGCAGCACAAGCTGGTGACCGAGGCGACGCAGGACAGCTACCGGCGCTCCTACCAGTCCTACCTGGAGATGCTCGACGCCGGGGTGGCCCGCGAGGTCGCCCGCACGGTGCTCCCGGTCGGCCTCTACTCCTCGATGTACGCCACGTGCAACGCCCGGGCCCTGATGAACTTCCTGTCGCTCCGCGTCAAACGCGAGGACTCCACGTTCCCGTCGTTCCCCCAGCGCGAGATCGAGATGGTCGCCGAGAAGATGGAGACGTTGTGGGCGGAGCTCATGCCGCTGACCCACGCGGCGTTCGAGGCGAACGGGCGGGTCTGCCCGTGATCTAGATCGTGCGGATGCCGGCCGGTCTCCACCGTGGTGACCGGCCGGCGACCGCGGGATCGTCCTCAGGCGAGCGCCGGCAGGACGTAGACCTCGGCCCCCGGCGGCAGGGCGCAGTCGAGGCCGCCGAGGCCCCGCGCGTTCTCGCCGCACACGATCATGCTGATGTGCCGGCGGATGCGCCCGTAGTCGTCACGCAGCCGCTCCTCCAGCAACGGATGCGTACGCCGCAGCATGTCCAGGGCCGCGCCCAGGGTGGGCGGGGAGTCGCGGTCGGCGCCGACCGCGAAGACCTTGACCTCCGTCATCCCGCTCACCCACCGCCGCAGCGAGCTGGGCAGCACGAACACCACCATCGTCACGGATTTCGCCATCGACTAGAGCACCGCCGCGCGCACGGTGAGGACGTCGGGCAGATGGCGGCCGACGAGCGACCACGTCTCCCCGTCGTCGCGGGACCAGTGGACCTCCCCGTCGCGGGTGCCGAGGAACAGCCCCGCCTCCGAAGCCGTCATCGCGTCGCGCAGGACCGTCGCGTGGACGGGACCCTCCGGCAGCCCCTCCTCGAACGCCTGCCATGTCGCGCCCGCGTCGTCACTGCGGTAGACGCGGTAGCGGTGCCCGACCGGGGTGCGGTCCATGTCGGCGGTCAGCGGCAGCACGTAGACGGTGCCGGGCCGCGACGGATGGGCCACGATCGGGAAGCCGAAGTCGGAGGGCAGCGTGGCGCCGATGTCGTGCCAGCTCCCGCCGAAGTCGTCGCTGCGGTAGACGCCGAAGTGGTGCTGCAGGTAGAGCCGGTCGGGCTGTGCGGGGTCCATCGAGACCTTGTGCACGCACTGCCCGAACTCCGGATATTGCTGCCCCTCCGGCATGAACGGGGCACGGATGTTGTGGTTGGCCGCCTCCCAGGTCAGGCCGCCGTCGGTGGTGCGGTAGAAGCCGCCGGTGGAGACCGCGACCGCCATGATCTGCGGGTCGGCCGGGTGGTTGACGATGGTGTGCAGGCACAGCCCGCCGCCGCCCGGCTGCCAGTGCTGCCGGTGGGGGTGCTCCCACAGCCCTTCGACGAGCCGGTAGGTGACCCCGCGATCCTCCGAGCGGAACAGCGCGCCCGGCTCGGTGCCGGCCCACACGACGCCGGGCTCCGACGGCGAGGGCGCCAGCTGCCAGACGCGGGTCAGCGTCGCCCCGGTCTTCTCCGGGAAGGCGATGGGCGGCTGCTCCGCCTCCCCCCACGTCTTCCCGAGGTCATCCGAATAGAGGACGGACGGACCGAAATGCCCGTATTCGATGCCGGCCAGCAGCCGGGGTGTGGTGCCGCGCGTGTCGATCGCCACCGAGGGCACCGCGACCGTGGAGAACTGGATCGGCTCGATCTCGAACGGGCCGCCGTCCGTCGAGCGGGCGAGGAACAGGCCCTTGCGGGTGCCGATCGCGAGCACTGCGTCACTCATAGCATCGCTCCCATGTTCGCTTGCCGCCATCGTGCCACGCAGCACCGACAGTCGCCGAAGACTGGGAGATTCGCCCCACGGCACGTTGTCCGGTTCGGCGTTACCTGAGAGGTAATCGCCGCCATTCCCTGTTGCCGGTAGCGTGCCGGGTATGGGAGCTGTTGCCGTACAAGAGACGTCTTTCGGGGAGCTGCTGCGCTCATGGCGGCAGCGACGCCGGGTGAGCCAGCTCGACCTCGGGATCGAGGCCGGGGTTTCGGCCCGCCACATCAGCTTTCTGGAGACCGGGCGGGCCCGGCCGAGCCGCGAGATGGTGCTGAAGCTGGCCGAGGAGCTGGGGGTGCCGCTGCGGCACCGCAACAGGCTGCTGGTGTCGGCGGGGTTCGCACCGATCTATCCCGAGCGGGAGGTACGCGCCCCCGAGATGCACCTCGTCCGGCAGGCGCTGGACAAGATCCTGGCCGGGCACGAGCCGTACCCGGCGGTCGTGGTGGACGCGGTCTGGAACCTGGTGGCGGCGAACTCGGCGGCGGCCATGTTCATGGAGGGGGTGCCCGCCGAGCTGCTGAAGGAGCCGGTCAACGTGATGCGGCTGTCGCTGCACCCCGACGCGATGGGCGGCAAGCTGCTGAACCTCGCCGAGGTGCGGGCCCACCTGCTGTACCAGCTGCGCAGGCAGGCCGAGGTGTCCGGCGACGGGCGGCTGGCCGAGCTGCACGACGAGCTGGCGGCCTACACCTACCCGGGCGTGGACCTGAACGTGGCGCACGCGCCGGGGCCCGGCGACATCCTGGTGCCGCTGCGGATCGCGGCCGGCGATCGGGTGCTGTCGATGTTCACGACGATCGCGACGTTCGGCACGCCGGTGGACGTGACGGTGTCCGAGCTGGCCATCGAGACGTTCTGGCCCAGCGACGAGGAGACCGCCGCCGCCTTCCGCCACCCGTCCTGACCGGCCCGCCCAGCGGGCTCGGCCGGTTTGGCGTCAGCGGGACGTCGTCGGGAGGGCGGGCACGGTCTCCCCGGTCGAGACGGGCGCCTCGATCGCCAGCGGCGCGGGGCCGGCGCCCGTGACCGGCAGCCCGCCCGCGACCGTGTACGTCCGCACGTCGAGCGCCCCGCCCGACGGGGCCGACGCCGCCGTGAAGACCGGGAAGGCGTTGCCGCCCGGCACGATGGAGGTGGAGACGTAGTCGCCGGCCATCCGGCCCTGGCCGGTGTTCGCCAGCCAGTCCAGCGCCATCGGGCCCTGTAATTGCGTGGGCGCGGTCCAGCCCCTGCCGCCGTCGGTGGAGGAGGTGTAGGCGACCGTGAGCCGGCAGGTCGCGGCCGTGCAGTCGGCGGCCGGATAGCGGTAGTAGGTGAGGGCGAGCCTGGCCGTGCCGCCCGAGGTGGCGCGGTCGACGCCGAGGCCGGGGATGAAGTGGTCGCCGCCGTCGCCGGTGACCCGGATGACGTGCCCCCACGCCGCCCCGGTGGCCGACCTGCTGAGCACGATGTCGTTGCCCGTACAGCCGACCTGGAAGCGGCAGTCGTGCCAGGCGACGTACACGGCGCCGGCCGCGTCCGTCTCCGCCGACGGCAGCGGCGAGGCGCGCAGCCCGCCCGCCACCGTGTGCCGCTCCACGACCGACACCAGCACGTCCGCGCCCCAGCTCGCGCCTCCGTCGCGGGAGCGGAAGGCGCGGATCTCGTTGTCGTTGCCCAGGTAGGGCACCACGACGACGCCGTTGGGCCGCACGACCGGCTGCCCGCCCAGGCCGGCGGCGGGGGTGCCGGTCACGGCCCAGCTCAGGCCGCCGTCGGAGGAGACGGCGAGCCTGATCGCGTTGTTCGCCGCATGGTCGTCGAAGGCCGTGTAGCAGCGGCCGTAGAAGGGGCTGGCGGGGGTGTTGTCGCAGGCGATCCAGCTCTTGTCCAGGTCGCCGGCCTCGGCGGGGGCGGTCATGACCGGGGCCGCCCAGGTCAGGCCGCCGTCGGTGGACCGGCTGGTGAGCACCGCCGCCCCGACGACGCCGCCCGCGTCCGTGAGGGCCAGCGAGGAGATCAGCCAGACGCCGCGCCTGGCGTCGTAGGCCACCGACGGGTCGCTGACCCGCTGGTACGGCCCGCCGCCGAACGTGGTGATGCCGGGCAGGACGCCCTTCGTCCAGGAGGCGCCGCCGTCGGCGGACGTGGCGAACGCGATGCCCGACGACCCTCCGTCGGAGAACCGGCCGGCCTGCTGCGCGGTCACGATGGTGGAGCCCGACTGGTGGCTGTCGGGGCCGGCCTGGGTGCCGTGCTGGCTGGTGGCGTTCGTGTACGGATCGGCCCCGATCTCGGTCAGCGGGACGCTCGCGGACGCGGGGGAGGTGAGCAGGAGCAGAGTCGCGACAGTGACGGCCGGAACGGTCAGAAATCCGCCGATTCCTCGGCGCCTGGCGGGTGATAACACTGTTCACCTCATTTGGCGGGTCAGATTCCAGATCGCACGTCCGACTCGCGCTGTCAACCTCCTGATCAGATGATGAGCTGCCTGGCGGGGTGGATCTCCCCGTCTGACCTGCGGAAGGGCATTCCTTCGGGAAAAGATCCATCAATGGGAAGGTAAGCCCGGTTTGCCCCGCCGCCAAGGCCCAGCCGCAACCTCATGGGGGCGGCCCAGTAGACGGCGCAGGTAAAAGGGTCAGCGCTCCGCCTGGATGATGTCCCGGTGGATCCGCGACAGGGGGACGCCGTCGATCTGCAGGCGGCGTACGGTCTCGTTGACCATGGAGGGCGGGCCGCAGACGTACACGTCGTGCTCGGCCCAGGAGTGGAAGCGCTGCGTGACCTCGGGCAGGTGGCCGCGCATCCCGTCGTACCCGGGCTGGCCCGAGACCACGGGCAGCACGCGCAGCCACGGGAACGACGACTCCATCCTGATCAGGTCGGGCAGGTCGTAGAGCTCGTCGGCCGTGCGGGCGCCGTACAGGAGGTGGATGTTGGGGCGGCGGCCCGACGCGATGACGTCCTCGATGATCGCCTTCAGCGGCGCCAGCCCGGTGCCGCCCGCCACGCACAGCATGTCGCGCATGCTGCTCTCGCGCGGCGCCATCGTGCCCATGGGCGGCCCCAGCATGAGCGTGTCGCCGATGCGCGTGTGCCTGATCAGCGTGGTGGACACCCAGCCGCCGGGCACGGAGCGCACGTGCAGCCTGATCGTGTTGTCCGGGCGCGGCGCGTTCGCGATCGAGAACGTCCGCCAGACGCGCGGCCAGCGCGAGGTCTGCACGTTGACGTACTGGCCGGCCGTGTACGGCAGCCGCTGCGTGGGGCGCAGCGTGAGCACGGCGATGTCGCGATGCCGCTGCTCGTGGTCCACGACCTCGGCCAGCCACCAGGCGGGGGAGACCCCCGAGTCCGACTCCGCCGATTCGATCATGAGATTGGCCGCGGCCGTGTACGCCGCCACCCAGGCCGCCTCGATCTCGTTGTCCCAGATGTCGGCGGCGAAGCGGCGGATGGTGGCCAGCAGGGCGTTGCCCACGGCCGTGTAGTGCTCCGCGAGCACCCCGTACTTGCGGTGGTCCCTCCCCAGCTGGCCCAGGAAGCCCGCGAGGCTGTCCGGGCTGTCCAGGCTCCACACGATCCGGGTCAACGCGCTGAACAGCCGGTCACGCTGGACGTCCAGGGCGGGCGGGAACATGCCTCGCAGGTACGGGCTCTCAGCGAACAGCCGGCCGTAGAAGTAGGCCGTGGCCTTGTCGGCCACCGGCTCGACCACGGAGAAACTCTCTTTTACCAGGCGCGGATTCAACGACATATATCCAACTCCACCTATTGGCCGGAAACGCATTCCGGCCTTGCCGTTCACCTCCCTGACGGTTCCGGGTCGCGAACGCGCGGCGGGCCCCGGCACATCCGACGCGTTCAAAATGAGTCTTACACCACCGATGACGCGTCACAACCGTTTCCCCGCAATACGGTGCGAAGCGAACTATCGGTAGCCGATCTGTGATTCTCTGCGCTCGGTTTCCGCTCTTTTTCGGACAACGAATGCGAATGTAAGTCATATTCGCTTTCATTCGGTTTAGTGCGGCGGTCAGGCCCAAGAAAGAATCCGGCGCCGCACGCTGGCGGCCACAGCGAGACGGGCCCTCGGCCCGCCGAGACCGGGCCCGCCGAGACCGGGCCCGCCGAGACCGGGGCGGCTGGGGCCGACGGGAGCCGGGAGGTCAAGGGCCGGGTGTGCGTCGTGGACAGGCCCTGCTGAGATCGCCGCAGGCCGTTCCGTCCCGGCCGGGGCGGGCGTACCATCCGGCCATGGCAGCCCTCCATCCCCGCCGCGTGGCGTGGGAGGGCGCCCGGATCTTCGTCTTCGCCGCGGACACGGACGCCTACTGGTGGCTCAGCGACACGATCGGGCACCGCCTGGGGATCATGTACCAGTCGCGGCTCTACGAGACGCGGATGCGCGTACAGGCCCGGTCGGATGCCACGCACGCCGAAGCCGGCGCCTGGCGGGCGCGCCTGGACGAGCTCCTCGACACCCGCCCCGCGACCGTGACCGTCCTGACACGGTTGATCATCGAGACCTCCTCCCGTCTGTCCGAGCACGAGCCCGGACTTGGGGTCCCACCTGCGATGATCGCGGCACATTTCGGTCCGGCGGCAGAAGAGGATCTTGGGGAGGGGTGACATATCGGAAAGAGTGTGCGCCATGATGGGCGTGTGGCCATCACGCCGGAGGCGCTCTCCGGCGCGCCGATGGCGACACGAACTCCACCATGCCCCCTGGAGATCGCATGTCCCGACCGCTGATCGGTATCACCGCTTACTTCGAGGCCGCCCGCTGGAGCGACTGGGTGCGCGAGGCCGTGCTGTCCCCTCCCTCCTACGCCAAGGCGGTCGGCCGGGCCGGAGGAGCCCCCGTGGTGCTGCCGCCCCTCGGCCTGAACGCCATCGAGGACTACGTACAGGGACTCCGGGGTGTGGTCCTGGCGGGCGGTGTCGAGCTGGCCGCGAGCTCCTACGGCGGCGAGCAGGACGAGCGGGTGCCCGAGGCGCAGGCGCACCGCGACCGGTTCGAGCTGGCCCTGGCCAGGGCCGCGGTCAAGGCCGACGTGCCGATCCTGGCCATCGCCAGGGGCATGCACGTGCTCAACGTCGCCCAGGGCGGCACCCTGATCCCGTGGCTGCCCGAGGTGCTCGACAGCGAGCTGCACGGCGAGCCGGGCGCGAGCCACACCATCCAGGTCAGCGTGTCCAGCAAGCTCGGCAAGGCCGTCGGCGACCGGATCGAGGTGACCGCGCCGCACCACCAGTCCGTCCGGCGGCTCGGCAGCGGCCTGCTGGCCGTGGCATGGGCGGAGGACCAGATCGTGGAGGGCATCGAGCTGCAGGGGCACAAGTTCGGCGTCGGCGTGCAGTGGCACCCGGAGCGAAGCGACGATCGGCTCTTCGATGCGTTCATCGAGGCGGCCCGCTAGGCTGCGATCATGCCGCTGCACCGCCAGTCGCGCGACTACCTCGCCCTCTACCCGTCCGATCTGAACACCGACCTGGCCACGCTCGGCCCGGCCGAGATCCGGGAGATGCGCGAGCAGGACGGCCTGGCCGCCCACCGGGGGCCGCACACCAAGCTCCCCTTCGTCCGCGACGAGCGGGCCGAGGGCGTGCCGATCCGCATCTACCGCGCCGACCCCGGCGACCGCCTGCTGCCGGTGGTGGTCTACTTCCACGGCGGCGGCTGGGTCTTCGGCAGCGTCAAGCGCAACGACGCGGCCGGTCGCGACCTGGCCATCCGCACCGGCGCGGTGGTGGTGTCCGTCGACTACCGGCTGGCCCCGGAAGATCCCTTCCCGGCCGCCGCCGACGACGCCTGGACCGTGGTGCGCGACATCTTCGCCAGGCCCGCCTTCTACCAGAGCAACGGCAGCGTGGCCGTCATCGGCGACAGCGCGGGCGGCAACCTCGCCGCCGTCGCCGCCTGGCAGGCCCGCGACGCCGGGCTGCGGCTGGCGCACCAGGTGCTCGTCTACCCGGTGCTCGACGTGGCGATGGACACGCCCAGCTACGCGGAGTTCGGCAAGGGCTTCGCGCTGGACGCCGCCGAGATGGCGTGGTTCGCCCGGCAATACGCCGCGGGCGCCGACCCGGACGACCCGCGGCTGTCGCCGCTGCGGCTGCCCGACGTCTCCGGCCTGGCCCCCGCGACCGTCGTGACCGCCGAGTGCGACGTGCTCAGGGACGAGGGCGAGCGGTACGCCAACCGCCTGGCGGGAGCGGGTGTGCCGGCCGAGATCCGCAGGTTCGACGGGGCGGTCCACTCGTTCTTCGTCCTGCCGGGCCTGTTCGACCAGGCGGTCGAGGCCCGCGACTACGTGGCCGAGCGCCTGCGGGGGTCACTGTGACCGACGGTTGCGTGGCGGAGCGCCTGTGGGGGTCGTTGTGACCTGCTATGACGCGGCGGAGCGCCTGCGAGGGTCGCTGTGACCGACGACTACGTGGCCGAGCGCCCGCTGGAGGCTCTGTGACCTACGACAAGCTCAAGATCGACATCCCGGCCGAGGGCGTGCTGCGGATCACGATCAGCGAGCCGGGCCGGGTCAACGCCGTGGACGCCACCGCCCACCGCGAGCTGGGCGAGGTCTGGCGCGACGCCGACCGCGACGACAGCGTCAGGGCGATCGTGGTCAGGGGAGAGGGCCGGGCGTTCTCCGCGGGCGGCGACCTGTCGATGATCGAGGAGATGACGCGCGACCACGCCACCAGGCTGCGCGTGTTCGCCGAGGCCCGCGACATCGTCTACAACGTACTCAACTGCTCCAAGCCGATCGTCTCCGCCATCCAGGGCCCGGCCGTGGGAGCCGGGCTCGCCGTCGCCCTCCTGGCCGACATCTCCGTCGCCGGGCGCACCGCGCGGATCATCGACGGGCACACCAGGCTCGGCGTCGCGGCCGGCGACCACGCCGCGATCATCTGGCCGCTGCTGTGCGGCCTGGCCAAGGCCAAATACCACCTCCTGCTGTGCGAGCCGGTCACCGGCGAGGAGGCGGAGCGGATGGGCCTGGTCAGCCTGTGCGTGGACGACGACCAGGTGCACGACAAGGCCATGGAGATCGCGATCAAGCTCGCGGGAGGCGCGCAGGAGGCGATCAGGCTCACCAAATACTCCCTGAACAACTGGCTGCGCCTGGCCGGGCCCTCCTTCGACGCCTCGCTGGCCATGGAGTTCCTCGGATTCACCGGCCCCGACGTGGCCGAGGGCGTACGCGCGCTCAGGGAGAAGCGGCCCCCGTCGTTCGGCTGAGCGCGGCCGCTACCCGAGTGCGGGGGACGCGGCAGCGGGTGTGCTTCCCCCACGCTCGGGTAGCGGCCGTAATGGCAGAGGATGTGGCCGGCCAGCTCGGCCGCGCCGGCACCGAGAGCCTGTCCGCCGAGGCCGAGAACGCCGCTCCGGGGGACGAAGCAGCGGCGCTCATCGCCTGGCGCGACCGGCGGACGGTCCACCGGACAGCAGAGGAGGAGGAGATCATTTCCCCCCGATGCGGTCAGAAGCTGCGCGGCAGCCCCAGCACCTGGGTCGCGAGGTAGTTGAGCAGAAGCTCCTCGGTCACAGGTGCGACCTTCCCGATCCGGGCGTCGGTCAGCAGTCTGGCCACCGGATACTCCAGCGAGTACGCCATCCCGCCGTACGTCTGGAACGCGGCGTCCGCCGCCTCCCACGCCGCCTGCGAGGCGGTCAGCTTGGCGATGTTGGCCTCGGTGCCGCACGGCAGACGGCGGTCGAAGGACCAGGCGGCCTTGTAGATCATCAGGCGGGCCAGCTCGATCTTGGCCTTGACCTGGGCCAGCGGGAAGGCGATCGCCTGGTTGGCGCCGATCGGGCGGCCGAACACCTCGCGTTCCTTGGCGTAGCCGACGGCCACCCGCAGCGCCACCTCGGCGCCGCCCAGCGCGGAGGCGGCCAGCAGGATCCGCTCGGGGTTGAGGATGTCCCAGAGCACGGCCGCGCCCTTGTCCACCTCACCGACCACGTTGGCGGCCGGCACCCGTACGTCGTCGAGGAAGACCAGGTTCGACGGCGTGGTGTTCGCGCCCAGCTTGGGGATCGGCCGGTAGGTCAGGGTGCCCGCGGCGACCGCCTCGGGCACGTTGACCAGGAACACCGTCAGCCCGTGCGTGCGCGAGCCGGCCTCGGCCGCCGGGACGGTCCTGGTCACCAGCAGCATCCAGGTGGCCCGCTGCACGCCGGTGATCCAGATCTTCTGCCCCTTGACGACGTATTCGCCGCCGTCCCGCCGGGCCGACGTGGTGATCGCCAGCGCGTTGGACCCGGCGTCCGGCTCGGTCAGCGCGAAGCAGGTCTCGACCTCACCGGTGGCCAGCCGGGGCAGCAGGTCGGCCCGCTGCCCGGCGGTGCCGTGCCGGGCGATCGTGAGAGCGCCGAAGCCGGGCGTCAGCACGTACGTGAACGCCGAGCCGCCCGCCGCACCCGACGCCGCGAGGGTCTCGGTGGCGACCGCGAGCTCCAGCAGCCCCTGACCGCCGCCGCCGTGCTCCTCCGGCACCGCCAGCCCCAGCCAGCCGCCCTTGGCCAGCTCCTCCCAGACCTCCTCAGGCCAGCGCTTGTCGGACTCGCAGCGCTGCCAGTAATCCAGGTCGTAGCGGGAACAGATGTCGCCGATGCCCCGCTGGACGGCCTGGGCGCTCTCGGGAAGGGTGAAATCCATCACACCATCGTAGAATCACGTTCGGATCAGGGTCGAGGTCTCCGCGCGTGGAACACGAAGGCCGGCGGTGTGTTGCGCCACACCGTACGCCCGCGCACGACCTCCTCGAAGCGCTCGGCCAGCATGTCGCGGAAGCGCCGGGCCGAGCTGAGCGGGATGGCGTGAATGTAGGAGAACGTGGTGAACGCCGCCACCGGGCTCATCGAGGTCGCCACGGCGGACAGCAAGTCCTGCTGGAGCTCCAGCGGAAACGCCGCCCACGGCAGCCCGCTCACCACCACATCCGCCTGCCTCAGCCCGCGCTCGCGAAGCAGTTCGCCCACCTGAGCCGCATCGCCGTGCACCACGTCCACGTCGGGGAACCGGGTGGCCAGCCGCTCGGCCATGGGCTCGTTGAGCTCCACGGCCAGATGGTGGCCGCGGCCGGCCAGCCGTTGCTGGATCTCCGCGGTGAAGGAGCCCGTCCCGGGGCCGAGCTCGACCACGGTCGGCTCGCCACGCTCGGGAATGGGAGCGCAGACGGCCGCGGCGAGCTGTCTCGAGCTCGGGGCGACGGCGCCGATGCTGGCGGGGGCGCGCAGGAACTGACCGAGGAACAGTGCGGTGTCGTTGGACATGACACGAATCTAAAGGGAAGATCCGGGTGAAGCGCTCCCCCTCGAGGTCGGACCTGGCGGCCAATAGGAGGAGATGGGGTCCTCCGCACGGAGGATCAGCCCCGCACACCGGGCGGATAGCGTGTGCGCATGCGTTGGCGTGGCGTGCCGCTGGATGTCCTGGTCGCGGCCTCAAGTGTGGGCCTGGACCTGTTGACCACCTGGCACGTGGGCGATACGGCGTACCTGCCGGCCGAGATGAACATCCCGATGGCGCTGCTGGCCGGCCTGCCCATGGGCCTGGTCAGGCGCTGGCCCGTGCCGGTCACCCTTTACCTGGCCGTCCTGCTGTTCGTCACCGACCAGATCGGGTCGTTCACCTCCAATACTGCGCAAATTCTCATTTGCGTGGCCATCGGCGTGGCGGGCTACCGCTCCGGCTGGCGGGCCACGCTGCTGGCCGTGATCCCCACGATCGCCGCCACCGCGTTCAACATGGCCGATCCCGGCATCTCCATCACCAGCAGCATGTGGATGTACTCCGTCCTGCTGCCGGTCTTCCCGGCCATGCTCGGGGCGTACCTGCGCAGCTCGGCCGAGCGGCTGGAGGAGCGGGACGTCACCCCCGACGCGCTGCTGGCGGCCGGCGGGGTGGCGATCACGGTGCTCAGCACGTGGACCACGTGGCACTCCGGCCCGCAGCCCGTCTGGGTCGCCGGTCTGCTCGCCGTGGTGGGCGGGCTGTCGCTGGGCATCGCCAGGCGGTTCCCCGGGCTCGTCTTCCTCCTGCAGGGCGTGCTGCTCGTCTCGGCCGACATCTATCTGAACGACGCCGTCAACACCTGCGTGATCCTCACCCTCATCGCGATCGGCGTGTTCGCCATGCGCGTCGGCTCCTGGGCCTGGATGACGGTCGCCTACGCCGCCGGCTGCCTGCTGACCGCGATCGCCGTCGTCGCCGACGACACCGAGGTCACCCCGTTCCGCGTCGGCGTGCTGATGACGCTGGTGGCCACGCCGATCGCCATCGGCCGCTACCTCGGTGCGCGCCGGTCCGCGGCCGCCGCCGAGCGGCTGCGCGCCGAGGAGTCCGCCAAGGCGGCGCTGGCGCAGGTCCGCGCCGACCAGCTCGCCGAGCGCGAGCGCATCGCCCGCGACGTGCACGACATCGTGGCCCACCACGTCGGCGCCATGGTGCTGCGGGCCAGCGCCGCCCGCTACACCGCCCCCGACGGTCCCGTGGCCGACGCGCTCTCCGACATCCGCGAGACCGGGCACCAGGTGCTGCAGGACCTGCGCGACCTGCTCGACCTGCTGCGCGACCCGGACAAGCAGCCCGACCTGCTGGCCAACCCCGCCGACGTGGTGCGCGAGTCCGCCGAGCGGATGGCCGCCGCGGGTCTCGTGGTGGACCTCGACCTCGATCCGGCCACCGACCACGCCCCGCTGATCGCCCGGGCCTCCGCCGCCCGTATCGTCCAGGAAGGGCTCACCAACGTGCTCAAACACGCCGGCCCCGGCACGCGGGTCCGCGTCGCCGTGACCCCGTCGAAGGAGGGGCTGACCGTGGAGATCAAGAACGGCCGCCCGCCCACCGCCATCGAACGCCTGCCCTCCTCCGGCCGCGGTCTGGCGGGCATGCGCGAGCGCGTCCGCGCCGTCGGCGGCACCCTCAGCGCCGGTCCCGACGGCGACGGCGGCTGGCTCCTGGCCGCGAGCCTGCCCGCGCGCCTGACCCCCGGGAGCGCGGCGTGATCCGGGTGCTGGTGGCCGACGACCAGGCGCTCGTACGCGCGGGCGTGCGGATGCTGCTGCAGGCCACGGGCGACATGGAGGTCGTGGGCGAGGCCGAGGACGGAGCCGAGGCCGTACGCCTGGCCGAACGCCACCTGCCCGACGTGATCCTCATGGACCTGCGGATGCCCAGGGTCGACGGGCTGGAGGCGATCAAGCGCGAGCTCGCGGTCCGGCCGAAGTCCAGGATCGTGGTGCTGACCACGTTCGCGGAGGACGGCAACGTCTACGCCGCCCTGCGCGCCGGGGCCGTCGGCTTCCTGGTGAAGGACGACGAGCCGGAGCGCATGGTGGACGCCGTGCGCAGGGCGGCGGCGGGTGAGCAGCTGCTCGCCCCCTCCGTGCTGCGCAGGGTCGTCGAGCGCTTCCTGGACGCGGAGGAGCAGGCCGCCGCGCCCCAAGCGCCCACGGGGCTGACCGAGCGGGAGTTGGAGGTGCTGGCCCTGGTCGGCACCGGCCTGTCGAACGCCGAGATCGCCGAGGAGCTGCACATCGGCGTCACGACGGTCAAGACCCACATCGCCGCCGCCATGGACAAGCTGGGCCTGCGCAACCGGATCCAGGCCGCCGTCGTCGCGCACCGCACCGGCCTCGTGGACGCCTCCTTCCGCCCGGTACGCCCGCCCCGCGCCTGACGCCCCGCCGCCCGGGCTCTCCGCCGCGGACGGGGGATCCCCCAGCGGGCGGACCGGCGGGTCATCCCGCAGGCTGACGACCGCTCGCGGTCCGCGCCACGAGCATGTGGTCCTTCCGACGAAGAAAGGACCACTGATCACCATGCCGGAAACCGTCGTCAAGCCCCAGCCCGCGAAGGCGGGCGGCCAGGTCTCCGCCGGCCTGCTCTACGGCCTGCGCATCGCCGTGCTCGCCCAGGCGGCCGCCCTGGTCGTCGCGGCCTCGTTCGCCGGCCAGGCGGTGGGGTCCGACTCGATGCTCGAGACCCACGTGCTGGCCGGCATGGTCGTCCACCTGGTGGCGCTCGTGCAGATCGTCCTGGCCGTGCTCGTCTGGCGTCCGGGGCGCGGTGCGGGCTGGCCGGCGCTGGCCAGCGCGGGGCTGTTCGTCGTCGGGGCCGCCCAGCACTTCACCTGGCTGTGGCTGGGCGCGCACCTGCCCAACGGGGTGATCCTGTTCGGCCTGATCACCGCCGTGCTGATCTGGGCCTGGTCGCCGGCGGCAGCCCGCCGCCGTTAGAGTCAGAGGCGTGTACGTGAAGATCTGCGGGCTGAGCGAGCCCGAGCACGTGGCCGCCGCCGTCGAGGCGGGCGCGGACGCCATCGGGTTCGTCATGACCAGGAGCCCCCGCAGGGTGACCCCTGAGCGGGCCGCCGAGCTGGCCGCGCTCGTCCCCGGACACGTGCTGACCGTCGGGGTGTTCCGCGGGGAGGACCCCGAGACGGTGCGGGTCGCGGCGCTGGTGTCCGGGGTGCGGGCCGTCCAGCTCCATGGCAAGCATCCGCACGGCGACTTCACGGCACTGAAGGATCTCGGCCGCTCGCTGGTCAGGGCCGTGGACGCGGCGGCCGACCTGCGCTGCGGGGCCTTCGACGAGGACCTGCTCATCGTCGACGCGCCCCACGCGGGCTCCGGGCAGCCATGGGACTGGGCGGCCGTGCGCGGCCGCCCGTCGGGCCGCTGGATGCTGGCGGGGGGCCTCGGCCCGGCCAACGTGGCCGAGGCCGTCGCGGCCGCCGCGCCGTGGGGCGTCGACGTGTCCAGCGGCGTGGAGACCTCGCCGGGCGTCAAGGACCCGGCGCTCATCGCCGCCTTCCTCGCCGCCGCCCGCCCCTGACCCCGCCACCCAGCCGGTCTCAGCCGGTCTCAGCGGGGCGCCTGAGTGGCCGCTCAGGCGGGTCTGGTCGGTCTCGTCCCGGGGTGATCGGGCCGCCGGTGCGAAACGCCTGGAACAGACGGCCATGGGCGGGGCCGCTGTGTTGGAGTTCCACGCAGTAGGGTCTGCTGCGTGAGCGAAACTTCCGCCGAGGACCGAATCTGGACGGTTCCCAACCTGCTGAGCTTCCTGCGCCTCCTGGGCGTCCCCGTGTTCCTCTGGCTGGTTCTCGGGCCCAAGGCGGACGGGTGGGCCATCGGGGTCCTCGCGGTGGCCGGTTTCACCGACTGGCTCGACGGAAAGATCGCCAGGGCGTTCAACCAGACCAGCAACCTCGGCCGGATCATCGACCCCGCCGCCGACAAGCTCTACGTCTTCGCCACCATCCTGGCGCTCCTGCTGCGCGACGTCATCCCGTGGTGGCTGGTGGCCGTCATCGTGGGCCGCGAACTCTTCGTCGCCTGTTTCTTCCCCGTACTTCGCAAACATGGCTACAAGGCACTTCAAGTGCATTTTCTGGGCAAGGCCGCCATGTTCAACCTCATGTACGCCTTCCCTCTCCTCTTCCTTGCCTCCCACACTGGGTGGTATGCCGATATAGCGCGCATCGTCGGGTGGGCGTTCGCGCTGTGGGGAACGGGCCTGTACTGGTGGGCGGGGGTGCTGTATGTGGTACAGGTGCGCCAGCTCGTAGCCTCGGCCAAAAAGGAGTGATCGGGTGAAGGCGGTCGTCATGGCCGGCGGAGAGGGCACTCGGCTGCGTCCCATGACCGCCAATCAGCCCAAACCCCTGCTTCCCGTGGTCAACCGCCCGATCATGGAGCACGTGCTCCGCCTGCTCAAGCGGCACGGCGTCACCGAGACGGTGGTGACCCTCCAGTTCCTGGCCGCCCTCGTCCGCAACTACTTCGGCGACGGCGACGAGCTCGGCATGAGCCTCCAGTACGCCACGGAGGACCTCCCGCTCGGCACCGCGGGCAGCGTCAAGAACGCCGCCGACCGCCTCCGCGACGACCGTTTCCTGGTCATCTCCGGCGACGCCCTGACGGATATCGATTTATCCGACATGGTCCGTTTTCATCGCGAAAATTCGGCCCTCGTGACGATCGGCCTCAAACGCGTCCCCAACCCGCTGGAGTTCGGGATCATCATCGTGGACGACGAGGGCCGGGTGCAGCGCTTCCTGGAGAAGCCCACCTGGGGCCAGGTCTTCTCCGACACCGTCAACACCGGCATCTACGTCATGGAGCCCGAGGTCCTCGACGCCGTGGCCGCCGGCGAGCCCGTCGACTGGTCCTCGGACGTCTTCCCCGCCCTCCTCGACCGCGGCGCGGCCATCTACGGCTACGTGGCCGACGGCTACTGGGAGGACGTCGGCACCCACGAAAGCTATCTCAAGGCCCAGGCCGACGCCCTGTCGGGCAAGGTCAAGCTGGACATCGGCGGCTTCGAGCTCTCACCCGGCGTCTGGGTCGCCGACTCGGCCTCCGTCGATCCCGACGCCGTGCTCAAGGGGCCCCTGCTCATCGGCGACTACGCCAAGGTCGAGGCGGGCGCCGAGCTGCGCGAGTACACCGTGCTCGGCAACAACGCCGTCGTCCGCGAGGGCGCGTTCCTGCACCGCGCGATCGTCCACGACAACGTCTACCTCGGCCCCGGCGCCCACCTGCGCGGCTGCGTCATCGGCAAGAGCACCGACGTCATGGCGGGCGCCCGCATCGAGGAGAACGCCGTCATCGGCGACGAATGCGTCATCGAGGCCGAGGCGTACGTCTCCAGCGGGGTCAAGATCTACCCGTTCAAGACCATCGAGGCCGGCGCGGTCGTCAACACCAGCGTCATCTGGGAGTCGCGGGGCCAGCGCAACCTGTTCGGCCCGAGGGGCGTCAGCGGGCTGGTCAACGTCGAGATCACCGCCGAGCTGTGCGTCCGCCTGGCCAGCGCGTACGCCACCACCCTCAAGAAGGGCGACTACGTCGTCACCTCCCGCGACTGCTCCCTGGCCGCCAGGGCGCTCAAGAGGGCCGTCAACGGCGCGCTGACCGCGAGCGCCATCAACGTGCTCGACCTGGAGGCCTCCCCGCTGCCGGTGACGCGCTTCCACACGGCCAGGGAGTCGGCGGGCGGCGGCATCGCGCTGCGCACCACGCCCGGCGACCCGCAGAGCGTGGACATCGTCATCATGGACGCCCGCGGCGCCGACCTGCCCCCGGCCGCCCAGCGCAAGCTGGAGCGGGTCTTCTCCCGCCAGGAGTTCCGCCGCGCCTTCCCCGGCGAGATCGCCGAGCTGCACTACCCGGCCAGGGCCGTCGAGGACTACACCCACGAGCTGCTGCGCCACATCGGCGTGACCGGCGTCAAGGACATGAAGGTCGTCGTGGACTGCGCGGGCGGCACCTCGTCGCTGGTCCTGCCCACCCTGCTGGGCCGGGTCGGCGTCGAGGTGCTCACCGTCAACGCCCGCCTCGACGACGTCTCTCCCACCGAGACGCTGGCCGAGCGCCGCCGCGACCTGCAACGCCTGTCGGAGCTGGTCAGCTCGTCCAGGGCCGCGTTCGGCGTCAGGTTCGACCCGGTCGGCGAGCGGATCGCCCTGGTGGACGAGATGGGGCAGCTCATCAACGAGGAACGCGCCCTGCTCGTCGTGCTCGACCTCGTCGCCGCCGAGCGCAGGGGCGGCCAGGTGGCCCTGCCCGTCACCACGACCCGGGTCGCCGAGCAGGTCTGCCGCTTCCACGGCGTCCAGGTCCAGTGGACCTCCACCGCGCTCGACGCCCTCACCTCCGCCGCCGCCGGTCCCGACATGATCTTCGCGGCGGACGGGCGCGGCGGCTTCGTCGTCCCGGAGTTCAGCCCGGCCATCGACGGGCTGGCCGCGTTCATGCGCCTGCTGGGGCTGGTCGCCCGCACCCGCCTGTCGCTCAGCCAGATCGATGCCAGGATCCCCGAGGTCAAACTGCTCAAGCGCACCGTGCCCACGCCGTGGGCGGCCAAGGGCGCCGTCATGCGCTCGGTCATCGAGGCGGCCGAGGCCGAGCCGGACGGTTACCGCATCGACACCACCGACGGGGTGCGGGTGGCCCACGACGACGGGAGCTGGGTGCTGGTCCTGCCCGCCGCCGCCGAGCCCGTGACCGACCTGTGGGCCGAGTCCTCCGACATGGACGGCGCCCAGGCCCTGCTCGAACGCTGGGCCCGCATCGTCGAGAACGCCGCCACCTGATGCGGTCACGCAGCGTGACCGGGCGGGTCCGGAAAGGCTTTGCCGATGACGTGCACAGAGAGTGCCGCAAGATCGTAATGTAGAAACGCGCGGCGGCATGGACCACGGGGCGGGGGCGGCGGTAACTTTGTCTGCGTCCAAACCAAAGTCCAGCGCCCCGCCTTGACCTTTGCCGCTGATCAGCGTAAGTTGCGGCATTCGCAAACTTGAAAAAGCGAAGCGAGGCGCGTTCCCCAGCACCGTCGCCGCGTCTTCGCGGTAGGAGGCCGAGCCGATCGATGCCGAGCGTCTACTGCACGCAGTGCGGGCATGCCAACCCCGAGGATGCCCGTTTCTGTTCCCGCTGTGGGTCACCGCTGACCAGACCCGAGGTCTCCGGGGACACCACATCGACGATCTCCGTCGCGGGAATCGAGGCGTACGAGGCTGAGACAGGCGACATGCTCCTCGCCGAGCGAGCGCTGGTCGAACAGCTGCCGCCCGGCACGGCGTTGCTCACGGTGACCAGGGGCCCCAATCAGGGCAGCCGGTTCCGGCTCGACAAGGAGCTGACCACGACCGGGCGTCACCCGGAGAGCGACATCTTCCTCGACGACATCACCGTCTCCCGCCGCCACGTCGAGTTCTACCGCCATCGCGGCGGCCAGTTCTCCGTGCGCGACGTGGGCAGCCTCAACGGCACCTACGTCAACAGGGAACGGATCGAGGAGGTCCCCTTGCACTCCGGGGACGAGGTGCAGATCGGCAAGTTCCGCCTGGTCTTCCTGATGCGAGCCCACGCCGGCACATGAGCGAGCGGAGCGAGCGACCGATCGGCGCGGCCCCCAGCGCGCTCACGCCGGCCAGGGAGGCCGCATGAGCTCCCAGGCGGCACGCTCGCATATGAGCATCGGGGAGGTGCTCGCCCTGCTGCAGGGCGAGTTCCCCGATGTCACCATCTCCAAGATCCGCTTCTTGGAGGGCGAAGGGCTGATCGAGCCGGAGCGCAGCCCCTCCGGCTACCGTAAGTTCACGCACCTGCACGTGGAGCAGCTGCGCTTCATCCTCACCGAGCAGCGTGACCACTATCTGCCGCTGCGCGTGATCAAGGACAGGATGGCCGAGAGCTTCGGCCTCCCGCGTGCCGTGCAGCACGTGCAGGAGATCAAGCTCAGCAGGGCCGAGCTGATCGAGGCGGCCGAGATCGACGAGGAGACGCTCGCCGAGCTCGAGGACTACGGCCTGCTCGCCCCGGTGGCCAGGCGTTACGACGAGGAGGCGCTCAAGGTGGCCCGCAGCGTCGGCGCGCTGACCCGTTTCGGCCTGCACGCCCGGCACCTGCGGGCGGTCAAGGCGGCGGCGGAGCGCGAGTGCGGTCTGGTCGAGCAGACCGTCGCCCCCATACTCAAGCGGCGCGCCCCCGGAGCCATCGGCGAGGCCGACGAAGTCGCCAGGGAGTTGTCCACGCTTCTGCTCGATCTGCACGCAGCCCTTGTCCGCATGGGAGTCCGGTCGGTCCTGGGTCGTTGAGACCGTAGCGGGCTAGGAGGCGAAGGCACATTCGAGCCCCGCCGGGTGTTACGTTGAATTGCAGTAGCGAGTCAGCAGAAGCGCCGATCAAATAGCTGTGCCGGGTGACCGGTCAGGAATACGGAGCAGCCCGTGTTGCAGATGGAGGTCGTGGGCGTTCGAGTTGAAATGCCCACAAATCAGCCGATCGTCTTGCTCAAGGAGGCACAAGGGGAACGGTTCCTTCCCATCTGGATCGGCATGACGGAAGCCACGGCCATCGCCCTGGCCCAGGCGGAGGAGCCGCCGCCGAGGCCGCTCACGCATGACCTTTTCCGCGACGTGCTGAGCGCCCTGGGCGTAGGCCTGCGCGCGGTCAACATCGTCGCCCTGCGCGACGGCATCTTCTTCGCCGACCTGGTGTTCTCCAACGGCGTGGAGGTGAGCGCGCGGCCCTCTGACTCCATCGCGCTCGCCCTGCGCACCGGAGCCAGGATCTTCGCCAGCGAGGAGGTCGTCCAGGAGGCCGGAGTGATCATTCCAGACGACCAGGAAGACGAGGTGGAGAAGTTCAGGGAGTTCCTTGACACGATCACTCCCGAAGACTTTGGCAGGGCGGGGTAGGTATTTCAGTGCATTTACGCTTCACGACGCGCCGAGCCGGATCGTTGACTGAGCATGGTCACGGTCCTACGGTGCAAGTGAAACCCGTGGTCGCCCTTTACGAACCCCCAGATCAGGCCACGGGATGAGAGAAAGCCGGAGGTCCGCGTGGCGGTCAGCAGCGGCGAGGGAAAGACGGCCGGCCAGGAAGATCCGGTTCGGCGCGAGAGCGCGCGGCAGCGTGCCGGAGAGCAGGGTCTGCTCTTCGACGAGCAGCCGTCGGCGCTGCCGGACGACATCGGATACCGCGGGCCGACGGCCTGCTCGGCGGCCGGCATCACCTACAGGCAGCTCGACTACTGGGCGCGCACGGCTCTGGTGGAGCCCACGATAAGAGCCGCGCACGGCTCGGGCTCGCAGCGCCTCTACAGCTTCCGCGACATCCTGGTGCTCAAGGTCGTCAAGCGGCTCCTCGACACCGGGGTGTCACTACAGCAGATCCGTACGGCCGTGCAGCATCTACGTGATCGCGGGGTCGGCGACCTCGCGCAGATCACGCTCATGAGCGACGGCGTCAGCGTCTACGAGTGCACCTCGGCCGATGAGGTGATCGATCTGCTCCAGGGCGGCCAGGGCGTGTTCGGCATCGCGCTGGGCAGGGTCTGGCGTGAAGTCGAGGGATCGCTCGCGGAGCTGCCGGGGGAAAGAGCGGCGGTCGAGGACACAGTCCCGGCCGACCACCCCGCTGACGAGCTCGCCCAGCGGCGCCGCGCGCGCCGCATCGGCTGAGAGCGAACCCCGGTGGACCGGCGAACACGGCACACCGTAGTAATCTAGGACAGCAAGGCTGACGACCCCGTGCGGGAGAGTCCCCGGGACCACCGGTCCCGTGGGCGCCGAAGGAGCAACCCTCCCCGGAATCTCTCAGGCAACCTGTACCGCTCGGGTGAGGCAACTCTGGAAAGCAGGTGCGCCCGCCAGGCGCGCCTCACCGACGGTGCAAGCCCCTGTCCCGGGGGTGAAGCTCTCAGGTCGTGACGCCGCCCTTCCCGGGGTCGCGCTGTCGCGCTGACAGAGGGGGAGATCCGGCACTCGTCCGCGCCCTGGCGCCGGTCTCCATAAGCCTCGGGAGGCAATCTCCATGACCGACCTGTCAGCACCGCCGTTCGCATCCAGGCACATCGGCCCATCGGAGTCCGAGCAGCTGCGCATGCTCGAAGCCGTGGGCTTCGAGTCCGTCGCGGATCTGGTGGCCGTGGCGGTCCCCGAGGCCATCAGGGCCAAGGACCGGCTCAAGCTGCCCGCCGCCATCGGCGAGGCCGAGGCCATCGCCGAGCTGCGCGCCCTGGCCGGGCGCAACCGCGTGCTCACCTCGATGATCGGCCTGGGCTACTACGACACCGTCACGCCCGCCGTCATCCGCCGCAGCCTGCTGGAGAACCCGGGCTGGTACACCGCCTACACCCCGTACCAGCCGGAGATCTCGCAGGGCCGCCTGGAGGCGCTGCTGAACTTCCAGACGGTCGTCTCCGACCTCACCGGGCTGGCCGTGGCCGGCGCGTCCCTCCTCGACGAGGCCACGGCCGCCGCCGAGGCCATGACGCTGGCCCGGCGGGCCGGCAAGTCCAAGAGCGCCGTGTTCGTGGTCGACGCCGACGCGATGCCCCAGACCAAGGCGGTGCTCGCCACCCGCGCGGAGCCGCTCGGCATCACGCTCGTGGAGCACCCCCTCGACGGCGAGCTGCCCGAGTGCTTCGGCGTGCTGGTGCAGTACCCGGGCGCCTCGGGCCGCCTGCGCGACTTCCGCGCCGTGGCCGCCGCCGCGCACGAGGCGGGCGCGCTCGTCGTCGCCGCCGCCGACCTGCTGGCCCTGACCATGGTGGCCGCCCCCGGCGAGCTGGGCGCCGACATCGCGATCGGCTCCTCGCAGCGGTTCGGGGTGCCGTTCGGGTTCGGCGGGCCGCACGCCGCCTACATGTCCGTACGCGAGGGCCTGCAGCGCCAGCTCCCGGGGCGGCTCGTGGGCGTGTCGGTGGACGTCGACGGCGACCCCGCCTACCGCCTGGCCCTGCAGACCCGCGAGCAGCACATCCGCCGCGAGAAGGCCACCAGCAACATCTGCACCGCCCAGGTGCTGCTCGCCGTCATCGCCGGCATGTACGCCGTCTACCACGGCCCCGAGGGCCTGCGCGGGATCGCCCACCGGGTGCACCGCTACGCGTCGGCGCTGGCCGCCGGCCTGCGCGAGGCCGGTCTGGAGGTCGTGCACGGCGAGTTCTTCGACACCGTCCTGGTCCGCGTGCCCGGCAAGGCCGCCGAGGTGGTCGCCGCCGCCGCCGGGCAGGGCGTCAACCTCTGGCGGGCCGGCGACGACCACGTGTCCGTCGCCTGCGACGAGAAGACCGGGGCCGCCGAGATCGCCAAGGTCTGGGCCGCCTTCGGCCTCGACCGCTCGGACGTGGACATCGAGGGCGCGGCGGACGCGCTGCCCGCCGAGCTGGCGCGCGAGTCGGCGTACCTGACCCACCCCGTCTTCCACAGCCACCGCTCCGAGACCGCGATGCTCCGCTACCTGCGCAGGCTGCAGGACAAGGACATCGCGCTCGACCGTTCGATGATCCCGCTCGGCTCCTGCACGATGAAGCTGAACGCGACCACCGAGATGGAGCCGATCACCTGGCCCGAGTTCGCCGCGATCCACCCCTACGCGCCCGACGACCAGGCCGAGGGCTACCTGGAGCTGATCGGCACGCTGGAGGGCTGGCTGGCCGAGGTCACCGGCTACGACGCCGTCTCGATCCAGCCGAACGCGGGCTCGCAGGGCGAGTTCGCCGGCCTGCTGGCCATCCGCGCCTACCACCGCGCCAACGGCGACGAGGGCCGCGACGTCTGCCTCATCCCGTCCTCGGCCCACGGCACCAATGCCGCCAGCGCCGTCATGGCCGGCATGCGCGTCGTGGTCGTGGCCTGCGACTCCGACGGCAACGTCGACCTGGCCGACCTCGACGCCAAGATCGACAAGCACCGCGACGCGCTGGCCGCGATCATGGTGACGTACCCGTCCACGCACGGTGTGTACGAGGAGACGATCACCGAGGTGTGCGCCAAGGTGCACGACGCCGGCGGCCAGGTCTACGTCGACGGGGCCAACCTCAACGCGCTGGTCGGGCTGGCCAAGCCGGGCGAGTTCGGGGCCGACGTCTCGCACCTGAACCTGCACAAGACGTTCTGCATCCCGCACGGCGGCGGCGGCCCCGGCGTCGGCCCGGTGGCGGTGCGCGGCCACCTGGCGGCCTTCCTGCCCGGCCACCCGCTGCACAACGGCACGCCCGTGGGGCCCGTCTCGGCGGCCCCGTACGGGTCGGCGGGCATCCTGCCGATCTCGTGGGCCTACATCAGGATGATGGGCTCCGAGGGGCTCACCGCGGCGACCGAGCAGGCCATCCTGTCGGCGAACTACCTGGCCAGGCGCCTGGCCCCGCACTACCCGGTGCTCTACACCGGGCGCGGCGGGCTGGTGGCGCACGAGTGCATCGTGGACCTGCGCCAGATCACCAAGGAGACCGGCGTCACCGTGGACGACGTGGCCAAGCGGCTCATCGACTACGGCTTCCACGCGCCGACCATGTCCTTCCCCGTGGCGGGCACGCTGATGATCGAGCCGACGGAGAGCGAGGACCTCACCGAGCTCGACCGGTTCGTGGACGCGCTGATCGCCATCCGCGGGGAGATCTCCAAGGTGGCCTCCGGCGACTACGACAAGACCGACAACCCGCTGCGCAACGCGCCGCACACGGCCGAGTCGGTCAGCGCCGACGAGTGGGGGCACCCCTACTCGCGTTCTGAGGCGGCCTACCCGCTGCCGTCGCTGCGCGAGGGCAAGTACTGGGTGCCGGTGCGGCGGATCGACCAGGCCTACGGCGACCGGAACCTGGTGTGCTCCTGCCCGCCTCTTGAGGCGTACGAGGACTGAGGACCGCCTTCCCGCGGGGGAGCAGCACCTCCTCCGCGGGCATGGGGAGCGCCATCCAGTCCTTCGGCGTCAACTGAGCAGACATGATCGCCGGAAGTCGTTAGGCTCGGTGCGACCGCCGCCGAAGGAGCTCTCTTTGACGTCCTCAGAGCTGCAGATCCCGCCTCTCGACACCGCCCGCCGCCTGGCCGAACGCGGTGATCTCGACGGCGCCGCCGCCATACTCGGCGAGCTGGCCGCCGACCCGGCCGACCCCGACAGGGCCCAGGCCGCCGTCGGCCTCGCCGTGGTGCTGGACGAGCGCGGCGACGTCGAGGCCGCCAGAGCCGCGGCCAGGACCGCCCTGGCCACCGGGCACCCCGAATACGCGGCCCAGGCGGCCTGCCACCTGGCGCAGGGCTTCGAACGCGAAGGCCGGGCCGACCAGGCCAGAGCCGCCTGGCAGGCCGTGCTCGGGGTCGGGACGGCCGCCTACGTGCCGCTGGCCCACCTCGCGCTGGCCCGCCTGGCGATGGCGGCCGACGACCCGGAGCAGGCGAACGGAGAGCTGCGCGCCGCCATGGCGGCCGGGGACGACCGGGTCGCGGCACACGCCGCCCAGCAGCTCGCCGACCTCCTGCTGGAGCACGGGCAGGCCGGTGCGGCGGCCGAGGTCATCATGGACGCCCTGGAGTTCGCCGAGGCGCAGGACGTGCCGGGGCTGCGGGTCCAGCTCGGGATCGTGCATCTGGAGCTGGCCTGCGCGGAGTTCGCGGAGACGGTCGAGGACGTCGCGGCCGATCCGCAGACGAGCGCGCTGGCCATCGAGCTGCTGGCCCGTACGCTGCCGCTGCGCGGGCGGCCCGAGGACGCGGACCAGGTCTGGTCGTACGGGCTCAACCACGAGGACACGGCGCTGTCGGCCGAGGTCCGGCTCCGCTACCACCGCGACGCCTGACCGGCCGCTCGCTCGCCAAGGTGGCGGAGGCGCTCCCGTTGCCCCCGCCCGTCGTCAGCGGCCGCTGACCGGACTCGTCAGCCGCGGCGCATGATGGCCATGGCGGCGGCCACGTTGATGATCACGATCGCCAGCCAGGTGATCGTCAGCCCCACCAGCCCCGCGTTGCCGGCCGCGATGGCCGTCAGCGGGATGCCGATGCCCATCGAGCCCAGCGTGATCGGGATCATCGCGGCCCCCGGGGTGGACCGCTTGTGCGGCGGCTCGGCCCCGTGGTGGTGCAGCTCGGCCCGGACGCGGGCGGAGATGGTGGCGTCGAGGCGCTCGACGAACGACTCGACGAGCGCGGCTTCGTACTCCGGGCCGAGATCACGGCGGGCGTCCAGGGTGGCCTGGAGGTCATCCCGGATGGGGCGGTTGTCTGGCATGAGAGTAATCATCCATCCCCTGCGCCGCGCCGTCATCCCACCTGAGGTCCAAGGTGAGATCCTCCCCAGGTACGGTGCTGGCATGAAGGTCATGACCCCGCGAGGGCCCGCTCTGGTCGAGGTGGACGAGGCCGCGGACCCCAGACTGCTGCTCGTGCTGACCCACGGGTCGGCCGGGAGAGTCGACGCTCCCGACCTGGTGGCCGTCCGTGACGCCGCCCTCGGGGCCGGGGCCAGCGTGGCCAGGGTGACGCAGGCGTTCAGAGTGGCGGGGGCGCGGGCGCCGGGCTCGCCGGTCAAGCAGGACGAGGCCTGGGAGATCGTGCTGGGCGAGCTGCGGGCGCGCTGGCGCGGGCTGCCCGTCGTCCAGGGCGGCCGGAGCAACGGGGCGAGGGTCGCCTGCCGGACGGCCTCGGCGGTCGGCGCGGCGGCGGTGGTGGCGCTGGCCTTCCCGCTGCACCCGCCGGGGCGGCCGGAACGTTCCAGAGCGGACGAGCTACGGGGCGCCGGAGTGGACGTGCTGGTGGTCAATGGGGACCGCGATCCGTTCGGGGTCCCGGACGCCAAGGATGCGGCGCGCCTGGTGGTGCTTCCTGGGGAGGGTCACGACCTGAAGAGGGACCCCGCCCGGGTGGGCGAGGTCGTGGCGGAGTGGATCGTCCACTACGCGTAGATCAGGCCGCGCCGACCAGCGGATCGGGCCGGTGCGGGGCGATCACGGTGCCGCTGGGAAGGAGCTCCCCGGTGTCCTCGAACAGGACGACGCCGTTGCACAACAAGCTCCACCCCTGCTCAGGGTGGCAGGCGAGGGTGCGTGCCGCCTCGCGGTCCGGTGCTTCGGCGTCCGGACAAGCCGGGTCGTGCGGGCACATCGGCGTGCCTCCGATATCTCGTGGGATGCTCCCGGTCTGGAGGGGCGGGAGCCTGCTCGGGTTGTTGTTGTGGCAAGTGTGCGACGTATGTCACACGTTCGGACATAGCCCGTTTGGACTGTTACAGGAGGATCCCCGAGTCGTGTGACCTTCGACACAGCGTGCCTTATGCAGGATAACGGGCCAAGCGCGACACGCGCACTACGTTTGCAATCCCTTGAGCAAGGCTTCGAGTCCGCGCTCGAAGTCCACATCGGCCCTTTCGTCCCGCCTGACCCATTCGTCAACCTCCGGATCGGCCCAGCCCGACTGCTGGACCTCGACCGCGACGCTGCCGAACACGTACGCGCGCAGCGCCCGGACGGCCTCCGCGGCGTCGCCGAGCCCGCCGTCGGCGAGCTGCTCGATCTGCTCCTTGATGGCCAGGGCCGTGCCGCCCTTGGGAGGCTTGGTCAGCGCGAGGGCCAGGACGCCCGGATGCTCCCGCAGCAGCTCCCGGCCGGACCTGCACCAGGCCCTGGCCGTCTCCTGCCAGCTTGCGGCCTGCTCCACGTGGACCGCGGTGACGTGCTCGGCCAGGGCGTCCATCAGGGCCTCCTTGCCCCTGGGCAGGTGGTGGTAGATGGCCATGGCCTCCACCTCCAGGGCGTCGCCCAGGCGGCGCATGGTGAGCCGCCGCAGGCCCTGGCTGTCGGCGATGTGGAGCGCGGCCTCGATGATGCGTTCGCGGGACAGCGGAACGGGCGGTCTCTTGGCGGGCATGGTGATCATCTTACTATGTAAAGGCGCCCGGCCCGGGCCGATTTCCGCCCGTGTCGCGGGACGGCGTACCCTTGGCGGTTGAACGAGTACCGACTGCGAGGTAAGGGGCCGAGTCGATGGCGTTTTTCCGTCCGCGGGTGAGCCGGGAGGCCGAGGTCCGCTACCACGCGGACCAGGAGATCTCCAAGAGCTTCCCCGATCTGCTCGACAAGGCCAGGCAGGCCGAGCAGACGTTGCGTGACCTGCGGGCCGCCACGGCCGACGAGATCGAGCTGCTGGCCGCCGGGCGGGCGTTCGACGTGGCGCTCACCGACGCGCTGCGGGCGGCCGAGAGCGGGCAGCGGGCGACGTTCGGGGTGAAGTCCTACGACGACCGCATCGCGCGGCGCAAGGCCAAGGCCACGCCCAAGGGCGCCATGTGGACGGCCGAGGTCGATCGGCTGCGCACGCTGCGCGAGGACAACCGGCTGTGGGGGATCCCGAGCGTGCCCCGGCCGGTGCCCGCCACTCTCTGACGGCATCCACGGAAAAGCCCCGGCACGGTGTGTGCCGGGGCTGTTTCGTCAGCTCGCCCAGTCGAGCAGCGGGCGGGTGTTGCTCGGGTGGCGCAGCTTGGACAGCGACTCCTTCTCGAGCTGGCGGATCCGCTCCCGCGTCAGGCCGAGATACTTGCCGATCTCGTCCAGCGTGTGCGGCTTTCCGTCCACCAGGCCGAAGCGCAGGGCCACGATCTTCGACTCGCGCGGCGAGAGATTGTTCAGCACGCCGCGGAGCTGGTCGCCCAGCAGCTGGCGGTCGACGATCTCCGACGCCTCGGGCGAGTCCACGTCCTCGATGAGGTCGCCGATCGTGGTCTCCCCGTCCTCGCCGATCGTCGCGTTGAGCGAGATCGGCTGGCGGCTGGTGCGCAGCAGCTCCTCGATCTGGTCCGGCGTCCTGTCGAGCTCGACGGCCAGCTCCTCGGGCGTGGGCTCGCGGCCCAGGCGCTGGTGCATGTCACGCTCGATGCGCGACAGCTTGGACAGCATCTCCAGCACGTGCACGGGCAGCCGGATCGTGCGGGCCGAGTCCGCGAAGCCGCGCTGGATGGCCTGCCTGATCCACCACATGGCGTACGTGGAGAACTTGAAGCCCTTGGTGTAGTCGAACTTCTCCACGGCCCTGATGAGCCCCAGGTTGCCCTCCTGGACCACGTCCAGCAGGGACATGCCGCGGTCGGTGTACTTCTTGGCCACCGAGACCACCAGGCGGAGGTTGGCCTCCAGCATGTGGTCCTTGGCCCGCTGGCCGTCCTCGATGACGAGGTGCAGGTCGTCCTTGGCGGAGCGGGACAGGTCGGGGTAGGTCTCCAGCTTGTACTCGGCGTACAGGCCGGCCTCGATCCGCCGGGCCAGCTCGACCTCCTGCGCCGCGGTGAGCAGCGTGCGGCGGCCGATGGACTTGAGGTAGGTGTGCACCGAGTCGCCCATGACCGACTGGTTGTCGTCCAGGTCGATCGGCTCGCTGCCGAGGTCGGCCTCAGCAGCCTCCTCCGAGCTGAGCTTGAGGTCGTCGGGGACGTCCTCCTCGTGCTCGGGCTTGGCGTCGGACGGAACGGAACCGTTCGCGCCGGTTTTTGCCTCGGCCGTCTTCCGGCCGGTAGTCTTTGAGCGCGAAGACCTCGTCGGCGCGGACGTCTTCTGCTGTGTCTTCTTGGTGGCGGTTTTGCTGAGCGACGGCTCATTCTCGGCAGCCAGGCTCACACCGGCCTCCGACAGCTCACGCAGGATCGTGCGGCCTTCAGAGGGGCTGATACCGGCCTCCGCGAACGCGTCACGCAGCTCCGCGAGGGAAAGATGACCCTGGGCGCGCCCTCGCTCAATAAGCTGGTCGAGAGACGCGGGTGGGGTCGCCACGGCGGTTCGGGGCATGAGGACACCTCCTCCGTACGGAGTCGAAGCGATCAGGCAGGTTGTGGTGGGGCGGCTTTGCATCCGCACGGCGCACCAGTATCAATAACGTCATTCGCCGTCATTTGTTCCCGCACCGGCGAAGCAGGACGAAAAAGGGGCGGACCGCCCCCTAGGCGAGCCGCCCCGGACGTAGGTCCTATTCCGTCACCTCGGCCTCTCCGGCCGAGACCTCGGGCATGGGCATGGGCTGGGCTTCCTCCATGCGCTTGTCCGTCCAGTATTCGACGACCTTGCCGGGATCGGGATTGACCTCCGTGGAGACCACGATGCCGTCATCGGTGGTCTCGGGGGTGGGGCCGGTTTCGACCTCGGTGCCGAGCTCTGGGCCTGGGCCCGTGCTCTCCTGCGGTCCCACCGGCGGCCGGCTGGACGGTGTCGCCTTCTCCACCACGGCTCGGGTCTCCTTGCCGACCTGTTCGAGCTTCCCCGCGGAGGCGGCGGCCGCGATGGAGACTCCGCCGGCGACGATGACGCCGACGATGGCCGCGGATGCCCACATCTTGCGGGTCTGGTCCATGAAGGCTCCCTCCTTCTCCCCACTATGACGCAGCCGCAACTCGTCAGGTTCCGGCCTTCAGCCGTACCAGATCGGTCTTGCCGTTCGGCAGCAGCGGCAGGCCCGCGACAATGCGCAGGTCGCGCGGGGCGGCATGAGGGGGAAGCCTATCGCGGCAATATGCCCGCAATTGCTGAAGCGTGGGGGGTGTGTCGGGATCGGCGGGGACGACGATGGCGGTGACCCGTTCGCCCCATTCGGGATCGGGAGTGCCTATCACGGCGGCGTCCGAGACCCCCGGATGCGTGCAGAGCACCGAGGTCACGGCGGCGGCCACGACCTTCTCGCCGCCGGTGTTGATGACGTCGTCGGCCCTGCCCAGGACGCGCAGCCGGCCGCCGGTCAGCTCGCCGAGGTCGGAGGTGACGAACCAGTCGCCGTCGAACGGGCCGGGGGCGGCTTCGCCCGTGGAGCGGTAGCCGGAGAACAGCATGGGCCCCGCGATCCTGATCAGGCCGTCGCCGCCGATTTTGAGATCTACATTGTAAAGGGGCTGGCCGTCGTACACGCAGCCGCCGCACGTCTCGCTCATCCCGTACGTGGTCACGATCCGGGCGCCGAGCTCGCGGGCCCGCTCGACCAGCCCCGGCCTGGGCGCCGCGCCGCCGAGCAGGATGGTGCGGAACACCGACAGGTCCGCCGCCAGCTCGACCAGGCGGTGGAGCTGGGTGGGGACGAGCGAGACGTGCGCCGCGCCCGAATCGAGGACCGCGTGGGGGTCGAACGCCGGGTGGATGATCGGCTCGGTGTCCGACAGCAGGGCGCGTACCAGCACCAGGAGGCCCGAGACGTGGGAGACGGGCAGGCAGCAGAGCCAGCGCTCGCCCGGGGCGGCCCGCACGTGGCGCAGTGAGGCCGCCGCCGAGGCGCGCAGCGCGGCGGCCGACAGCAGCACGCCCTTGGGCGCGCCCGTGCTGCCGCTGGTGGCGATGACGACCGCCACGTCGCCCGGGACGCCCTGGCCGCCGTCCTGGGGCACGCCGTTCACGTGGGTGGGGCGCAGGGCCGCGATCGCCGCGTCCGCGTGGCCGGGGGGAAGGGGGAGGACGGCGGGACCGTCGCCGGACAGGGCGTCGCGGACGGCCGTGAAAAGCTCGGGGCCCGGAGGCTGCACAATGGCATGCAGCGGACGGTCCGGATGCGACGGGTTCCTCCACATGCTCGTAAGGTTAATGGCGACAGGTCGACAGAAGGTCAGGGAGGGTCGTGACGCGTTCTCCCGTGGTCTTCCGGGTTCCGATGCGCACCCGTTTCCGGGGGCAGACCGTCAGGGAAGGGGTGCTGCTGCACGGTCCCGCGGGGTGGGGTGAGTTCTCCCCGTTCCCCGAATACGGGCCGCGCGAGTGCTCCCGCTGGCTGGCGTGTGCCCGGGAGGCGGCCTTCGAGGGCTGGCCGGAGCCGGTGCGCGACAGTGTGCCCGTCAACGCGACCGTGCCGGCCGTGCCCGCCGCGCAGGCCTATGACCTGGTGCGGGCCTCTGGCTGCGGCACGGCGAAGGTGAAGGTGGCCGAGCGCGGGCAGACGTTCGACGACGACGTGGCGCGGGTGGAGGCCGTACGCGACGCGCTCGGCCCCGCCGGGCGGCTGCGGATCGACGCCAACGGCGCGTGGGAGGTCGACGAGGCCGTGCGGCGGTTGAAGCGGCTCGACCGGTTCGACCTGGAATATGCCGAGCAGCCGTGCGCCACGCTGGAGGAGCTGGCGGCGGTGCGGCGGGCGTGCGACGTGCCGATCGCGGCCGACGAGTCGATCAGGAAGGCCGAGGACCCGCTGCGGGTGCGCGCCGCGGAGGCGGCCGACATCGCGGTGGTCAAGGTGCAGCCGCTCGGCGGGGTGCGCAACGCGTTGCGGGTGGTGGAGGCGTGCGGGCTGCCCGCCGTGGTGTCCAGCGCCGTGGAGACCTCCGTGGGCCTGGCGGCGGGGCTGGCGCTGGCCGCCGCGCTGCCGTCCCTGCCGTACGCGTGCGGGCTCGGCACGATGTCGCTGCTGTCGGGCGACGTCGTGGACGACTCGCTGGCGCCGGTGGACGGCCGGCTGACGGTACGACGTCCGTCGGTGAATTTTCAGCATTTGTCGGCTTTTGAGATTGAATCTCCCCAGTGGCTTCGCCGGATGCAGGAGGCGTCACTTTGAACCCCGCCACAGCGCTGGCCACGGTGCTGGTCGACGAACTCGTGCGCTGCGGCCTGACCGACGTGGTGGTGGCGCCCGGCTCGCGTTCGGCCCCCCTGGCGCTGGCCCTGCACGCCGAGTCGCGGGTGCGCCTGCACGTGCGCATCGACGAGCGTTCGGCCTCGTTCCTGGCACTCGGGCTGGCCAAGCGCTCCGAGCGCCCGGTCGCGCTGATCTGCTCCTCCGGCACGGCCACCGCCAACTTCCACCCGGCCGTGATCGAGGCGGGCGAGTCGGGGGTCCCGCTGCTGGTGCTGACTGCCGATCGCCCGCCCGAGCTGCGCGGCACCGGGGCCAACCAGACCATCGACCAGATCAAGCTGTTCGGCACGGCGACCCGCTGGTTCGCCGAGGTCGGCGTGCCGGAGGACCGGCCGGGGCAGGTCGCCTACTGGCGTTCGCTGGCCTGCCGCGCCTACCAGCGCGCGAGCGGCCCGGCCAACCCCGGCCCCGTGCACCTCAACCTGGCCTTCAGGGAGCCGCTGATCCCCGACGGCGACTCCGGCTGGTGCGAGCCGCTCGACGGCGGCGCGAACGGCCCCTGGGTCCGTGCCAGGGTCGCGCCCCCGCCGATCGCCCTGCACATCCCGCCGACCAGGCGCGGCGTGCTCGTGGTCGGCGACGGCGCCGCGAACGTGCGCCGCTACGTGGCCGCCGCCGGCATGGCGGGCTGGCCGGTGCTGTCGGAGCCGAACGGCGGCGCCCGCTACGGCGACCACGCCATCTCCTCCTACCACTACCTGCTGGGCACGCCGGAGTTCGCCGACGCACACCAGCCCGACGTGGTCGTCACGCTGGGCCGTCCCGGGCTGTCGCGGCCGCTGCTGTCGTGGCTGAAGCGGGCCGACGAGCACATCGTGGTGGCGCCCGACCTCGACCGCTGGCCCGACCCGACCAGGTCGGCCACCCAGGTGGCGCAGGCCGTGGAGATCCCGGTCGCCTCGGGCGACGACACCTGGCTGCACGCCTGGCGGCAGGCCGACCTCGCGGTCAGGGCGGCGACGGACGAGGTGCTCGACCTGTCGGGCACGAGCGAGCCGCGCCTGGCCAGGGACCTGGTGGACGGCCTGCCGAACGGCGCGCTGCTGTTCTGCGGCTCCTCCATGCCGATCCGCGACCTGGACCAGTCGATGCGGCCGCGGCGCGGCATCCGGCTGATGGCCAACCGGGGCGCCTCCGGCATCGACGGGGTCGTGTCGGCGGCGATGGGGGCGGCCCTGGCGCACAACGGGCCCTCGTACGCGCTGATCGGCGACCTGTCGTTCCTGCACGACCAGAACGGGCTGATCCTGGGCCCCCGCGAGCCGCGGCCCGACCTGTGCTTCGTGGTGGTGAACAACGACGGGGGCGGGATCTTCTCGCTGCTGCCGCAGGCGGCGGTGCGCGATCCGTTCGAGCGGGTGTTCGGCACGCCGCACGGGGTGGACCTCGGGTACGTGGCGGCGGCCACGGGGACGCCGTACACGCTGGTGTCGGACATCAGCGACCTGTCCAAGGCGCTGCGCGGCGAAGGACCCCGGGTGGTGGAGGTGCGCACCGACCGCGAGGAGAACGTCGCCGTGCACGGCCGGCTCCGGGACGCCGCGCAGGAGGCCATCCGCGCCTACCTGGAGGACTAGGCGCCCCTCTCAGGAGCTCAGGACGTCGAGGAGGCGGTTGAGCGGGCTGTCCAGGCCGTAGCGGTCGGCCAGCCGGACCAGCGCCTCCGGGTCGCGCGGCTTGGCGGGCAGCGCCAGGTCGGCGGCGGGCAGCGGGGAGTCGGAGGCCACCGCGACGACGGCGGGTGCGGCCCGCAGGTAGTCGCGGGCGGCGGTCAGCTTGGTGCGGCTGCCGGCCGGGAAGCCGTCGGTCTCGCCCGCGTCCAGGGCCTCGATCAGCGCGCCGAGCGAGCCGAAGCGGGTGATCAGGGCGGCCGCGGTCTTCTCGCCGACGCCCGCGACGCCGGGCAGGCCGTCGCTGGGGTCGCCGCGCAGGGTGGCGAAGTCGGCATAGGTACGCCCGGGGATGCCGTACTTGGCGGTGACGAACGCCTCGTCCACGATCTGCAGGTTGCGGATGCCGCGCACGGTGTAGAGGACGCGGACCGGGCGGGCGTCGTCGACCAGCTGGAACAGGTCGCGGTCGCCGGTCACGATGTCCACGGCGCCGTCGCCCCGGCCCGCGGCCTGGTGGGTGAGGGTGCCGATGACGTCGTCGGCCTCGTAGCCGGGCGACTCCAGGCGGGCGATGCCGAGGGCGTCGAGCACCTCCTCGATGATCGCGATCTGCGGGACGAGGGTGGCCGGGACCTCCTCGGTGTTGCCGTGGGCGACCCGGTGCGCCTTGTACGTGGGGATCGCCGCCACCCGGAACGCCGGCCGCCAGTCGGCGTCCATGGTGGCCACCAGCTCGGTGGGGGAGTGCTGGCGCACGAGGGTGGCGATCATGTCGATGAGGCCGCGCACGGCGTTGATCGGCGAGCCGTCCGGAGCCTTGATCGACTCGGGGATGCCGAAGAAGGCGCGGAAGTAGAGGGATGGGGTGTCCAGAAGCATGAGCACGCCTCTATGGTCGCACTCCCGGCGGATCCCCGCTGGCCGCCACGGGCGGGCGGCCGCTTCTGGCCGCTACGGGCCGCTGCTAGTGGCGGCTCATGGCTGCCACGCGCCGCTGCGAGCGGCGGGCTCCGGACGGCTTCCGGTCGCTGCGAGCGGCGGGCTCCGGACCGCTTCCTGTCGCTGCGAGCGGCGGGGTGCCGGGCCGATGGGGCTCGGGCCGCTATGCGTCGTCCCGCGCGGGCATGCTCACGGCCAGCAGGCAGGCGTCGTCCTCCGGGTTGGGGCCGCCGATGCCGGCCAGCAGGCGGTCGAGCCCGGCGTCCAGGTCTCCGGCCGGTACGTCGCGGGCGGCTTCCAGGGCCAGCCCGAGGCCCACGTCGATGTCGCGGGTGCGCCGCTCCACCAGCCCGTCGGTGAACATCAGCAGCAGGTCCCCCGGCTGCAGCCGCGTGGTCGCCAGCTCGTACGGCCGCCCGGAGGCCGCGCCGAGCAGCACGCCCCTGGGCTGGGCGAGCTGGCTGGCGACGCCGTCGCGCACGAGGATGGGCGCCAGGTTCCCGGCCTGGCTCCAGGCGAGCACGCGGGTCTCCGGGTCCAGATGGCCGATGATCGCGGTGGCCGTGGTGTCGGTGAGCTGGTGCATGACGAGGTCGTTCAGCCAGGCCAGCAGGTTGTTCGCGGGCCGGCCGGTCATGGCCAGGCCGACGAGGGCGTGGCGGAGCTGGGCCATGTGCGCGATGGCGGGCAGCCCGTGGCCGGAGACGTCGCCGATGGCCAGCAGCAGCCGGCCGTCCGGGGCCGGGGCGGCCTCGAACCAGTCGCCGCCCAGGTTCGCGGTCGTCTCGGCGGGCACGTAGCGCACCGCGACCCTGGTGTGCGGCAGGTCGAGGCAGCCGTCGGGCTCGGGCAGGATCGCCTCGCGCAGGGCCAGCATCACGTGGCGTTCCTCGGCGGCCTGCTCGCGCGCCTCCAGGAGCTGGCGGCGCGACTCCGACATCAGGCGCTCGGCCCGGCGGCGGCCGGTGATGTCCTGGATGACGCCGTGCATGCCGGTGGGGCCGCCGGGGGCCATCAGCGGTTCGAGCACGACCCGCAGATCACGCAGCTCGCCGAAGCTCGCGCCGCGGCGGATGCGGAACTCGGCCTGTACGGGCTCGACGCCCTGCAGGGCCGACCACAGCAGGCGGTCGAGCGCGCCCACGTCCGCGGGCTCGACGTGCTCGGCCAGGTCGGCCAGCGCGATCGGGCCGGCCTGCGGGTCGCGGCCGAAGATGGCGTAGACCTGGTCGGACCAGACGACCTCGCCGGTGTGGAGGTGCCACTCCGCCCAGCCCATGTTGCCGAGCCGCTGGGCGTGCGCGAGCCGTACCGCGAGCATCTCGGCGTCGCTCTCGTGCCCGAGCAGCTCGGCCGCGCCTATGACGTCGACCATGGTCTCACTCTCAAAGTGCGGTGGAACTGGACAATTGACCCCACACTACGTGATCAATATTGAACGGAGTGTAGCGATGGCTTTCCGTGTTGTGAGACCTTTTCGCGGATTTTAGGCGGCCCAGTCCGGAGTAGATTGTGGCTGTGACGTCCTCAGACCTGTATCCCGTGTCCCGTCTCGCCGCCGTGCAGGAGGCCACCGCCAAGGCCGGGCTCGACGCCCTGTTGCTCACTCCGGGTCCCGATCTGCGTTATGTGAGCGGCTATGACGCCAAGCCGCTGGAGCGGCTGACCTGCCTCGTGGTGCCCGCCTCCGGCGAGCCGTACATGATGGTGCCGCGCCTGGAGCTGCCCGCCGCGCAGGCGTCGCCCGCCTCGCGGCTCGGGCTGGAGTTCGTGGCCTGGGACGAGACCGACGACCCGTACGCGATCGCGGCGGCCAGGCTGGGCGGCGCCGGCAAGGTGGGGCTGGCCGACCGGATGTGGGCGATGTCGTCGCTGCGCTTCCGCGAGGTGCTGCCGGAGGCTGAGCAGGTGCTGGCCGGCAGCGTGCTGCGGGAGCTGCGGATGCGCAAGTCGGCCGCCGAGGCGGCGGCGTTGCGCGCGGCGGGCGAGGCGATCGACTCGGTGCATCGCCAGGTCCCCGGGTTCCTGCGGGCGGGGCGCACGGAGCGGGAGGTGGGCCGGGACATCGCCGAGGCGATCCTGGCTGCGGGCCACGAGACGGTCGACTTCGTGATCGTCGCCTCCGGGCCCAACGGCGCCAGCCCGCACCACGACATGTCCGACCGGGTGATCCAGGCGGGCGAGCCGGTCGTGGTGGACATCGGTGGCCAGCTGCACAACGGCTACTGCTCCGACTCCACGCGGACCTACAGCGTGGGGGAGCCGCCCGCCGACTTCGCCGCATACTACGAGGTGCTGCGCCGGGCCCAGGACGCGGCCTGCGCGGCGGTGCGGCCGGGCGTGTCGTGCGAGTCGATCGACGCTGCGGCCAGGGAGGTCATCGCCGAGGCGGGCTACGGCGACTACTTCATCCACCGCACCGGGCACGGGATCGGGATCGAGACGCACGAGGAGCCGTACATCGTGGCCGGCAACGGCGAGCCGATGGAGCCCGGGTTCGCCTTCTCCGTCGAGCCGGGCATCTACCTGCCCGGCCGGCATGGGGCCAGGATCGAGGACATCCTGGTGTGCACCGACACCGGCGGCGAGCGGCTGAACAACACGCCGCGCGAGCTGGTGATCGTCTAGACGCGACCGGCCGGGTAGGCGCTCTGGAAGCCGGGCCCCGGCGGGGGGTGCGGCTGTGGCACAGTCGCTGTCATGTTCGCGGAGATCGTGTACGCCACCCGGCCCGGGTCCGAGCGGCCGAACGAGGACCTGGTGATCGCCGGGCCCTCGTGGATCGTGGTGCTCGACGGGGCCACGGCGGCGGCCGGGGTGGACAGCGGCTGCGTGCACGACGTGGCGTGGCTGGTGGCCCGGCTCGGCGGCGCGCTGGCGGACGGGCTCTGCGCCGGGGATGGCGCGTCGCCGGCGGAGATCCTGGCAGCGGCCATCGAGCGGACCCGCTCCGCGCACGGCGGCGCCTGCGATCTGGCGAACCCGGACTCGCCGTCCTCGACGGTGGCCATGGTCAGAAGCGTGCGCGGGCGGCTGGAGTACCTGGTGCTGGGGGATTCGCCGGTGGTGTTCGCGCTGGCGGGCGGCGGGGTGCGGGTGGTGAGCGACGATCGGCTGGAGCGGCTGCCCGGCGGGCGGCCGTACTCGGTGGAGCTGGTGCGGCGGATGCGGTGCGCGCCCGGCGGGTTCTGGGTGGCAGGGGCCCGGCCTGAGGCGGCCGGGCACGGCGTGTGCGGGGCCGTGGACGCGCGCGAGGTGCGCGGGGCCGGGGTGTTCACCGACGGGGTCGCGCGGCTCGTCGAGTGGTACGGCTGGAGCTGGGACGACGTGCTCGCGGTGCTGACCGGGCAGGGGCCTGGGGCGTTGATCGGGGCCGTGCGCGAGCTGGAGCGGTCGCGGGGGCCGGTGCGCGGGAAGCGGCACGACGACGCGACCGCCGCGTGGGGGCTCGTCGGGGCGCTCTGAGGGTGTATCAGGCGGGGCCTGCGCTGCTCTGGAATGCTGAGGGCGGCGGAGGGAACGCGCATGTTCGTCGGCAGGATTGCGGAGATCGCCCTGTTGCGGGCGGAGTTGCGTGCGGTGGGCGGGGGAGCCGCACGGAGGGTTGTGATCGAGGGGCCGGAGGGGATCGGCAAGTCCGCGCTCATCCACCACACGCTCGGCGGGGAGGCGGGCGTGCGGGTGCTGGCGGCCAGCGGCGAGGAGAGCGAACGTCAGCTCAGACTCGGCGTCGTGCGACAGCTCGCGGAGGGCGCTGCGCGACAGCTCGCGGAGGGCGCTGCGCGACAGCTTGCCGATAGCGCGGCGCGGGAGCTCGGCGATCGTGCTGCGCGGCAGCTTGCGGACGATGCTGCGCGGCAGTTCGGCGATCATGCGGTGCCGGAGCTGGCGGACGGTGTGGGGCGTCCGCTGGTCGATGGTGCGCTGGGGGAGTGGGCCGGGCCGGGGCTGGCGGGGCTGGATCCCTGTGCGGCGGGGCAGGTGCTCTGCGACGTCATCGACCGGTTGCAGGCGCAGGGGCCGCTGGCCGTGGTGGTCGATGACGCGCAGTGGGCGGATCGGCCGTCGCTGCGCGCCCTCGGTTACGTGCTGCGGCGGATCCGGGCGGGGCGGGTGCTTGTGGTGATCGCCTGCCGTGACCTGTCCGACCCGCGTGCCGACCCCTGGGCCGCTCCACAAGCCGCCCTCCCAGCCGCCCTACCAGCCGCTCTGCAAGCTGGTGCGCAGGCCGAGTCGCAGGCCACGCTGGTCGGCCCGCAAACCGGCTCATGGACGGGCCCGTGGGCCGGCTCGTCGGCGGACGCGTGGCTGCCGGAAGGGCTGCGGCGGCTCCTGACCGGCGACGACACGCTCCGCATCACGCTCGGCGGGCTGAGCGCGGCCGACCTGGCGGAGCTGGCCGGCTCGGCAGGACGCCCCGGCGACCCACCGGCGGTCACGCCTGGCGCGGACGCCGGCGGCGACGGGACGCTGTCGGCGCTCGGCCCAGGCGGGGTGGCGGGGCTGGCCGGGCAGGTGGCCGTCCGGTTGCGTGAGCACACCCTGGGCAACCCGTTGCACGCCCGCGCCCTGCTGGCCGGCGTCCCGCTGCCGGTCCTGGCCGATCCCGGCGTACGCCTGCCCGTCCCCAGCACGTACCTGCGGCTCTTCGCCCGCCGCCTGCACACCTGCACCCCCGCCGCCCGGCAGCTCGCCGCGGCGTGCGCGGTGCTGGGCGGGCGCTGCCCGCTGCACCTGGCCGCGGCCGTCGGCACCGGGCTCGGCGAGCCGCTGAACGCCCTCGAAGAGGCCGTCGGCGCCGGGCTGCTCCGCGAGCTGCCCGGCCGCATGATCGACTTTCCCGAGCCGCTGGCGCGGGCCGCGGCCTACGACTGGCTCGGCGCGGGCGGCCGGGCGCGCCTGCACCTGACCGCCGCCCGGCTGGTGGACGACCCCGGCACGGCGCTGCGCCACCGGGCCGCCGCGGCGGGCGGGCCCGACGAGCTGCTGGCCGACGAGCTGGTCGGGTACGCCGCCAAGGCCGTGCAACACGGGCAGTGGCAGGAGTCCGCCGCCCATCTGGACCTGGCCGCCGGGCTCACCGAGTCGGCGGCGCGCTGCGACGAGCTGCGCACGGCGGTGCTGGAGCACGTCCTCATCGGGGGCGATGTGCTCCGGGCCGCCGAGCTCGCCACGGCGCGCAACGCCGACCCGCGCCCGGTGCGCCGGTACGTGCTCGGACGGCTCGCGCTGGCCTCCGGACGCTTCGATGAGGCGTCCGAGCTGCTGGCCGAGGCGTGGCGGCACAGAGAGCCCGGGTTCGCCGCCGACGTGGCCGAGCAGGTGGCCTGGCTGCGGTTGGTCACCGGGGACCGTGCGGCGGCGGTGGACTGGGCCCGCCTGGCGATCGAACAGCCCCTGCAGGGCGCGGTCGCCAGGCCGTACGACGTGCTGGCGCTGGGCGGGGCACCCAGCGCCAGCGCGCCACCCGACAGCCTCGCCGCGGCCGTCGCGCTCCTGGAGTGCGACGCGGCCGAGCAGGCGGGCGCGATGCTCAGGCGGGTCGTCGCAGCGGAGCGGAAGGCCGGGCTGCCGCACCACCGGCTGCTGGCCACCGCGCTGCTCGCCGTAGCCGAGCACGGGGAGTCGCGCTGGGACGAGGCCGCCACCAGGGCGGGCCGCGCGCTGGCCGAGGCGCTCACGCTGGGCCAGCGGTGGCTGCTGCCGTGCCTGGAAGTGGTGTGCGCGGCGCCGCTGGCGGCCCGCGGCGAGCTCGACCGGGCGCTGGCGCACGTCGCGGGAGCGCGGGCCAC